>JANQZQ010000062.1 GCA_030728545.1 Ilumatobacteraceae bacterium
TACCCGG
The DNA here is from genome assembly GCA_030728545.1 of Ilumatobacteraceae bacterium. Taxonomy (GTDB): domain Bacteria; phylum Actinomycetota; class Acidimicrobiia; order Acidimicrobiales; family Ilumatobacteraceae; genus F1-60-MAGs027. Next base: position 8 of record JANQZQ010000062.1, read on the forward strand.
TGCAACGACACAAGTTGCCCTCTAGACCGAGGCGAACTTCGTCGTCGGTGGGCTTCGGGTTTTCGTTTAACAAACCGATGGCGGCCATCACCATGCCAGGTGTGCAGTAACCGCACTGCAGACCGTGGTTTTCCATGAATGCTTTTTGCATCGGGTGCATTTCACCGTTTGTGGCAAGACCCTCGATGGTGGTCACTGCACCACCATCGGCTTGGGCTGCCAGAATCGTGCAGCTCTTGGCCGCTTCGCCGTCGAGGTGCACCGTGCAGGCACCGCAACTCGATGTGTCGCAACCAATGTTGGTGCCGGTCAACTTCGCTTGCTCACGGATGTAGTGCACGAGCAGCGTGCGCGGCTCAACCTCGTGTGATTGTGCTTCGCCGTTGATGGTGATGGAAACTTTCATCATGACCCTCCGTCGTGTGACGGGGTTCACCCCAGAACCCCTAGGCGCAGTATTGCCCCGCTGGGGGTCGTATGTCTAATCGCTGAGTTTTTGCAGGTTTCGCAGGGCAAAACCCAAGCACAGCACGCTCATGACCACCACGGCCACGAGCCCGCCCCAAATGGCATTCCATGACAAATAGTCGGCACTCGACTCGTTGACCAGGCCCACGCGGGCCAGCCGCAAGATATTGGTGGCTGGGTTGATGCGGGCCACGGTGTGCAGCCAGCCGCTCATCACTTCGAGCGGCACCTGGGCAGACGACAAGAACATCACGAGAAAAATCGACAACTGCATGATTGCTGCACCACGCATGTCTTTGAACTTGAATGCCAAGCCGAGGCCCCAGCCGGCACCCATCGTGGCGATGCCGAGTGCGCTGATGTACAAACACAACACGCCGAGCAGCCCACCAGTGAATCGCGCACCGAGGGCGATGCCAATCACTATGACCAGCGTGGTCATCAGTAGCACGCGAATGAGGGTGCCAGTCAGTGGCCCGAGGATGAGCGACAAGCGAGATGTCGGCGACATGCGCAGGCGATCGTAAAAACCAGTTTCGATATCGCGAATTGTGGTGAAGCCCAAGCCGACGCCGCCGAAAGCTGCGCCCATCATGATGCCAAGCGGCATATACCAATTGATCGAGCGATCGGTGGGGAAGTTGGGTATTTGGGTGATGGCAAAGAACGTTCCGGCAAATACCACCATGTTGAAAATGGGCATCGCTAGCGCCGGAAAGAATGCCGACGGCAAACGGCGGATGGTGCGCACACTGCGAGTGGCAAGAATGCCGACGCTGCGGGTGGTGGTCATCGTGCTGCCAAGCGTACGGAGAGTTGGCGTAGTGCCAGCAATGTAGTGAGCACGGCAATCCCTGTGGGGATCAGCAGTGTTTGGGTCATTGCTGTGAGCGAGACGCCGTCAATCGATAACGATCGCTGGCCTTCGACCATGTATGAAATTGGGTTGAAGTCGGCGATACGCCTGTAGGCGCCGCTCATGGTTTCGCGCGGAAAGAACGCACTCGACAAAAACAACAAGATGAAAAGAATCGGAAACGTTCCTTGCACTGCTTCTGCTGAACCAGTTTTCAGTGCAACCACCGACATGAGCGCACCGACGCCGAACGCGGTGAGAAACCCAGCCAGCACAATCGACGCGTAACCCAGTACCCCGGCCTGCACGGTGACACCAAACGGCAGGAGCACCAGCAAAAACACGAGTGCCTGCAAGCCACCAAACACCGAACTGCCGGCCAAGCGGCCAAACAAAATAGAGGTGCGCGATGTTGGCGCGGCAAGTAAGCGGTCAAAAAAGCCGTCTTGAATATCGGTGGCCAGTGCTGCGGCGCCAGTGACCGAGCCAAACAACACACCTTGGGTTACGGTGCCCGCCAGCGTGAACTGCAGATACGAATCCACTTGGGGAAACCCGGGCAGGCTGATGGCGCGACTGAACGACGACGACCCCAGCGCGGCAAAAAACAGCGGGAAGATGAGCGACGGCGCGATGATTGCTGGTTGCCGAAATATCGCCAATGTTGAGCGGCGCGACAACGCAGCGAACTGTCGCGCGGTATCAGCCGGCTTGTGGTGCATTGTCGGCCCCTTCGAGGCGATAACCAGTTGCATCAGCAAACACGTCGTCGAGGCTGGGCTGGTTGAGTTCGAGATGTTCGACCACGACTTTGGCCTCGTCGAGCGCGCGCACGACTTCGGCGACACGTTCGGCACCACCTTTGAGCCCGACACCCAGCGTGCCTTCGGCCGTTGGGCGCATGTCGCCAAATGCCGAGAGCACCACTTTGGCTTGATCCATTTGTTGTCGCGACACATTGATGAGCAATGTCGGGTCGCCCACGCTGCGCTTCAAATCGCTGGGCTTGCCTTCGCGCACGATGTGGCCGTGGTCGATAATGGCGATGCGATCTGCAAGTTGGTCGGCTTCTTCTAGGTACTGCGTAGTGAGCATCACGGTGGTGCCTTCGCTATTGAGGCGACGCACTTCTTCCCACAGCGTCAGACGACTCATCGGGTCGAGACCGGTCGTTGGCTCATCCAAAAACAGCACGGCAGGTTGGTGAACGAGCGACAACGCTAGATCGAGCCGGCGACGCATGCCACCTGAATAGGTCGAAACGCGGCGATCTGCGGCAGCAGTCAAGCCAACACGCTCGAGCAGTTCGTTGGCGCGCTGCTTCATTTTGTTGGCGGCGATGCCATAGAGCACGGCCTGCAACTCGAGCAATTCGTATCCCGACATGAGTGGGTCAATTGCTGCGTCTTGCAGGGCCACCCCGATGTTGCGTCGCACCTGGTCGGCTTGTTTGACCACATCAAAACCGGCAACTCGCGCAGTGCCACTAGTGGGTCGCAACAACGTGGTGAGAATCCGCACCACGGTGCTCTTACCGGCACCGTTGGGGCCAAGGAACCCAAAGATTTCACCTTGGTTTACCGTGAGGTTGATGCCGTCAACGGCCTTGACTTCGCCGAAGTGACGAGACAGGTTTTCAGCGACGATTGGTGCGGTATTCGATGTGTTGTTCACTGCGACAGTCTTACTGATTGATGGCCTGCCACACACGCTCGGGCGTCGTCGGCATGTCGATGTGACGCACGCCCAAATGGGCGACCGCATCGACCACTGCTGATTGCACTGCTGGTGTCGAGCCAATCGTGCCCGATTCGCCAACGCCCTTGGCCCCCAACGGGTTGCGTGGGGTGGGGGTGGCCATAGCGACGAGTTCGATCTGGGGTGCTTCGACCGCCGAGATGAATGCGTACTCGGCCAGGTTGCCCGTTTTTGGGTTGCCGTCGGCGTCGTAAACAAATTCTTCGAGCAAGGCCTGCGCCGAACCTTGGGCGATGCCACCGTGAATTTGTCCTTCGAGCAACAGCGGGTTCAACACGGTGCCGGCATCGTCGCAGGCAATTTGCTTGAGGTGCGTAACTTTGCCAGTTTCGGTGTCGACTTCAACAACGGCAACATGCGCACCGAACGGAAACGTGGCACCACCCGAGGTAAATCGGTGTGCATAGCCGAGCCCACCGTCGTTGGCCCGCGATGCTGCCAGGTCACCCCACGAAGTGCTCTTGGCTGGTGTGCCTGCCACGTGAAACACGCCGCGCTCTTTGTCGAGCACGATGTCGCTTTCGGCGGCCTCTAATTGTGAAGCGGCAAACGCTTTGGCCTGCTCAACGAGTTTGATGGCCGTTTCGTGCACGGCCGCACCACCCAATTGCAACGAGCGTGAACCATAGGTGCCGAGACCTTCGGGGATGAGGTCGGTATCGCCCCACACCACGTCGATTTTGTCCATCGCGATACCTGTGTGTTCAGACGCGATCATCGACCATGCAGTCACGTGGCCCTGGCCGTGCGGTGACGTGCCGGTGTACACGATTGCGCGACCATCGGGCAGCACTTCAATGCGGGCGTCTTCGTGGTTGGTGCCACCAGAGGTGATTTCGACGTACACGCTCACGCCGATGCCGAGTTGGTTGCGGTCGCCACGCGCGCGGCGAGCGGCTTGCTCTTTGCGCAGGTCGGCATAGTTCGCCGCGGCCAACACCAAGTCGAGGGCACCTTCGTAGTCGCCGACGTCGTATTCCTGACCGATGGCAGTCGTGTGGGGCTGCATGAACTTGCCGATGAGATTTTTGCGACGAACTTCGGCGGCGTCGATGCCAATTTCGGCAGCGAACATATCCATTGCTCGCTCGATGGCGGCAGTCGCCTCGGGGCGACCAGCACCGCGGTACGCAACGATTGGTGTGGTGTTGGTGACCACCGACTTGGTGCGACATTCAATTTTTGGAATCGCGTACACGCCGCTACTCATCGGTCGAGTGCACGCGGGGGCCAACACGGCGCCGACGTCGACGAATGCACCAGAATCTTGAATTGCTTCAAGACGGTAGGCGAGCACTTGGCCGTCGCGGTTGCCACCGATGGTGATGTATTGCAACTGCGCGCGACCGTGACCAAGCGAGATCATCGATTCGCTGCGAGTTTCGCGCCAGCGCAACGGGCGATTGACCGCAAGTGCCACACGACCCAGCACGATTTCTTCGGGGTAGGCCGAAATTTTGGCACCAAACCCACCGCCGACGTCGGGGGTGATTACCCGCACGTGACTGGTGGAATCACTTTTGTTGATCTGGTCGCGCACACCTTGGGCATGTTGGGTGGAGATCCACTGAAACAATCGGCCATCAACCCAAGCCACGGCCGAACCGCGCACCTCGAGCGGGCACGGCGCCAGACGTTGGTTGACAAAGCGACCTTTGACCACCACTTCGCAGTCGGAGAAATAATCATCACCCGTCACATCGGGCATGCCCCACACTGTGGAGTCGATGGCGATGTTGCTGCCGGCATCGGGGTAGATGAGCGTCGACGATGTCATTGCTGCTTCGATATCGATCAACACTTCGAGTGGTTCGTAGTCGATGACCACCAAGTCGGCGGCGTCTTCGCCTTGGTTGGCGTGTTCGGTGACCACGACTGCCACGGGTTCGCCCACGTAGCGCACGCGATCACTGGCCAGCAACGTGCGCGACACGCCTGCGTTGTATGACGAAGTTTCTGGCGCGAGCCCTAGCGATGCTGCGGTATGCACTGCGATAACACCTGGTGCCTGCAGTGCGGCACTGATATCGATGCCCAGAATCGTGGCGTGGGCCATTTGCGAGCGCACAAAAGTGACATGAGCGGCGCCTGCCAAAAGTGGTTCGGCGTGCATGTCATCGACATAAACACCGCCGGTGGTAAGAAACTTCGGATCTTCTTTGCGTAGAACGCGGTTACCAAGAATGCTTCCAGCCATGCAGCAAAGTTACAGCG
>JANQZQ010000063.1 GCA_030728545.1 Ilumatobacteraceae bacterium
TTGTCGCGCAATGCGTCGGGCTGGGCTGCTGCGGGCAAGCGGTCAATGACATCAGCAAAGAACCCAAACACCACGAGGCGTTCGGCGATTTCGGGACGAATGCCACGGCTCTCTAAATAGAAACGCTGGTCGTCGTCAATCGGCCCAACTGTGCTGGCGTGGCTGCACTTCACATCGTTGGTTTCAATTTCTAGGTTCGGCACGCTCTCGGCCCACGCCCCACTCGACAAGGTCAGGCTGCGGTTGGTCTGGAACGCTTCGGATTTGTCGGCGTTCTCTCGAATCTTGATGAGCCCGGTGTACACGCTCTTAGCAGTGTCACGCACCGCACCTTTAAAGAGCAGGTCGCTGTGCGTGCGTGGTGCGGCGTGATCTTGCAATGTACGAAAGTCGTGCATCTGATTGCCATCGGCAAAGTACAACGCGACTTGCTTGGCAGATGCACCCTTGCCCACGAGGCGCACGCCGGCGCGCACTCGCGAATAGTCGCCACCCAGCGCCACTGTGGATGCTGAAACCGTGGCATCGCGGTCAGCACTCGCCCGCTGATACCCAATCAACCAAGTGCTGCGACCCAATTCGTTGATCGCCACGTAGGTCACCCGCGCCGATTGTGCAGCGCGAATTTTTACCATCGGCACCACCAGTGAGCGACACGAATCGCTTGATACGAATCGCTCAACCACCACGACTTCGCTGTTTTCGGCGGCATCAATCTCGAGCGAAGGAAAGCACACGATGCCATCTGCACTCACGGTGTGCGTGAGCAAGATGGGCTCGCTGACCGTCTGCCCGCGTTGGGTGCTGACTCGAACCACGTTGGCATTCGACTCGTGCAGGCTTTCAAACACGTCGGGGGCTTCACTCGAAACATCGGCGAGGGCAATGTGTGAGTCGCTGCCCAATTCACCCACCGCACCAGTGACGGTGGTGTCGGCCAGGCCAATTGCATACGAACCCAGGTCAAGTTCGCCGATGCGGCTGTAGCGCCACAGTTCTGCGCCAACAGTGGGCAACGTGAGTGCAGCAAGCGACGACATTCGTTTACTTCTTTCGCTTCTTGTTGCGCTTGGATCTTTTTGGTTTGCCGCGCTCTAAGTCGCTCACCACATCCGAAGCAATGGCGTTGATGATCGATTCGGCTTCGCTCAAAATTGCCGCAGCGGAGCCGTCATCGAGGCTCGTTGGTTGCGCGGGCGCCGACCCGGTCACCATCGTGCCGTGGGTCCAACCCACGTCCATCGAGCGTCGGTCAAACTTGGGGCACTCCGTCGGGCATCGCCATGGTGCTTCGGGGGCGAGGTCCAACTTGCAGCGTCGCACGGTGTCGCCGCTGTTAAAAGTACGGCTCTCAAAGTGGCGGCAATCGTTGCGCATCGACATGAGTAATAGAACGGTAGTTCGGCAGGGCTGCAGAGGGTTCAGCCCACCGAACCTTCCATTTGCAGTTCGATGAGACGGCTCCACTCCACTGCGTATTCCATTGGCAGAGTGCGGGTGACGGGCTCGATAAAGCCGTTGACCACCATGCCCATTGCTTGTTCGGGTGTGAGGCCGCGACTGGTGAGATAAAACAATTGTTCGTCGGCAATTTTTGACACCGTGGCCTCGTGGCCGATTTGTGCATCGCGCTCGCCGACTTCCATATACGGGAAGGTGCGGCTTTCGCTGTCTTCGTCGAGAATGAGCGCGTCGCATTGCACGTGGCTCTTGCAGCCAGTGGCACCCTCTTCGACTCGCACCAGACCGCGATAGGCGGTGATGCCGCCATCTTTGCTGATTGACTTCGAAACGATTTTTGACGTGGTCTCGGGTGCAGCGTGCACCATCTTGGCGCCAGCGTCTTGGTGCTGGCCGGCACCTGCATAGGCAACCGACAACACTTCACCCGTGGCTTTGGGGCCAACGAGGTACACGCTCGGATATTTCATCGTGAGCTTCGAACCGATGTTGCCGTCGATCCATTCCATGTGGCCTTCGGCTTCGACACGAGCGCGCTTGGTGACCAAGTTGTACACGTTCGGCGACCAGTTTTGAATCGTCGTGTAGGTGACGTGGGCACTGGGCTTGACGACGATTTCGACCACCGCAGAGTGCAGCGAATTGTTGGTGTACACCGGCGCCGAGCAACCCTCGATGTAGTGCACCTTTGAGCCTTCGTCGGCGATAATCAGCGTGCGCTCGAACTGTCCAGCGTTCTCAGAGTTGATGCGGAAATACGCCTGCAGCGGCATGTCGCATTCCACCCCTGGTGGCACATAGATGAACGAGCCACCCGACCACACCGCAGTGTTGAGCGCCGAGAACTTGTTGTCGCCTGGCGTAATGACGGTGCCGAAGTATTGCTTGACCAAGTCGGGATACTCACGCAAGGCGGTGTCCATGTCGCAGAACAAGATGCCGAGCTTCTCTAAATCTTCGCGGTTGCGGTGAAACACCACTTCGCTTTCATACTGCGCGGTGACACCAGCCAAATATTTGCGCTCGGCTTCGGGGATGCCGAGTTTTTCGTAGGTGTTGCGCATTTGCTCGGGCAAGTCGTCCCACTCGCTCACCTGTTCGGTGGCGGGCTTCAGGTAATAAAAAATGTCTTGGAAATCGAGTTCGGGCATATTGACGGCGAACCATTCGGCCATCGGCTTTTTGTCGAAGGTGGTCAGCGAGCGCAGACGCATCTTGCGCATCCACTCGGGCTCACCTTTCCACCACGAGATCTGCTCCACCACACGGTCATTGAGACCCTTTTCTGGAGCAAAGGCATATTCGACGTCGTCGCTCCAACCCAATGAGTATTTGGATAGGTCAAGGTCGAAGCTGGTCATGAGGTAATTTCTCCTACGCAGATAGTAACAATTCCCCCGTCCATAACCTCTGCTCAAGGGGTGTGGCCTGCGGCGCACCCAAAGTGATGTAGTCGTTCCGATCGGGCGTAGCGTCGGGGCGTTGTATGGAGCGTTTCGGACTCGTCGGGCTGCCCAATGCGGGCAAGTCATCGCTGTACAACGCCCTCACCGGCTCGAACGCTCTCGCTGCGCCGTATCCGTTTGCCACCAAAGACCCGAACATCGGCATGGCCAAGGTGCTCGACTCGCGACTCGATGCCTTGGCGGCGATGTCGAAGAGCAAAAAAGTGGTCAACGCCACCATTGAAGTAGTCGACATCGGCGGGTTGGTCGAAGGTGCAAGCAAAGGTGAAGGCCTCGGCAACAAGTTTTTGGCAAACATTCGCGAAGTCGATGCGATTGTGTTCGTGCTGCGAGCATTTGCCGACGACGACATCCCCGGCCCGAGCGACCCGTTGGAACACCTGCGTGTGGTCGAACTCGAACTGGCATTGGCCGACTTAGAAAGTGTCGAAACAAAAATCGCCAAGATGAAAAAAGCGGCTCGCATGGACAGCTCGGTTCTCGAAGAGCTCGAAGCCCTCGAGCGCGCCCAGGTGCTGCTTGCCGAAGGGCGCCCGCTGTACCGCGCCGGCATGAAAGAGTCTGATCGCAAACTTCTGGCACCGCATTTTTTGCTCACAACTCGTCGCGTGCTCGCCGTGGTGAACGTGGCCGAGAACGAACTCGACACGATTCCGGCCCAAGTTGCGCGGGTGGCAGCCGAACTCGCGCCGCCAGGCTCGGCGAGTGAACACGAAGTTGAAGTGCTCGGCATGAGCGTGCAGATCGAAGCCGAAGCAGCGCAGCTCACGGGCCAAGATCGCATCGACATGCTCGAAGCCCTTGGGCTAGGCGAAGGCGCACTACCCCGACTCGTGCGCTCGGCGTATCACTTGCTGGGCTTGCGCACGTTTTTTACCACGGGTGACAAAGAGTCGCGCGCCTGGACATTTAACGCCGGCGCCAAAGCCCCCGAGTGCGCCGGAAAAATTCACACCGACTTGCAGCGTGGTTTCATTCGCGCCGACATGATTCATTGTGATGAGCTGCTGGCCCTTGGTTCGTGGTCAAAGGCCCGCGATGCCGGCAAGTTGCGCGTCGAAGGCAAAGACTACGAAGTTGCCGACGGCGATGTAACGGAGATTCGATTTAACGTATGACCCCGACCAATGCGTGGCTCGTTACGCAGGGTCGCGTGTTGGCCAGTGCCACAGTTGCCGAAACTCGCAAACAGCGTCGTCGCGGGTTCATCGGCGAACCCGACCCGCAGTTTGCGCTGGTGCTGCCGAAGTGCAAATGGGTGCACACATTCGGATGCCGAAGTGCGCTCGATGTTGCGTATCTCAATGACAACTCGCAAGTGGTGAAGATGCAGCGGCTGGCCCCGATGCGATTGCCGTTACCGGTGCGAGCAGCCCAGACCGTGGTGGAGGCCAAGGCAGGATCGTTCGAACGCTGGGGCCTGCAGCTTGGCCACACGCTGGAAGTAAGAAAAGTATGACCGGCAAACTCGTGCTCGTAGCCACACCGATTGGCAACCTGTCAGACATCACGGCGCGGGCTGTCGAGGCGCTGCGCGAGGCCGATGTGATCTGCTGTGAAGACACGCGACATTCGAGCAAGTTGCTGCAGCACATCGGCGTCAGCGACAAACCGCTGCTCGTCGTCAACGAACACACCGAACACGACTCGCGCGAAAAGATTGTGGCTTTGGTAGCTGAGGGCAAAGTCGTTGCACTCATTACTGATGCTGGCAGCCCCGGCATCAGCGACCCGGGCGAGCGCATCGTGCGTGCAGTCGTTGACGCCGGCGGCGTGGTGAGCGCCACGCCTGGGCCTTCGGCGGCGATCATGGCAGTGACGCTGAGTGGTTTGCCCGCCGGGCGCTTTGTTTTCGAAGGTTTTTTGCCGCGCTCAGGTGTGGAACGCAAGGAGCGCCTCGAGATGGTGGCAATCGAAACTCGCACCACCGTGTTGTATGAGGCACCGCATCGGCTCCACAAAACGCTTGCCGACCTTGAACTCATGTGCGGGTCGCAGCGCCGCATTGCGCTTGCTGCCGAACTCACCAAAATTCACGAAGACGTGTGGCGCGGCACCTTGCGTGACGCCGTAAAACGCCACGCCGACAGCGAGCCCCGTGGCGAATTTGTGCTGGTGCTCGACGGCGCTGCACCTGCTGCCCCGCCGACCGATGACGAAATCATCGTTGCCCTGCGGGCCGAGATCGCTGCAGGGGTGACGCGCAAAGATGCAGCCTCGCGGGTGTCAGCGCGTTTTGGCGTGTC
>JANQZQ010000064.1 GCA_030728545.1 Ilumatobacteraceae bacterium
CGCTGGCGCCGACATGGTGTTCATCACCGCCGGCGAAGGTGGTGGCACCGGCACTGGTGCAGCACCCGTAGTGGCCGAGATCGCAAAAGCTGAAGGTGCGCTCACGATCGGCATCGTGACGCGACCGTTCAATTTCGAGGGACGCCGCCGTTCGGTGCAAGCCGACCAAGGCATCGCCAAGTTGAAAGATAAAGTCGACACGCTCATCGTGATTCCGAACGAGAAATTGCTCTCGATTGCCACCGACAAAACCACATTGCTCGATGCGTTCAAAAAAGCCGACGAAGTATTGATGCAGGGTGTCTCTGGCATTACCGGCATCATCACTACGCCAGGGCTCATCAACACCGACTTCGCTGACGTGAAAACCATCTTGGCAAACGCCGGCTCATCCCTCATGGGCATCGGCGTGGCCAGTGGCGACAAGCGCGCCTCCAATGCGGCAATCGCAGCCATCACTTCACCGATGCTCGAAGCAGCCATCGAAGGCGCACGCGGCATTCTGCTGAACGTGGCTGGCCCATCTGACATGAGCCTCTTTGAACTGAACGAAGCTGCCGAAACCGTCGCGCGCGTGGCGCACCAAGATGCCAACATCATCCTGGGCACCGTCATCGATGACGATCTTGGCGACGAAGTTCGGGTCACGGTTATTGCGTCGGGCTTCGAACGCTGGGATTCAGCGGCTGGTCGAATCGGCACTCGTGGCGATGGCACCGCAACTCGTGGTGATGCTCGCCCCGAAACCGGCAAGGGCAGTTCGCGCCTGCGAGAAATCTTTGGTTCGCAAGAAGCCGGCGACGACGATCTCGACATCCCCGACTTTTTGAAGTAGTCACATCACGTTGGACGAACCAGCGATCGCGCACCGGCTGACGCAGCTTCGCACGTTGCTCAACGAGCGCGCCACGCGTGGGCCAGTGGTCGTGTGTGCCGTCACAAAGGGCTTTGGTGCACAAGCCGTGCAGATTGCGCACCGTCTGGGGTGTGAGGCGATTGGCGAGAACTATGCCCAAGAAGCCATTGCCAAAATTGCCCAAGTGGCCCCGGCTCATCCGCCGGTGCATTTTCTTGGCCGTCTGCAGTCCAACAAAATTCGCTCGCTGGCCAGCGTTGTGGCGGTGTGGCAAAGCGTGGATCGGGCCTCACTGGTGGACGAACTCGTCAAGCGAGCCCCTGGGGCTCATATTTATGTCCAAGTCAATGCCACCAATGAACCCGATAAAGGGGGCTGTGCCCTGCATGCCACAGCAGATCTGGTGCGCCATGCCCGTGCGGGTGGTCTGGTGGTCGAGGGGCTCATGACGGTGGGCCCCACTGATGGCCACCCCGAGCGCACGCAGGCCGCATTTCAGGCCGTGCGTCAGGCTGCAGATGACCTCGAGCTTGCCGGGTGCTCGATGGGTATGTCTGGCGACATCGAACTTGCCCTTGCTGCGGGCAGCACCATCGTGCGGGTGGGCACGGCTTTGTTCGGCGAGCGACCACTCCCCAAATGATGCGTAAAAATGAGGTAATCTGACGGCATGTCAATGTTCCGCCGAGCAATGGAGTATCTCGGCCTCGGGGCTGATGAAGCGTACGGCGACAGCGATCAGTCAATGCATACACGTCGCCCGACCAGTGGTCGGCAACCCGCACGCAATACCCGACTTGAAGATGACGATGAAGATGTTGATGGTGGCTACGACGATGACGAACTCGACGAGGACTACACCGAACCTGCGCGCAACGCGCCAAGTTCTCGTCCAGCGCGTAAACGCGACGACTCGGGTGTCACGGTGCGTGGGCCAGTTGGTCAGCCACCGAAAAATGTCAAAGCGTTGGATGCCGCCGCAGTTGAACCCGTAACACTGAAGCCGACTTCGTTCACTCATTGCAAAGAAATTGGTGAGCGCTACAAGAGCGGCCAGCCCGTGATCATGAACATGATTAGCACCGAACCCGAAGAGGCACGCCGAATTATCGATTTCGCTTCGGGGATTACTTTTGCGCTCAACGGTTCACTAGAGCGCATCTCGCGTGGTGTTTTTCGTCTCACCCCTAATGGTGTGCGAATTCCCCGCGACTAATCGGCGATACCATCACCCCACCGCAATGTTGCACGCAAGAGGAGCCCGACCATGATTTCCCAACTCATTTCTCTCTACACGTTGGTTATTTTTGCCCGAATCATCTTGAGCTGGTTTCCGGTCACTTCGAGCGGGCCGCTTACGCAAGTAACGCGCGTGCTGTTTCAGGTAACCGAGCCCGTCTTGGGCCCAGCCCGACGAATCATCCCCAACATTGGGCCACTTGATATTTCGCCCATTGTCGTGGTGTTTGGTCTTGGGTTCGTGCAGCGATTGCTGGCATCTGCAGGTTTGTAAGTAGCGCCACCTAATGGCCAACTCATACCCCGACGTTGCGGCCCAGCCGAATCTGTCGAAACTCGAAGAGAACATCCTGGCTTTTTGGCAGGCCGATCGCACTTTTGAAGCGTCCGTTGAGCAGCATCCGCGCACAAGCGGCACATCAGCGAGCGACGGTGATACAGAGTTCGTGTTTTATGACGGGCCACCCTTTGCCAATGGCTTGCCGCACTACGGCCACTTGTTGACTGGCTTCGTCAAAGACGCCATCCCGCGTTATCGCACGATGAGCGGCAAACGCGTCGAGCGTCGATTCGGGTGGGACTGCCACGGTTTGCCTGCTGAAGCCGAGGCCGAACGGCAGCTCGGCATCTCGGGTCGTCAAGCCATCACCGATTTCGGCATTGCCAAGTTCAACGATCACTGCCACACCTCGGTGTTGCAATACACCAGCGATTGGCGGCGGTACGTAACTCGCCAGGCGCGCTGGGTGGATTTCGACAATGACTACAAGACGCTCGATTTGCCCTACATGGAAAGCGTCATGTGGGCGTTCAAAACATTGTGGGATAAAGGGCTCATCTACGAAGGTTTTCGCGTGTTGCCGTATTCGTGGGCGCTTGAAACACCGTTGTCCAATTCTGAAACTCGCATGGACGACACCTACAAAATGGTGCAAGACCCAGCGCTCACGGCGGGTTTTCGTTTGCAAACAGGGGAGCGACTGTTGGCGTGGACCACCACGCCATGGACGTTGCCGTCCAACTTGGCGTTAGCAGTTGCCCTCGATGTGGACTATGGCGTTTATGAATTAAATGGCGTGCGCTACATCATGGCCATCGAGCGACGCGAGTCGTATGAGCGCGAGTTGGCCGGAGCCGAACATGTCGACACCGTGCGCGGCAGCGACCTGGTGGGGCGCACCTACGAGCCGCTGCTGCCGTATTTTTCCGAACGCGCAAGTCAGGGGGCGTTTCGTGTGTTGGCCGGCGATTTCGTCACCACGCAGGATGGCACGGGTGTAGTGCACATTGCGCCAGGCTTCGGCGAAGACGACCAACGAATTTGTGCTGATGCAGGCATTGAACTCGTGGTTCCGGTGGATTCACGCGGCAGGTTCACCAGCGAAATCACCGACTTTGTCGGAATGCAGGTGTTTGAGGCCAATCCACTCATCATCAAAAAGTTGAAAGACTCAGGAGTTGTGCTGCGTCACGAAACCTACGATCACTCGTATCCGCATTGCTGGCGTACGGGCACACCGCTCATTTATCGCGCGGTGAGTTCGTGGTTCGTCAATGTCGCAGCAATCAAAGAGCGCATGGTGGAATTGAATCAGCAGATCACCTGGGTGCCAGAACACGTCAAAGACGGCAGTTTTGGCAAGTGGCTGGAAAACGCCCGTGACTGGACAATTAGCCGCAACCGCTTCTGGGGTTCACCCATCCCCGTATGGCGTAGTGACGACCCCGAATACCCGCGCATCGATGTGTATGGCAGCATCGCTGATCTCGAGCGCGACTTCGGCGTGGGTGTCACCGAGTTGCACCGCCCGGCCGTCGATGATTTGGTGCGGGCAAACCCGGACGACCCCACCGGTAAGTCGATGATGAAGCGCGTGCCAGAGGTTCTGGACTGCTGGTTCGAGAGTGGCTCGATGCCGTTCGCTCAAGTGCACTACCCGTTCGAAAATCGCGAGTGGTTCGAAAGCCACTATCCAGGCGATTTCATTGTGGAATACATCGGGCAAACGCGGGGTTGGTTTTACACCCTGCACGTGTTGGCAACCGCCTTGTTCGACCGCCCTGCATTCAAGAGTTGTGTGAGCCACGGAATCGTGCTTGGCGATGATGGGCAAAAAATGTCGAAGAGCCTGCGCAATTATCCCGACCCGATGCAGGTGTTCGACACATTCGGCGCAGATGCGATGCGCTGGTATTTGTTGTCGTCATCAATATTGCGTGGAGCCGACTTCTCGGTTACCGAAGCCGGCATTCGCGACACCGTGCGCCAGACCATCCTGCCGTTGTGGAACTCGTGGTATTTCTTGTCGCTGTATGCCAACGCTGGCGGCATTCGCGGCACCTTTGACACCTCGAGCCCCAACGTGCTTGACCGTTACATCGTGGCCAAGGCGCGCTCGATGGTCGACGCTTCGACGGTGGCTTTTGAACGCAACGACTTGTTTGATGCCTGCGCCCAGGTACGCGAGTTTTTGGACGTGCTCACCAACTGGTATATCCGCCGTAGTCGTGATCGATTTTGGGAAGCCGAACAAGCCGCTATCAACACGCTGCACAGCGTGCTCACCATCGTGTGTCGGGTGGCGGCACCACTGATGCCACTAATCACCGAAGAGATCTACCGTGGCCTCACTGGTGAGCGCAGCGTGCACCTGACGAGTTGGCCAACTACCGAAGGTTTAGCGGCAGCCGACGAACTCGTGGAATCGATGGACTTGGCACGCGACGTGTGCTCTTCTACGTTGTCGTTGCGCAAGGTGCATCAATTGCGGGTGCGCCAGCCGCTGGCGTCGTTGATCGTGGCCAGTTCGCGGGCTGCCAAACTCGGGGAATTTGTCGATGTGATCAAAGACGAGGTGAACGTGCGGCAAGTGGTGCTGAGCGCCAACGTGGATGAACACGCTCGGCGCGAACTCGTGGTCACACCTGCTG
>JANQZQ010000065.1 GCA_030728545.1 Ilumatobacteraceae bacterium
GATCTTGCTCGATCTCATCGACCTGATCTCGAAGGCGGCAAACGTGCCGCTGTCGAGCACGCCGCGCATCGATCGCGAAGAAGTTATTGCCCTGTTGGAAGACGCAATTGCCTGTTTGCCGCATGAAGTGCGTGAAGCACGATTCATGCTCAAAGAAAAAGAAACCTTCCTCACGCGCTCGCAACGCGAAGCCGACGAAATCATCGAAGCCGCACGCACCCAGGCCGAGCGCATGGTGCAACGCACCGAAGTGGTTCGCGCCTCCGAGGCTCGCGCCCGCCAGATCATCGACGAAGCCGAATCCACAGCGCGTCGCTTGAAGAGCGAAACCGAAGACTTCCTCGATCGACGTCTGGCCAGTGTCGAGATTCTCATCGACCGTTTGATGAAAACCATCAAGCATGGGCGCGACCGACTGTCGATCACCGGTGTTCAGCAAGCCAATGATCAGATGACCGACGACGCCCCCGACATGTCGGGCGAATTCTTCGACCAAGAAATTGATCGCACCCGCGACCTCAACTGATGGCGTCGGCGCTCGTCGTCAACGTGCTCGACCTGCTGCGTCGACCAGGTGCAAAAAAATCGGTCACGGTCGTCGCCAAGGCCGACGTATTCGATTTTGCTGACTCGCGTATCAACGTTGGCGCCGATGTAGAGATCGATATCGAACTCGAAAGTTCGGTATCGGGCCTCGTGGCCAGCGGTGGGGCACAGGTCGAATGGGCATCGATGTGTCGGCGTTGTCTGCGACCAGTGGAGGGCGTTGCCGATGGCGAAATCGACGAAGTGTTTGCCCGCGGCATGCCAACACGCCCCGTTGCAGCCGCCAGCGAGCACACGAGTCTGGAAACCGAAACCGAACCCATTGTGGGCGACCAAATCGACTTCACGTTGCTCGTGCGCGAGGCTGTTTTGCTGGCCGTGCCCGATGCGCCGCTGTGTCGCACCGACTGCCCGGGGTTGTGCCCACAATGTGGGGCCGACCGAGCCAGCACCACGTGTAGTTGTGTGGTCGAAACGCGCGACCCGCGCTGGGCGGCACTCGACGCCCTGCGTGGCCAGCTAGACGACACGGTAGAGTGACGAAATGGCTGTACCGAAGAAAAAACGCTCCAAAGCCCGCGGACGCACAAGCAAATCCATCAACATGCGTCTGGCTAACCCAGCCAAAAGCGTCTGCCCACGTTGCGGCAACGTCAAAAAGCCGCACGTCGTTTGTTCCAACTGTGGTTGGTACAAAGGTCGCGTCGCCTACGCCGTCAAATAACTCCTGCTGCTGATGCAGCGTTTAGTCTGATTTTCACACCATGAAGCCGATTGCCGTCGATGCCATGGGTGGCGACAAAGCCCCCGCTGAAATTGTGGCTGGCGCGCGCCAAGCCGCCGCCGAAGGCATTCCCGTGTTGCTCGTTGGGCCTGCCGACCTTGGTGACATCGTGGATTGCGGCGATCTCGAGTTGCTGGTGGCCAGCGAAGTCATCGGCATGAGCGAAGACGCCGCCAGTTCGGTGAAGAAAAAGAAAGACTCCACGCTCGTGCGCAGCGCCGAAGCGGTGCGCGACGGCAAGGCCAGCGCCATGATTTCTGCCGGCAACACCGGTGCAACGATGGCCTCGGCGTTGTTGCGCATGGGGCGCGTCGACGGTGTGAAGCGTCCGGCGATTGCCACGCCGATTCCGGTGCCTGGTTCGACGCCCACCATTTTGCTCGACGCAGGTGCCAACGCCGAAGTAGAAGTCGCGTGGCTTGGCCAGTTTGCGGTGATGGGCTCGGTGTTTTCTGCCGAGCGTTACGGCATTGCATCGCCCAAGGTGGGCTTGTTGTCGATTGGTGAAGAACCCGGCAAGGGCGACACGCTGCGCAAGCAGGCCTACGAATTGTTGTCAGCACACACGGGCATCAACTTCATCGGCAACGTCGAAGGTCGCGACATCATGACCACCGAAGTAGATGTCGTGGTTACCGACGGCTTCACCGGCAACGTGGCGCTGAAAAGCTTGGAAGGCGCAATGAAGGCAGTGGTCAAAGCGCTGTTCACTGCAATTGGCGAACCGCAATACAAAGAACACGCCGATGCGCTCATGCCGGCCTTCATGGATTTGTATTCGCAGTTCGACCCCGACAGCACGGGCGGTGCCATGTTGCTGGGGCTCAACGGTGTGTGCATCATTTCGCACGGTTCATCGAGTGCTCGCGCCATGGTGAATGGCATCAAAGTTGCCCGCGACATGGTGCAGGGTGACATTGTCGAAAAAATCCGTGTAGCCGTGGCGGCAAGCGGAACACTGTGAATTCGCTCGCCAGCGAAGCCACGCTGCGCGAGTGCGCAACGTTGATCGGTTACGACTTTGGCGACATCGCGTTGTTGCGACTGGCGCTCACCCATTCGTCGTACTCAGCCGAACACGCCGACGAGCCATCCAACGAGCGACTCGAGTTTCTCGGCGATGCCGTGGTTGGTTTGGTGCTGGCCGAAGAAATGTTTCGACGTCACCCACAATTCGACGAAGGTCTGCTCACCGATTTGCGCAAAAGCGTGGTGAACGCCCAAACCCTGGCAGTTGCCGCGCGGCGCTTGGGTATCGGTCGGTTCATTCGGTTGGGCCGCGGTGAACAAAACGGTGGGGGTGCCGAAAAAACCTCGATTCTGGCCAACGCGTTCGAAGCAATCATCGGTGCAGTGTTCATGGATGCCGGCGGCCAGGTGGCCCACGAGTTGTCGCTGCGGTTGTTGGCCCCCGAAATTGCTGGCGCGGTGCCCGGGTTAAAAGACCTCGACCCCAAAACACAGTTGCAAGAACTCACTGCCGAAAAAAGTTTGGGTGCACCGGTCTATGACCTGCGCGACGAAGGCCCCGACCACGACAAAGTGTTTTTTGCCGAGGTGTCGGTGGATGGTCGTCGCGTTGGCGCTGGCACGGGTCGCACCAAAAAAGCCGCCGAGCAGCAGGCAGCCGCCGAGGCAATCGACGCTTTGTCGTAATGCCCGAGTTACCCGAAGTCGAAACAGTACGTCGCGGCATCGAGCGTCGCGCCGTGGGGCGGGTGGTCGAGCGTGTCGAGGTGTTTCGCGAGCGCACCGTGCGTCGTCAAGGTCGCGAAGCAATCATCGATGGGCTCACGGGTGTGCGAATCGTGGCGGCACGCCGGCACGGCAAATATTTGTTGTGCGACCTCGATTCTGGTGGGGTGCTCATGATGCACTTGCGCATGAGTGGGCGAGTGCTCGTGGTTGCAGCCGGCACCGCACGCCCGTTGCACACCCACGTGGTGATGCACCTGTCGCCCGATGCCCACGGCGAGCGTCACGAAATGTGGTTCGTTGACCCGCGCACATTTGGCGAGGTCGTGGTGTTTGATCGCGCCGACGAATCCGCCGTGGCACCCGAGTTGGCGCGACTGGGCCCCGACCCGATTGTTGATGGCCTCACCGAGGCGCAACTAGCCGAGATTCTGCGCGGGCGGCGCGGCAACTTAAAAGCCTTGCTGCTCGACCAACATCGCATTGCCGGCATCGGCAACATTTACGCTGACGAAATTTTGCATCGTGCCCGTTTACGCCACAACCGTCTGCCGTCGCGTCTTGATGCACCAACCCGCAAGCGACTGGTCGCGGCAATTCATCACGTGTTGCGCGACGCGGTGGAAAAAGGTGGCAGCACGTTGGATGACACGCAGTATGTCGGCATCGACGGCGACCCAGGGTGGTTTCAGACCCAACATCGGGTGTACAACCGGGCTGGCCAACGCTGCATTACCTGTCGAGAGGCACGCATCGTGCGCCGCGTCGTGGCCGGGCGCACCACCTGTTTTTGCCCCCGTTGCCAGCGCTGAAAACCTGCCACTAGTTGGCGTAAGTACTACTGTTTTCGGAGATGTTTCTTAAGTCGTTGACGATGAAGGGGTTCAAGTCGTTTGCCGACTCCACGACCCTCGAACTCGAACCCGGGGTCACCGTGGTGGTGGGCCCCAACGGGTCGGGCAAGAGCAACGTGGTCGACGCCATCGCCTGGGTGCTGGGCGCCCAAGCCCCGTCGTCGGTGCGCAGTCAAAAGATGGACGACGTCATTTTTGCTGGCACCGCGCGCCGACCAGCGTTGGGCCGAGCCGAGGTGTCACTCACCATCGACAATTCGGCGGGTTTGTTGCCGCTCGAATTTTCTGAAGTCACCGTCACCCGCACCCTGTTTCGCACCGGTGAAAGCGAATACGCCATCAACGGTGTGACGTGCCGATTGTTGGATGTGCAGGAGTTGTTGTCAGATGCCGGTGTCGGGCGTCAGCAACACGTGATCGTGAGCCAAGGCCAAATCGATGCGGTGTTGAATGCCCGCCCCGAAGATCGTCGGTCGATCATCGAAGAAGCCTCGGGTGTGTTGAAACATCGCAAGCGCAAAGAAAAAGCCGAGCGCCGCTTAGAGAGCACCGAAGCCAACTTGATGCGCGCCCAAGATTTGTTGCGCGAAGTGCGTCGTCAACTCAAACCGCTCGAGCGCCAAGCCGATGCCGCACGCCGCCACGGTGCATTGGTCGCCGAATTGCGCACGCTGCGTTTGCATGTGGCGGGTCGCGAGATTGGCGGCCTACAGGCTCGCTTGCAGGCCCTTGCCGACCAAAAAGCCGCCGGCGACAAGACCGAAAACGAAGTTCGCGCCAGGCTCTCGGCGCTCGACACGGCGGTGATGTCTGACGAAGCAGATTTGTCGGCGCGTGGTGACAGCACCATCAACGACGAATTGGTACGCGTCGAAAATTTGCGTGGTCGCGCCCGCGGCTTGGTGCAGGTGTTAGCCGAGCGTCGTCGTTCGGTCGAGCGCGAACGTGGCCAAGTGATGGATTCAGGCGTCGTCGCCCAGTTAGAAGGCGAAGCCGCATCGGTGCGCCAACAACTAGAAGAAGTCGCCCAACAGTTGCGCGAGATGG
>JANQZQ010000066.1 GCA_030728545.1 Ilumatobacteraceae bacterium
AGGTGAAGCAGCGTGACGATCGAGAAGGGTGCCGCGTGGGG
This sequence comes from Ilumatobacteraceae bacterium, assembly GCA_030728545.1. GTDB lineage: Bacteria > Actinomycetota > Acidimicrobiia > Acidimicrobiales > Ilumatobacteraceae > F1-60-MAGs027. Next base: position 42 of record JANQZQ010000066.1, read on the forward strand.
GGCCGTCGGCGTCACCCCACACGAATGCGTCGTAGCCAAAGACGAAGCAGCGACGGCATCGGCAGTGCAACACGGTGCCACACACGTGTGGTTGGAATCGGGGGATATCTTGCGTGCACTCGGACTGACGGTGGCAACGGGGGCACTGAAGGTGGGGGAGCCGTGTCGCTTGTTGCCGTGCGATGTGTTGATCGTGCAACTCGATGATGCTGCACCAGTGTTTGCAGTATCCAGCGTGGTCATCGGCTCATGGCGCAAGCCACAGATGTGGGTAACAACGGGTGGCTTTCTCGGGGCGTTGAATGTGGCGCCCCGCGCCCACGTCAACGACGGCCTCATAGATGCTTTGGAATTTGCGGGCACCATCCCACTGCGCCAACTGTTGCTCATGCGCCGACGCATGCGACATGGTGACCATCTCCCACATCCGCTACTCACCATGCACCGCGCCGCCCAAGGCAAGTGGCCAACCAGCCCACATGGCGCAAAGAGCAGTGCCGTGATCATCGACGGCAAACAGCGGGGGCGTGCTGCACAAGTGACCATCAAGGTGCGCCCTGATGCATTTTTGCTGTGTGTACCAATGCAAGAGACATAAGACTTTGAGCCTTGACTAGCCTGACGACATGGCCCTGGACACCCAACAAATCGCTGAATTGAAAGCCCACGTTGTTGCCGATATCGATCGGCGAGCCGCAGACCTCATTGCCGCCAGCCACGCGATTCACGCCAAACCCGAATTGAACTACGAAGAGCACTTTGCTCACGACCTGCTCACTCGAATGATCGACAAAGCAGGCCTCGGCGTAACCCGGGGGGCCTACAACTTGGATACCGCTTTCGAAACCAAGGTGGGCGACAGCGGGCTCAACGTGGCGGTGCTGTGCGAATACGACGCCCTGCCTGGCATCGGCCATGCCTGCGGCCACAACGTCATCGCTGCAGCCGGCCTTGGTGCAGGGCTCGCACTTGCTGGTGTTGCCAACGATGCAGGCGGACGTCTCACGCTGATGGGTACACCAGCCGAAGAAGGTGGCGGCGGCAAGGTGGAAATGGCGCGAGCCGGAGCCTTCGACGGCATTGCAGCAGCCATGATGATTCATCCAGCCGATCGTGATTTGGCGCGAATGAACGCAATCGCCATTCAACAGTTGATCGTGCGTTACTACGGGCAAGCAGCTCATGCCGCAGTGTCGCCACACTTGGGCCGCAACGCGCTCGATGCTGCAGTGCTGGGGTATATGAATGTTGCCGCGATGCGCCAACACATTCGCCCAACAGAGCGTGTGCACGGCATCTTTACCAAAGCTGGCGAAAAGCCCAACATCGTGCCCCGCGAGTCAGAGATGAATTGGTACGTGCGCAGCGACACCATCGAAACGCTGCAGCCGCTTAAGCAACGAGTTGCGGCCTGTCTAGAAGCGTCGGCAACAGCCACCGACTGTCGAGCCGAATTGCAGTGGGAAATTAACGCCTATGCCGACATCGTCGACAATGTTCCGCTACTTGATGCGTACGCCGCAAACTCCACCGATATCGGTCGACCACTCACTTCGGCGATGTTGCCAGGTACCGGGGGTGGATCCACCGACATGGGCAATGTGAGCTATCTCACGCCGACCATTCATCCGATGTTGCAGGTCTCACCACGTGGGGTGTCATTGCACTCACCGCAGTTTGCTGAGTACACAGCTTCGAGCGTTGCCGACAAGGCTGTGTTAGACGGGGCAAAAATCATGGCCATGACAGTGATCGACTTGTGGACCAAGCCCCAATTGCAGGGCAGTGTGCGCGAGGCATTCGGCGATGGCACCGTGCCAGCAGGGGTGCTCTAAAACCTCGGTCATCTTTCGTAGTATCGGCTCTCGTGTCGGTCTACATTCCAGAACAGTTCAGCGATGCTGAGTCAGCAATATTGCGGCGCTATTTCACCAATCTTGATCTGCCCGTGTTTGCTCTGGTCAACTTGCCTGAAACGGTCAAGGGTGCGTTATTTGCTCGCTACAGCCGCACCGCCAAAAGTTTGCGGCGCTTGTTTCTCGACGAGTTCGTCAGCGACCTTGATCTAACGGGTGACGAGAGTGTCGATGCCACCGTCGGCGTTTCGCGTGCAGAAGAACTTTACGAACGAATCTTTGTCGAATACGGCGACGATTCAGTCGCCCAACTTGGCGGAGTCCATCTGGCGTGCGAACAGGCCTCGAATCTGCTCACCAAGATTTTGGAGTGGGGTCGCCTCATGGCGTATCTCGAACAAAGCACTCGCTACGTGGCCTACGACGCACGTTTGGCTGGGCGATACCGCTATTACCGCGACCCAGCAGTGTTGGGAAGCCCGTTTGGAACCCGCTATGTCGGCGATATGGACCGCATGTTCGACACCTACAGCGAACTCGTCGAAATGGTCACCACCCATGTGCGCGCGACAGTGCCGCGCGGCGACAAGGACTCCGACTTCATCTACCGCCAAGCCACGCGCGCCAAGGCGCTCGATGCAGTGCGTGGCATATTGCCGGCTGCCTCACTTTCGAACGTCGGCATCTACGGCACCGGTCAGGGCTACGAGGCGCTCTTACTGCGCATGCGCGCCAACCCCTTGCCTGAAGCACAGGCTTACGCCGACATGATGCTCACCGAATTGCGCAAGGTGATTCCGACATTTTTGCGTCGCGTCGACATGCCAGAGCGCGGCGTGGCGTGGAGCAACTATTTAGCCGACAATGCCAACAACACAGCCGAGCTTGTGGACGAATACTTCGGCATCATCGAGCCACAAGACGCCCCCGAAGTAACCCTTGTTGATTTCGACCCAGATGGCGAAGACAAACTGCTCGCTGCAATTTGTTATTCGTCATCAGATCTGCCCGAAACACAGTTGCTCGAGCGAGTGCGCAAGTTGAGCCAAGACCAGCGCGTGGCTCTGATTCGCGCCTACGTGGGGGAGCGCTCGAATCGTCGCCATAAACCTGGGCGAGCCTTTGAACGCCTGTCGTACCGCTTCGACGTGTTGGGTGACTACGGCGCATTTCGCGACATGCAGCGCCATCGCCTGCTGACCATCGAGTGGCAGCGACTGACCCCGCATCTTGGCTATGCCCGTCCAGAATTGATTGACGAGGCTGGCGGAACAGCGATCTTTGACGATGCCATGGAGCGCTCGCAGGCGCTGTATGACCTGCTGCGCCCCGAGTTCCCCGAGCAGGCCGCTTATGGCGTGGCTATGGCTCACCGCATGCGCTACATGATGCATTTCAACGCCCGTGAGGCCATGCACATGCTGGAGTTGCGCTCAGCGCCCCAAGGACACCCGGCTTATCGGCGGGTGGCACTCGAGATGCATCGCCTGATTGCCACCCAAGCCGGCCACCATGCTGTGGCTGGCGCGATGAGCCATATGACCACCGAAGCACCCCTCCTCGAGCGGCTCGAATCTGAGCGTCGCAGCGAGCAACGACGCGAGTCACAACGGCACTAGCGGCAATGCGCCCGCTTGGGCCAAACTTCGGCTAAGGTTCGCGCCCGATAATGGTTCACGACAATGACACCCCACAATCCGACGTCGACAGTGACGGTGGCGACCCCGAGGATCTGACCGGGCTCACTGGCCTAGAAATCGATCCAGACGAACTTCCCGAAGGCGAGGAAGTCGACCCAGACGCACTTGACGTTGCAGATGATGATGACGATGTTATTACTGACGATGTTATTACTGACGATGTTGTTGCTGTCGATATCGCCATCGATGGTGTTGTGCCCGCGACAGGTGAAACCTCTGAAGACGAAGTAAAGACCGACGACGAACGGTTGAACCTTGATGATGACGACGACGAGACCGCTGAAAAGAAGCGACCGCCGCGTGAAGAAGTTGACGAGAACGAAATGTCGGGCTCTGACGACGAAGAAGCAGATCTCGCGACTATTTTGGCCGACAAGTTGCGCAGCAACGACCAGTTATCACCTGACGACGAAACTGCACCAGTCGACATCGAAGACGCCACCGATGGCACGCCATTATTGCAACCACGCCGAGCCGACGAAGAACACTGCCAACAGTGCTTCTTGCTCGTGCGCAAATCAGCGCCGAAATGCCCGGTCGACCACGACTTGTGCCCATTGTTTCCCACCGTCTAACCACTGTTGATCAGCACATGCCCGAGTCACGTGACGAACGCATCGCATCTGCCAAAGCGATTGCTGAAGCGCTAGTTGGCGTGCCCATAGTTCTTGCTCAGCAGGTGCTGCAAAATATTGGGGACGTGAGCGTGGGCAACAATGTGACAGTGGCTCAACGAGTTAACCAGTTGCGAGCCCTGGGCGAGATGACCGTGCGTTTTGGAACCCGCGAGATCAGCAAGCGCTTCAGCGGTAAACAGCACTGACGTTGCTGATGACACCATCAGTGCGCATCGCCACTGCGGCTGATGCGCAATCCTGCCAAGAACTAGAGCAACAGGCGCAAGGCAACAATGCCGGGGCTCGCGGAGCCGCTGCATTGTTTGCCGAACAACCCATCTCGTTCATTGGCGATGGCGCTGGGGGATTCACGCTTATCGTCGAAGTCGACAGCGTGGTGGTTGGATTTGCGACAGTGCAAATCTCGAAGGTGGCTGGCAGCAGTGTGGCCACAGTCGTGCGCGTTTTTGTTACGGCGCGAGCTCGCCGAGTTGGTGTGGGCGATACGCTCATCAATGCAGCCAAGCAACATGCCCGGCAGGCCAACTGTGTGCGGATTGATGCATTGTCGCTACCAGGCGATCGCGATACCAAGAACCTTTATGAACGAAACGGCCTCACGGCGCGATTGATTGTTGCCACCTCAGCGCTTGACTAGTGCCGA
>JANQZQ010000067.1 GCA_030728545.1 Ilumatobacteraceae bacterium
GGCGGGGGACGTGAACCTCTTCTGGAACGACCACGACGACGAGGTGGGCACCGCTGGCAGCGCCGAAGCGTTACACCAGGCAGTCACCTATGTCGGTGGCATGACAGATCGCTTCGCTTGTCGCCAGGGTGTGGCGCTATTGAACTATGCCCCCGAGCGACTGCCGCGGGGCATCGACGTCTAACCCGCAATTCGCCTCGACCTCCCTCGTTTATCGTCTAGCGTGAGCCGGCGTGAAGCGTCGCATCTGGATTGACACCGATACTGCCAGCGACGATGTCATGGCCATCATCATCGCCCTCAAGCACCCCGATATCGAAGTGGTTGGCATGTCCGTGGTGGCTGGCAACGTGCCCCTCGAGATGGGTGTGCAAAACGCTCTCATCACCGTCGAGCGATGTGGTGCCAAGGTGCCCGTGCACGCTGGTGCCGCCCAGCCATTGTCGCGCCCGCTCGAGTCGGCCCAGATGGTGCATGGCAAAGACGGCATGGGTGACATTGGCCTTGACCTCAGTGGTCGCGTGCCCACCTCTAACGACGGCATCGGTGCGATGATTCAGGCTTTCCGCACCGCACCAGGCGAGATCGAACTCATCACCCTTGGGCCGCTCACCAACATCGCCGTCGCGGTGCGCAGTGAGCCACTGTTTGCATCGTGGGTGAAGCGCTGCGTCAGCATGGCTGGCACTGGCATCTTGCCCGGCAACGTCACCGCACTCTCAGAGTTCAACGTCTGGGCCGACCCTGAGGCTGCGTATGTGGTGTTTGAATCGGGCTTGCACATCGAGATGGTCGGCTGGGATGTGAGTTGGCAAGACGCAGTCATTACCGACGATCTCGCAGCAGAACTGCGGGCCTTGTCACCGCTCGGTGAGTTTGCAATGGATATTCAGCGTCTGGTGCGCGCGTTTTGCTTCGAGGTCACCCAGATCGCCGGCTTTGACTTCCCGGACCCGATTGCGATGTGTGTGGCTATCGACGACTCTCTCGTCATCAAAGAAGAAACGAGATACGTAGAAATCATCTTGAGTGAGGGCCACGCCCGCGGCCAAACCATGGTGGATTGGCTGCGTGTGACTCGCAAGCCTGCAAACACCCGTGTGGTGCTACGCGCCGATCAGGCGAAATTTCATCAAATGTTGCGCGACGCGCTACGCAACGGGTAGCACGTCAACGATTTTGCGCCCGCGGCGCTCACCGAATTTGACGCTGCCATCAACCACTGAGAACAGTGAGTCGTCTTTGGCGCGACGCACGTTCTTTCCTGGGTGCACTTTGGTGCCCCGCTGACGAATGATGATGGTGCCAGCCAAGATTGCCGTGCCGTCAAACACCTTTACGCCGAGGCGTTGAGAATTGGAATCGCGACCGTTCCTTGTTGAACCGCCACCCTTTGTCTTTGACATGATTCAGCCTTTCGCAATGCTGGTGATTTTTACGACGGTGTAACGCTGACGGTGACCGTAGCGACGGCGCTGGTTGGTGCGACGCTTGTAGGTAAAGCCATCAATCTTTGGGCCGAGGTCTTCACCGACGATGGTTGCCTTGACGCTGGCTTTGGCCAACTCGTTGGGCGTCGACAAGACAGTGGCTCCGTCAACGACGAGCACTGGACGCAACGACACTTCGCTACCGGCTTTGCCTTCTAGCAACTCGACGCGCAGCGTCTGGCCGCTCGTTACTTTTTCTTGTTTGCCACCTGAGGCGATCACTGCGTACATAACGGTCTCGTACTCTATCGGGCAATCTTGGGCAGATCGGCACCAGCCTCGACGGCCGCTTCGTCTTCCAGCAGCTCGGTGTCAATTACGACTCCCCGGCCGAGGCAGTCTGCACAGGTGTCGGCGAACGAGGTAATGAGCCCCTCGCCGATGCGCTTGCGGGTCATCTGCACGAGGCCTAGTTCAGAGATATCAAACACCTGGGTCCGCGTCTTGTCACGTGCCAGCACTCGTCGCAAGGCATCGACCACTTTGCGACGATTTTCCTTGATTTCCATGTCGATGAAGTCAATGACGATGATTCCCCCGATGTCGCGTAGTCGCAACTGTCGGGCGACTTCCTCGGCTGCTTCAAGATTGTTGCCGAGCACGGTTTCTTCAAGGTTGGTCTTGCCCACGTTCTTGCCCGTGTTGACGTCGACCACTGTCAGGGCCTCGGTGTGCTCGATGACGAGCGAACCACCGGATGGCAACCACACCTTGCGATCAAGCGCCTTGCGCAGTTGCTCTACTACGCGATGCTGTTCGAACAAGGGCAAACCTTGCTGCTCTTCGTCCCAGAATTCGACGCGATCCACAAACTCAGGGTTGAACGCCACGATGTAATCGCGGACCTCTTCAAACAATGCACGATCATCAATGACAATGCCGCGGTAATCACTGCTGAACTCTTCGCGAATCACCCGCACTGCCAGCGACGGCTCGCGGTACAGCAACGTAGGCGAGCTGGCCTTTTCGGCCTTGGACTTAATCTGCGCCCAGCGCTCGACCAACTGCTTCATGTCGGTTTCTAGTTCGTGTTCGGTGGCATTCTCCGCCGCTGTACGCACGATTAGGCCGTGCTGTTCGGGCTTGATGCGGTCCAGCACATTACGCAGGCGACGACGCTCACCCTCGGGCAATCGCTTGGAGATGCCGTAGGTCTTGGAGTCAGGAATCAACACCACGAAACGCCCAGGCAACGACACTTCTTGAGTGAGCCGGGCACCTTTTTCACCGATCGGATTTTTTGTTACCTGACAGAGAATCAACTGTCCGCGCTTTAGCACGTGTTCGATGCGTGGCTCGGGGCCTTGCTCGACAACATCTTCTTTGTCGAACTGCACATCACCGCGATACAACACAGCATTTTTCGGGGTTCCGATGTCAACGAAAGCTGCTTCCATGCCGGGCAGAACGTTTTGCACTTTGCCTAAATAAATGCTGCCGTGAATCTGTGCCACATCGTCTGCCGGACGACTCACGTAGTGCTCAATGAGGCTGCGCCCTTCCAACAGAGCAACCTGGGTCAAATCGTTGCGCACATGCACGCACATGAGATACCGACCCAGCGGGCGCCCATCGCGCTCTTTGCCGCGTCGCCGCGCAATAAGCCCGGCTTCGGAGTCGTCGCGCCCAGCATCAGAATCGCTCGTGCGGCGGCTACCGGAGCGACCCCGTGACCGGCCATCCGATCTGCCGTCAGACCGACTATCTGATCGACTATCTGATCGGCTATCGGAACGTCCGTCTCCCTGCCGATCATCGCTCCGATTCCGCGTTCGACCCCGTCCCCCACGGCGCCGACGACGGTTACCGGTATTGCCATTGCGGCTCGGCTCACGATTGCCATTGCGCGCCGAATCACCCTCGGGGGCTTTGTCCGTTGGCGCCTCAGGGCTGCCGTCCTCGCGTGGTGCTCCGAACGCGCGCCCCGGTGGCGGTGGAATCACTGCGCGGCCCTCGTGCGGTGGGTCGGGCAATTCAATGGGCGAACGCTCGCCCTCTGGAAACTCATTCGTCATGTCAAAACCTTTCCTATGGCGACAAATCCGCGCCGTTGCGCCGAATTCGCCGTGCCGTGGCGCGGTGCGCATCTTCCCCTGCGCTCGCACGCTCGTGCGTATGTACAAATCTGTGGTTGGGTAACCCCAACTCGCCTTTCAGCCTACTGACCCACCTAGGCCGAACGGCGCATCTCGACGCTCTGCACCAGCCCAATCATCACGGCCCACGCCACCAAGTGTGACCCGCCATATGACACAAACGGCAGGGGTAGCCCAGAAACGGGTGTGATGCCGATGGTCATTCCGATGTTTTGAAACACCTGCCAGGCCAACGTGGCAAACACGCCGGCTGCCAAAAACCGCCCGAACGGGCTATTGGCGTTGCGTCCGATAATCCAGACCCGCAACAAGATAAACGAAAAGAGCCCAACCACGATGAACGCCCCAACCAACCCGAACTGTTCTCCGATTGCCGAAAAGGGAAAGTCAGTTGACTGCACGGGGATAAATCGACCATTGGTGAGTTCGCCCTGCAGGTATCCCTTACCGAAATATCCACCTGCCGCTACGGCTCGTTTTGCGTAGCGCACCTGCAACACCAAGTTCTGCAGACTTTGATCGCTGGTGTTGTTCTGGTTCCACAATGCCGTGAACCGCTCTAGCTGATAGTCACGCACCACACCTGACCAAATCGAAGCCACGAAACTCGTTGCTGCCAGAACAGTGATGAACACAAAGTGACGCCGTTGGGTTCCGGCAATGAGCAATACACCAAACACGCCAGCGGCGATAGTCATCGCTGAACCGAGGTCGGGTTGTAAAGCAATCAGCAAGAACGGCGCTCCAGCGATGAGCAAGGCACGAATGAATTCGTCATAGGGCATCGTGCGCATGCCGGCATCAGCAAACCAAGCTGCCAACACGAGCACCAGTACAGGTTTCATCACCTCGGCTGGCTGCACTGCGATGACGCCAAGATCAAATGACAACTTCGTCTCACTGGTAGCACGACCCCACAACAACAAAATGAATAGCGAGAAGGTCGTCGCCGCATACAACCACACCGCTTTGCTTCGCAGCCAGTCGTGCCCAAAAAACATCACTGCACCCAACGCGACAACTGCTGCTATGGCGAACAGCACTTGACGTTGCGTGAAATAGAACGGGTCGGCACCCCGCAACACCAGCCGCGGGCTAGTGGTTGCATAAATGTTGAATACACCGATCACAGCCAGCGCACCAACCGCCCAAATCATCATCCAGTCGACATTGCGCCACGGGTCAAGCACACTCGCCGAACCGCGTGGGTCGCCGGGGCGTGAACGTACTCGAAAGGCAATAGACATCTCAGCCTCGCGACTCCGCTGGAGCGCTGACTAGGCA
>JANQZQ010000068.1:0-13237 GCA_030728545.1 Ilumatobacteraceae bacterium
TCGTGCATCTTTTGCTGATGAACCCGACTGCACTTCGCTCAGAATGCCGAGCGGTGCAAAAACTGCTTCATTGACGTATTCCCAAAACGGCATCTCACTACGGTCTGCGAGATGTGCAGCCAGCATTTCATAGCCAGTGTTCGAATAAACGCGTCGCACACCTGGCTTACCAATTGGCGTTTCGCCTTCGAATGCATAGCCACCGGCATGGGCCAGCAAGTGCCGTACGGTGCAACCGTCTTGACCAATGGCGTCACTCAGCGACAGCGTGCCTTCTTCGCAGGCCACGAGCACGGCCCACGCGGTGATCACCTTGCTCACTGATGCGAGGCGAAACTCGCGCGACTCGTCGCCATAGAAGTGAATCTCACCACGACGGTCAATGACTGCTGCCGCCACGTTGTCTACTGGCCATGCAGCAATGAATTCGAATGCCTGCATCGCGTGCGACGCTACTTGTTGTTACTTGGCGTTACGAATCATGTCGGCCACACGGAATGCGAGGTCAATTGACTGTCGCGCATTCAAACGTGGGTCGCACACCGTTTCATATCGCGTATCAAGGTCGCCCTGCGAGACTGCCTCGACACCACCCAAGCATTCGGTGACGTTTTCACCAGTGAGTTCAATGTGAATGCCACCTGGCCACGTGTTTTCGGCGCGGTGCGCAGCAACGAAGCCAACAATCTCGCGCAGAATCTCGTCGAAGTGACGGGTCTTGCGACCGTTGTCAGCTGTGAAAGTGTTGGCGTGCATCGGGTCGCAAATCCACACCACGGGGTGTCCGGCTTCGCGCACAGCACGCAGCAATGGTCGCAGTGATGCCTCGATCTTGTCGGCGCCCATTCGAGTAATGAGCGTCAGGCGGCCAGGCACGCGATTGGGGTTGAGCGCTTCGCACAGCGACAACACATAGTCGGCAGTGGTGTTTGCACCAATCTTTACACCGATTGGGTTGCCCACGCCACGCAAAAACTCCACATGGGCGCCATCAAGTTGACGGGTGCGTTCACCGATCCACAACATGTGGGCCGAGCAGTCGTACCACTGGCCGGTGAGTGAGTCTTGGCGGGTGAGTGCTTCTTCGTAGCCAAGGATGAGAGCTTCGTGCGAAGTGAAGACGTCGACTTCGTGCAAGGCACTGTGGCTCTCGGTGTCGACACCGCAAGCCCGCATGAATGCCAATGCACGCTCGATCTCGGCAGCCATCTGTTCATAGCGCTGGCCCTCGGCACTTGTTGCCACAAACTCTTGGTTCCAAGCGTGCACGCGATTGAGGTCGGCAAAGCCACCTTTGGTGAAGGCCCGCAACAAGTTGAGCGTGCTGGCCGACTGGTGGTATGCCTGCACCAAACGCTGTGGGTCGGGGATGCGGGCTTCGTCATGTGGTGCTGGGTCATTGACCATGTGACCGCGGAATGAAAGCAGTTCGCGACCGCCGACAGTTTCGGTGTTGCTGCTGCGAGGTTTGGCAAATTGACCCGCAATTCGACCAACCTTCACGACGGGAACACCCATCGAATAGGTCAGCACCACCGCCATCTGCAGAATTACTCGCAACTTTTCACGAATGTTTACTGCGGTGAACTCTTCAAAACTCTCCGCGCAATCGCCGGCTTGCAGCAAAAATGCATTGCCGTTAGCCACCTGGCCAAGCGAAGCCATCAGCGTGCGGGCTTCGCCAGCAAACACCAGTGGGGGATACGACTCAATTTGTTTGAGCGCCTGGTCAAGAGCTGCGGTATCAGGCCATTGCGGTTGCTGGGCGGCTTCGTGTGATTGCCAAGAAGTTTTTGTCCAATTTCGCGGCATGTCAACCTCGCCTTTCAGGCTAGGGAGGTGCGGTGAAGCTATACGGTCAGAGTTATACAGTCAGATAGTCGGGTGCGTCTTCTTGCAACGACTCGACGGCGCGGCTCACCAGACGGCGGGCAGCCTCGGCAGTGACGCCAAGCTCTTCGCCGACTTCACGGAAGCTCTTGCGCTCGCCACCAAAGAGGCCAAAGCGGGCTTCAACGGCGTAACGCGCACGAGGGTCGAGAGTGTCGAGCAACTTGTTCAACATGTCGTCAGAAGCGCGTGACATCACGGCTTCTTCGGGGCTCATGTCGTGGTTGGGCACCAAGTCACCGAGTGTTGCGTCGCCATCGTCGCCGATGGGCTTGTCCAGCGACACCGGGGTGGTGAGGCGGTGCAGTTCGGCATTTTCAGCAGTCAAACCTTCGGCATCGCCCGAACCTTGACGCAATGCTGCGCGCAAGTTTGCCGAACGATCACCGGGGATACGAATGAGGCTGGCCTTTTGGTCAAGCGCGCGACCGATGGCTTGGCGAATCCAGAATGTGGCGTAAGTGGAGAATTTGAAACCACGGCGCCAGTCAAACTTGTCGACGGCGTGCTCGAGCCCGAGGTTGCCTTCTTGAATGAGGTCCAAGAGGTCCATGCCTTGTGGCAGTGGATAGCGACGAGCAATAGACACCACGAGGCGCAAGTTGGCGCGAATGAAACGATCCTTGGCGCGCTTGGCGTCGCGCAAATCTTTACGTACGGCAGCATTTCGCTGACCCTTCTTGAGTTTGGCCTCAGCAGCACGGCCTGCTTCGATGGCCTTGGACAGCGTGCGCTCATCTTCGGCGTTGAGCAGGGGAACTTTGCCGATGTCATTGAGGTAAAGACCGATGGAGTCAGACATGAGGGGTGCTTTCTAGGGGACGACAACACCAGCAGCCCTGTTGAGGGAAACTGGTGACGTCGGGGGGTTGTGGGGGGTAGAGCGTATTCGGGGGTATTCGGGGAATGACGAAGTTACAGGATTGTCACGCACAATGTCAAGGGGTATGTTGCAAAAGTCATCTGTGACCTGATAAAAGCTTTCCCCTCGGCCGCGACTTTGGCATGACTATTGGGTTTGGCGCCGATTACAACTGGAGAATTTTTGGGGCTCGGGGTGGGGTACTCCTAGAATTCCCAGCGTGCCGCAACGACTCGGGGTGTTCGGCGGCACCTTTGACCCCCCGCATCGGGGGCATCTCGCAGTGGCGCAAGCCGCCCAGCGCACGTTTGCACTGGATCGAGTGCTGCTCGTGGTGGCCAACGACCCATGGAAGAAGTCGCCGGATCGAGCCATTACACCGGCCGCTGATCGTTTGGCGATGGTGCAGGCCTTGGCCCGTGACCAAGCCGGGTTAGAAGTCAGCGACAGAGAAATTCGCCGTGGCGGCCCGAGTTACACCGTGGTCACTTTGCGCGAGTTGGCGGCAACGCATCCGGGTAGCGAACTCTTTTTAATTATTGGTCGTGATTTGGTCGACGACTTTTCGTCGTGGCACGAATCGGTGGAGATTGGTCGGCTCGCAACAATCGTGGTGGTAGACCGCTCAGGTTATATGACTGACCCGCAGCGCGATTGGAAGATGTTGATCATCGAGCCTGTTGATGTGAGCAGCACCGAGTTGCGCGACCAGTTACAACACACTTCGCCTGCAAACAGCAAAGTGCTGAGCCATATGACGCCTGAAGTGCTGCAGGTGATTCGTTCACGGGGTTTGTACGGCACCAACGCAGAAGAAGTAGTGCCAACTTCGTGACGGTGTTTCATGCCCGTCAGGTGCGCGCGTTGCGAATTGCTGTTGCAACCGGTGTTGTCGCTGCACTCATCCTGCCGCTTGGCATCGCCGCAGCGTGGAACCAGTTGCTGGATTCGCGCGCATCGACGAGCGTTGCGACGGGTGGTATCACGATTCCCAACACGCCAGCTGCGCTCATGGCCGCCATCGGCGAGGGCGGCCAGTTGAGCCATGTCATTGTGGCAACCTTGGCCGCCAACGGCGTGGGTGGCACGGTGGTGTTATTGCCGATTGGCGCGGCAACCGAAACCACGCAACTTGACGACGCGCCAGCCAGTGATGCTAAGGACGCCTCGGCTGCTGAGCCACCTCGACGCTTAGCCGATGTTTATGCCACAGATGGGCTAGGTGGCCTGGCCAACGAAGTGCAGGGCTTGTTAGACGTGTCGTTCGTGGCGGTTGGCGCTCTGGCGCGAGTTGAGCTCATCAACCTATTTGCGCCGATGGGTGGAGTGGATGTGTTGCTTGATCGCGAAGTGGTCACGCTGGCCGTTGATGGAACACCCACCAAACTTGCCGAGGTGGGGCAGGCTACGTATCCGATTGATCGTGTCGTTGACATTTTGCTCGCCCGGAGCGCAAAAGAAAAAGAGTCGGTGCGGTTTTCTCGCCATCGTGAAGTGTGGAACGGCATCGTGCAGCGCGTGGGTGCTGGTCTAGAAATTGCGCCCGAGGTCGACACGACACCTGCTGGGCTTGCGGATGTCACCAACTTCATGCGTCGCGTGTTTGGTGGGGCGTTGCAGGTGTGGCAGTTGAGTGCTGCTCCGATATTGGATACTAAAACCAACCCGCAACGAGCCGATTTGTATTCACTTGACCGCGCCGAAGTGGTGATGGTGTTTGCCTCGGTGGCGCCGAGTGCTCTATCGGGTGGCGATGTGGCGCTCTCTGTGCTGATCGATAGCCCGTTCAACGACCCGGTAGTGAGTCGTGCTGCGGTTGCTGCAATTCTTGACGCCGGGTTTGGGGTGGCGGTGATGCGCGAGATTTCTGCCCAAGAAGCAACCGTCACGGTGGTGGCCGGCGACCCCGAGGTTGCAGAGGCGCTATCCGCACTCTTGGCTGGCATGCTCGGCGAACTTGAAACGCGTGAATGGGCCGCCAAGATAACTGGCGTCGATGCGGCCATCACATTGGGCACTAGCTTTGCCGACCTGGTTCGCAACGGAGGCAAATGACAACTGGAGTCGACACCGACACGCTCGCAGTGGCGTGTAGTGCTGCCCGTGCCGCCGACGACAAACAAGGCAGCGACATTCGGGTGTTCGACGTGTCAGAGGTGTTGCCGATTGTTGGGCTGTTTGTGGTGACCAGTGCTGGCAACCCCCGACTGGTGCGCGCCATTGCTAGCGAAGTCGAAGACCGTGTGCGAAAAGACCACCGCCGCTCACCGGTGCGCACCGAAGGCATTGCCGAATCGTTATGGGTGTTGCTCGACTACGGCGACGTAGTGGTGCATATTTTTGCCGAAGAAACACGCCGTTTCTACGAAATCGAGCGCCTGTATCGCGACCGCCCAAATGTTGATTGGCGGGGCTGAACCACTGCACATGATTTCCCCGGCGCAGCATCCGATAGGTTGACGTGGCGATTTCGGGGCTGTAGCTCAGTTGGTAGAGCGCCTCCATGGCATGGAGGAGGCCAGGGGTTCAATTCCCCTCAGCTCCACGAGTTTGTCTGAGGCCGAGGCGGTCTCCTCGCTTACCATGGGCAAGTGGCCCACGACTTTTCGTCAGTCTCCCTCGATTGGCTGCGCAACAAACCGGGACGTAAGTGGCAGCAACGCCAGCTTCCATTTGCGGCGTGGATCGCCGATATGGACTACCGCCCAGCGCCAGTCATCGTCGAAGCACTGCAGCAGCGCCTCGACTCAGGAGATCTCGGTTATCCCAATTGGGGTGGCACGGCCGGCGCATCACCAGCAATCGCGTCGTTCGTTGGGTGGATGCAGCGCCGACACAAGTGGGGCATCGATGCGTCAGACGTTCGAGAGTGGAGCGATGTGTTGCAAGCGATCCAGACGATTCTTCATGTCACGACGTCACCGGGCGATCGTGTGGTGGTGCATACCCCGGCGTATCCACCTTTTTTTGATGCATTGAAAGCCACTGGCACTCAATTGATGCCAGTCGACGCCGTACGTGACGGCGAATCGTGGTGCTGGGACCACGACGATCTCGATGCTCGACTCGCGGTCACGCCCGCCAAGGTTTTGCTGTTGTGTAATCCGCATAACCCAACTGGTCGCTGCTTCAGCGAACGCGAGTTGCGCGAATTACTGGAAATTGCAGAGCGAAGAAATCTGGTCATCATTGCTGATGAAGTTCATATGGATCTCGTGCATGCGCCGCATCGTCACATTCCGCTCGGCACGCTTGCGTCTGATCGCGTGGTCACGTTGACCTCTGCTTCGAAGTCGTTCAACCTCGCTGGGCTGCATTACGCGGTGAGTCACATCGGTTCTGCATCGGTTGCCGCAGCGCTGCGTGCATTGCCCGAGCGTTTGCAGGGTGAGCCCGGCATGATGGGCGTGATTGCTGCGCATGCTGCGTGGAGTCGTGGTGAGCCGTGGCTCGACGCCGTGCGTGCACATTTGACGATGATGCGTGACTTGACCTCGCGACTAGTGCACGAACGACTACCCGGGGTGAATATGGTGGCGCCGCAGGCAACGTATTTGGCTTGGCTCGACTGTTCGACCACCCCATTTGGCGCAGACGCATTTCGAGCGTTTGCAGGTGTGGGCGTCGCAGTCAATGCGGGCACCGATTTTGGCCCAGGTGGTGCAGGCTTCGTGCGGCTAAATTTTGCAACTTCGCCCGTAGTGCTCGAGCAGGTGGTGGACACCATGGCTCGTGCTTTCACTAGATAAGCCTGGTTTACGCTTGGGTCGTGCCGCGCGTCGTTATCGCTCATATCACTGATACGCATATTCCGGGTGCTGGTGAGGCCACGCACGCTGACGCAGCACCCACCCACAACTTGCACCGCGCGTTGCAACATGCATCGCGACGCAGTGCGGGAATTCTCATCACGGGCGATTGCGCAGCAAAAGCCGGAACCGACACGGAGTACACCGCGTTTGCCGAGGTCTTGCAGTCGGCCAGCGTGCCGGTGTGGCTGGCGCCTGGCAACCACGACGACCCGGCAAAAATGCAACGCCTGTTTAACGTGCCGTCGCGTGAGTCGCGTTGTGATTACGTAGTCGAGCTGCCAGGCACGCGACTCGTGGTGCTCGACTCCACCCGTGCGGGCCGTGAGGATGGTGCTCTTGATGTTTCGCAACTGAAGTGGCTGGATGCGCAACTCGGCACCACACCAGCGATAGTCGCGATGCACCATCCGTGCATTGCGCTTGGTGGCAAAGCATTTGAGACCATCCGTTTGGATGACGCATCGATTGTCGGCTTGCGCGAGGTGATCGCGACAGCACTGCAAGGAGGGGCCCGCATCCACGCGATGGTTTCGGGGCATGCCCACATGACATGCTTCGCCGAGTTTGCGGGTGTCAAAGTAATCGTCGCGCCGTCGAGTGCATACGAATTTGGTTTGGTCGATGGCGTGTTTTGCTACCAGCTGGGCGAGCCGCAATACATGGAGTATTCATGGGGTAGCGACGGCAGCGATTTTCTTGCCCGTGTGGTGACAGTCGACG
Organism: Ilumatobacteraceae bacterium; assembly: GCA_030728545.1. Taxonomy (GTDB): domain Bacteria; phylum Actinomycetota; class Acidimicrobiia; order Acidimicrobiales; family Ilumatobacteraceae; genus F1-60-MAGs027. The sequence continues at coordinate 7,285 of JANQZQ010000068.1, forward strand.
ATTCGCTCTGGCGAACGATGTACTAAACGCGGGCTGTGAGAGCCACGCCTAGTGTGCAATTCGATGATCACGTTCGATTTGCAGGTGAATCCGGGCAATGCCTCGTGGCCACTCATCGCCGATGCTGCCCGAGCTGCCGAGGCTGCTGGCTTCGACACCTTTTGGACTGCTGACCATCTCGCCGGCCAGGTGATGTCAGCCCCCAGCATGCCGGAGTGCTTCACCACACTCGGCGCGCTGGCAGCCGTAACGTCGAACATTCGTCTGGGCCCGCTTGTGGCGAACGCTGCGAATCGCATGGCGGTCATCACTGCCAACGCTGCTGCAACGCTGCAACACATCAGCGGTGGACGGTGTGTGCTTGGCCTCGGTGCTGGCTCGGCGCCCAACACCAAATGGTCAGCCGAGCGGCGTGCCGTTGGTGTCGAACAGCCACCAACGATGGCCGAGCGCCACCGCGTGCTGCTCGACACGCTCGACTTGATCGACGAGTTGTGGTCGCCAACGCGCCGCCCCGATCTCGCCACGTTCATCACTCCGTCACCGCGCCCACCAATCGTGCTCGGGGTCAATTCCACCGCGTTAGCGCGCATCGCCGCCCAACGCACCGATGGCATGAATGTGTGTGCGTCGGCAGACTTTGCGCAAGAAGTGGTCGCAGCCGCCGTGCAAGAACGCGGCGCCAACACCAGACCCTTCGTCGTGTCGGTGTGGGAGCATTTTGATGAAGCGTTGCTGCGCACCGATGTGCTCGACGAGCGCATCGAACGATGGCGTAGTTGGGGTGTCAATCGGGTGATTCTGCTCATGTTCCGTGGCGTTGATGTAGCCGCCATTGAGCGTGCTGGCGCACACCTGCACCGCTAAGAACAAGTGTCGCTAGACGACGATATTCACCAAGCGGCCCGACACCACAATCACTTTGCGGGGCTCGGCTCCAGCCAACGCGGCACGCACCTTGTCGTCGGCGAGTGCCAGCGCAGTGAGCTGATCGTCGCTCGAACCGGCGGCGGCCATGAGTCGAGCACGCACCTTGCCGTTGACTTGCACCGGCACTTCGATGGTGTCGCTCACGAGCAACTTGGCGTCGGCAACGGGAAATGGCGCGTAGGTAATTTCGTCGGTGCGTCCGAGGCGTTCCCACAATTCACTGGCCAAGTGCGGGCAAAGTGGGCTGAGCATTTGGGTGAGTGCTTCGGCCACGACGCGTGGGGTGGTGCCGTTGGCTTCGACATGTTTGGTGAGGGCATTGTTGAGTTCGATGAGTTTGGCAATTGCGGTGTTGAATCGCAGGCCGTCCATATCGCGACGCACGCCGTCGATGGCAATGTGCAATGCACGCAGCAATGCTGGTGGGCACTCGGTGTCTGACACTGTGAGTGCGCTCGTATCTTCGTCAATCAGGTTGCGCCACACGCGCTGCAAGAAGCGCTGCATACCCACCACGTCACGGGTGTTCCAGGGGCGACTGGCATCGAGTGGGCCAGTCGACATTTCGTACAAGCGAAACGTGTCGGCGCCGTATTCGTCGTACATCTCGTCGGGCGTGACGATATTTTTCAGGCTCTTGCCCATCTTGCCGTATTCGCGCACCATTTTTTCGCCAGCGTGGTAGTACGCGCCATCACGCTCCGTTACTTCGTGGGCCGGCACGGTTTGGCCGCGCGCGTCGCGGTACGCATACGCCTGCACATAACCCTGGTTGTACAAGCGGTGGAAGGGTTCTTCGCTCGATACATGCCCGAGGTCGAACATCACTTTGTGCCAAAAGCGCGAGTACAACAGGTGCAACACTGCGTGCTCGACCCCACCGACGTAGAGGTCAACGCCGCCCGTGTGTCCGTCGGTCGGTGGGCCCATCCAGTACCGCTCAACTTCTTTGTCAACAAATGCCGTGGTGTTGGTGGGGTCGAGATAGCGCAACTCATACCAACACGAGCCGGCCCACTGTGGCATCACGTTGATTTCACGCCGCACTTTGGCGCGCTCAAGTTTGGCGCCGGTGATTGGGTCGTTAACTTCCATTTCCACATGCACCCAGTCGGTGCGCCGCGCCAACGGCGGAATCGGGTCGGTGGTTTCGTCGTTTGGGTCAAGCGCCTGTGGTTTGAAGTCAGAAAGTTCGGGCAGTTGCACGGGCAGCAAGGCATCAGGCACGGCGATGGGCATGTCGTCTTGGTCGTACACAATCGGAAACGGTTCGCCCCAATATCGCTGTCGTGAAAACAACCAGTCGCGCAACTTATAGGTAATAGCCGCGCGGCCGACGCCGTTGGCTGTGAGCCACTCGTTCGTGCGCGACTTTGCTTGAGCGATTTCGGTGAGGCCATCGAGGGTGAGCGACTCGTTATGCGAATTCACATAGGTGCCCTCACCGACAAAAGCTGCTGGCCAAGTTGCACAGCTCGTTGATGGGGCAATGCCGTGTGCGGCGAACCAGGCGTCGGGCGGCAATTGCGTAGCCACAATCGGCAAGCCGTATTTGCGCGCGAATGCGAAGTCGCGTTCATCACCCGAGGGCACCGCCATGATGGCGCCTGTGCCATAACCCATGAGCACGTAGTCAGCAATCCACACCGGCACCGCTTGGCTAGTGACCGGGTTGATGGCTGTCGCGCCCGTGAACACACCGGTTTTTTCGCGCGTGTCAGATTGACGGTCGGCATCAGCGACGCTGGCCGACGCCTGGCGATACGCATCGACTGCGGTGCGCTGTTGTGGCGTAGTGAGTGCGTCAACGAGCGGATGCTCAGGCGACAGCACCATGAAGGTTGCACCAAACAGTGTGTCTGGTCGCGTGGTGAACACTTCAATATCACCGGCACTCGATGCAAAGCGCACTCGCGCACCTTCGCTGCGGCCAATCCAGTTGCGTTGCATGATCTTGATCGACTCGGGCCAGTCGAGGCGCTCGAGGTCGTCAAGCAAGCGGTCGGAATATGCCGTGATGCGCATCGTCCACTGCCGCATGTTGCGTTTAAAGACGGGATAATTGCCGATGTCGCTGCGGCCATCGGCGGTGACTTCTTCATTCGCCAAGATGGTGCCGAGCCCCGGGCACCAGTTGACGGGCGCATCGGCCAAATAAGCCAGACGGTGGTTGTTCACCAGTTGCTTGCGCTCGCGCGACGACATTGCAGACCATGCGGTGCCACCCGTCGGGCGAGCACCGGATTCGAATTCGGCAATCAATTCAGTGATGGGTCGCGCCTTGCCCGTGCGCTCATCGCACCACGAGTTGAAAATCTGGAGAAAAATCCATTGCGTCCAGCGATAGAAGCCTTCGTCGGTGGTGCTGACACTGCGTCTGGCGTCGTGGGCCAACCCGAGTCGTCGCAGTTGGCGACGCATGTTGGCGATGTTGGCCTCGGTGTTTTCGCGGGGGTGCACGCCAGTGGTAATGGCGTGCTGTTCGGCGGGCAACCCGAACGAGTCGTAGCCAAGTGCATGCAACACGTTGTGGCCAGTCATGCGTTTGAAGCGCCCGTATACGTCGGTGGCGATGTAGCCGAGCGGGTGGCCGACATGCAGCCCAGCCCCCGACGGGTAGGGGAACATGTCAAGGATGAACAGTTTTTTGCGCCCAGCGATTTTCTCGGGCTCAGCGAGCGGCCCAGCCGGGTTGGGGGCGTCAAAGGTGTGTGCAGCCTGCCAGCGGTCTTGCCATTTGGCCTCAATTTGGGCCGCCAAGCGGGCGTTGTAACGCTCTTTTGGCAGGGAATCGCTGGTGGACATCTTCACTTAGCGTAGTTGTTATGCCTCGTCCTCGCCGTCGCACCACCGATGCTCAAGACCGTCGTCGACACGAACGCACGGCACGACTCAGCGAAACTTTGCGCGAGGTGATTGCCGAAGAACTCGCCAAGTTGGATGACGATCGGCTCACGATGGTGACCATTACTTCGGTGGACGTCGACTCGGAGATGAATCGCGGTGTGGTTTATTTTGATTCGATTCACGGCGAGGGTGGCGACGACAAGATCGTCGAAGCACTCGGTGAATACCGCAAGCGACTGCAACACGAGATCGCCATGCAGGTCAAAACACGCCGCACGCCGGTATTGCAGTTCAAGCCCGACGAAACGATGCGGGCAGCAGCGCGAATCGATGCAGTGTTGCGTCAAGATGCAGAGCGTCGCGCGGCGCAGATGAACGCCGGTAGTTCTGGCGCTGGGTCACCAGCTGTGTCACCTGCTGTTTCACCGCCAGTAGCCGAGTAGTCGGGTTACTCGGGCAACCATGGTGCGCAAACCAGCCACCGTGCACGGCTTTGTGGTGGTCGACAAACCCATCGGCATTACCAGCCACGACGTGGTGGCTCGCTTGCGTCGTCGATTTTCTGAACGGCGAGTCGGGCACTCGGGCACGCTCGACCCCGATGCCACCGGCGTCTTAATTGTGGCCTTGGGCAATGCCACGCGCTTGCTGCAATTTCTGGGTGGTTTGCCCAAAACGTATACCGGCGAAGTGGTGTTTGGTGCAGCCACCAACACCCTTGATGCTGCGGGTGAGGTGACGGCTCGACAAGACATGTCGTCACTCACGATTGAATCGGCTCGCGATGCCGCGCGCGCGTTTGTTGGTGACATCACTCAGATTCCACCGATGGTGTCGGCGATACAAATTGGTGGGCGTCGCTTGCACGAAATTGCGCGTGAGGGCGGCGAGGTAGAACGCGCGCCACGGCCCGTGACGGTTTATCGATATGTAGTCGGTGACATCGTCGAGCGCATCGACGGCAACCCAGTGGTGCATATTGAAGTGACGTGTTCGTCGGGCACATACATTCGCACGCTCGCTGCTGACCTGGGCGAAGCATTAGGCGGGGTGGCCCACCTACGCCGTCTGCGGCGCACTGCAATTGGCGACTTTGTGGTGGGTGCCGAGCACGATGCAGCGTCAATCGAGACTGCGCCCCTGCAATCGGCGGTCGCCACGATGGCGCATCTTGACGGCGTGAACGTGACAATGGTGGCAGTCGATGACGACATGGCGCTCAAGGTGCGCAACGGACGTGCCTTCGCCGAGTTGGGTGGGGTAGAAGCCCGTGAAGGTGAGCATCGCATCGTGTTGAACTCGCGCAACGAGTTGATTGCGGTGTATGAGCGCACCGGTGATGGTTGGCGTGCTGATGTGGTGATGCCTGAACCGTTAGCGTGAGCGTGCGTGAAAGTTGTTAGCCAAGCGACTCGCGAGGCGGTTGTTGCCGCAATTGGTGACACACGATCGGTGGTCACCATTGGCGCCTATGACGGTGTGCATCTTGGCCACCGCGCCGTAATCGCCCAGGTGCGCGCCCGTGCTGCTGCGCTTGGGGCACGCAGTGTGGTGGTCACATTCGATCGCCACCCAGCATCGGTGGTGCGCCCCGAGTCGGCCCCCAAGTTGCTGACTGATGCACAACAGAAGCTCGAACTGCTTGCTTCGACGGGTGTCGACGCCACTTTGGTGGTGCCATTTAATGCCGAGCAAGCGGGCGAAGCGCCAGTTGATTTTGTGCAGCGGGTGCTTGTTGATGCCTTAGCCGTGCGTGGCGTAATTGTTGGCGAAGATTTTCACTTTGGTTATAAGCGCGGCGGCAATGTGCAGCTGCTGCGCGACATGGCAAGCACTCGCGATTTTGAAGTTTTGCCGTTGGGGCTCGTGGCGCGCGCCGACGGCGTTGACGAACCCGTCAGTAGCACTGCTATTCGTCGCGCATTGGCCGGCGGTGATGTGCAGCGTGCAGCCCACATGCTCGGGCGCAATCACGAGCTGCGCGGTGTAGTGGGGCCTGGCGACCAACGCGGTCGCACCATCGGGTTTCCAACAGCAAATGTCGCGGTGGATTCATCGCTGTGTTTGCCCGCCGATGGGGTGTATGCCGCGCGTGTCACGATCGAAAATACCGCAGGCACCACCTACGACGCGGCAGTCAATCTGGGGCGTCGACCAACGTTTCATGAACACGCCG
>JANQZQ010000068.1:13337-16512 GCA_030728545.1 Ilumatobacteraceae bacterium
ACCTACGACGCGGCAGTCAATCTGGGGCGTCGACCAACGTTTCATGAACACGCCGAACACTCCTTGCTCGAAGCACACCTACTTGACTTCGCTGGCGACTTGTATGGCCAGCGGTTACGCGTGGTGTTTCATGCCTTCCTGCGAGGCGAGCGAAAGTTCTCGGGTATCGACGAACTCAAAGCACAACTACAAGTCGACATTGCACATGCACGCGCCGCGCTGGGCTGACGCGCTGAGTTCAACCGCGCTGGGCTGACGCGCGGCGTTCAACCGCTTCGCGCTAGCGAGCGGCGTACAGCGTGGTGCGCTGACGCAAGTGCCGCCCCAGTGGGGCAGTGAGGTCAGCAAAGTCGGTTGGGGTCATCCCTTGGCCGTGGCTTGCACCAGCGGCACGCGAGATGTTTTCGTTCATGAGCGTGCCACCAATGTCGTTGCAGCCGGCTTGCAGCAATTGACGCGTGCCCGCCACACCGATCTTCACCCACGACGCCTGAATGTTGTCGATTACTCCGCGATAGGCGAGTCGGGCAATGGCGTGCACGAGTACGGTTTCGCGGAAGGTTGGCCCACGGCGTGATTTGCGTTGCAGATAAATCGGTGAAGCCATATGCACGAACGGCAACCCGACGAATTCGGTGAAGCCACCTGTTTCGTATTGCAACGCGCGGGTACGCACGAAGTGTCGTGCCCAAGCATGTGGTGCTTCAACTGAGCCGAACATCATGGTCACGTTTGAGCGCAAGCCCACCGAGTGAGCAGTGCGATGTGCGTCAAGCCATTCTTCGGTGTTGACTTTGTCGCTGCACAACACGGCACGCACCTCGTCGTCCAAGATTTCGGCAGCGGTGCCTGGTAGCGATGACAACCCGGCTTCTTTCAAGCGCGTGAGATACGACGCCAACGACTCGCCTAGCCGCTTGGCACCTTCGGTGACTTCGAGCGCGGTGAAACCGTGCACGTGAATGTTGGGTGCCGCGGCTTTTACGGCACGTGTTACGTCGATGTAATAGTCACCGTCAAAATCGGGGTGAATGCCGCCCTGCAGCGTGACCTCGGTGGCGCCAAGTGCATAACCTTCGCGCACGCGCTCGGCAATGTCGTCGAGCGTTAACAAATATGGCGTGCCCCGCAGGTTGAGGCTGAGCGGGCCCTTGGAAAACCCGCAGAACTTGCATTTGAATGTGCACACGTTGGTGTAGTTGATGTTGCGGTTGTGCACCCAAGTGATGTCGTCGCCCACGGTGGCGCGGCGCAGTTCGTCGGCGGCAAGGGCAACAGCCCGCACTTCGGGCCCGCGAGCGCGGAACAGCGCAACAATTTCTTGTTCGCCAAGTTCATTGCCAAGTTCAACACCGCGCAACACTTCACCTACTGGGCCGTGCAACTTGCGTGAACGCGCAGCAACCGATGGCTTTGTTCCCACTAGTTGTGGTGGCGGGTTATTGGCGCCCGAATACCACTGCGTCGAGCGATGGCCAATGAGCACTACTTCGGCGCCATCTTGCACCACGTCGGCGGCCGTAACTTTTTCGGGCCAGATTGCACCCGGGTCGTCGCGGCCAAAGTTTTCGGCGTCGCAGCGGTCAAGCACACTGAAGCGCAGTGACGCATCAATCCAACGCGGTGTCGCAGACAGTCCGATCTCGGCGATGAACTCCGGGTACACCGTCAGGCGCGGCGCCAACGCGCGTCCAGATTCTTCGGTTACCTCGCGCAATCGGTCGAGGGCTGGCCATGGCCGTTCGGGGTTCACGTGGTCGGCGGTTACCGGTGAAACACCACCCCAGTCGTCGATGCCCGCGGTGAGCAGTGCACCAAAATCGTCACTTAAGTTTGGCGGTGCCTGCAGATGTATTTCGGGCGGCAAAATCAATCGGGCGACGGCGATCGACCACAGGTATTCATCGGGGTCGCACGCTGGGTCGTGTTGCATACCCGTGCGCGGCTTGGGCAAAAAGTTTTGCACGATTACTTCTTGCACGTGGCCGTGCCGCAAGTGTGATGCTGCGATGGCTTCGAGTGCCGCGATGCGGTCGGCGCGATTTTCGCCGATGCCCACCAAAATGCCAGTGGTGAAGGGAATCTGCAGCTCGCCGGCGAACTCGAGGGTGTCCAAACGACGCTGTGGCACTTTGTCGGGCGCACCACGATGGCATTCAAGATCATCGCGCAGGGTTTCGATCATCATGCCCTGCGAGGGCGAAACACGCCGCAACATAGCCAACTCGTCTTTATACAACGCACCAGCATTGGCGTGGGGCAGCAGACCTGTTTCGGTGAGCACCAACTTGGCCATGTCATGTAGGTAGTGCACGGTCGAGTCGTAGCCGTGGGCTTGTAGCCAGTCACGGGCGATGTCGTAGCGCAACTCGGGGCGTTCGCCGAGCGTGAACAACGCCTCGTGGCAACCTTGTGCGGCGCCACGTTTGGCGATGGCCAACACCTCTTCGGGCGAAAGATACGGGTGTTCGAGTCGGGCAGGGGGCTGGGCAAAGGTGCAGTATCCGCATTTATCGCGACACAACATGGTGAGCGGGATGAACACTTTTGGCGAGTAGGTGATTCGTGCGCCGTATTGCAAGTCGCGCACCTTGCGCGCATCACTCAGCAGGTCGCTGAGGGGGGTATCGATGAGGTGCTGGTGTTCCACAAATGCCTTTCGTCACGCCACGCGAGAGACCCGCATGTCGTGAGTTGCGTTGGTTTGTTGTGTCAGCACCCGACCGAGCAAATCGCAAGTGTTAGAGGTGCGACCCACTCGTATTCATCGAGCAACCTCACCATAGCAACAATCACACGGGGCTTTCGGGGTCGTGCTCGGTACGCTTCGCAGCATGGAAGATCCACTGATGTGGCGCTGGATTTGGCTCGTTGCGATCGGCGCATTTGCCGTCGGCGAAGCACTCCTGCCGGGCACGTTTTTTCTTCTGCCGTTCGCTGCCGGCGCCATCGTCGCGGCCGTTACTGCTTTTGCGGGTGGCAGCGTGGCTTTGCAGTGGTTGTTGTTTGTCGTGGTGTCGGCCGCTGGTGCCGTTGCGCTCATTCCGTTGCGCAGGCGGCTTGATCGATCAGAAATCCCCGCTGGAGTGGGTTCGCGGCGGCTCATCGGCCAAGAGGCGCTGGTGTTGAGCGACATTGCCAGCGGCCCGGGCGAAGTCGGTGAAGTGCGAATCGG
>JANQZQ010000068.1:16612-23802 GCA_030728545.1 Ilumatobacteraceae bacterium
CCCAACCCCAACAGAAGGAGTTTCTCATGGCACAGATTGCAATTCTCGCAGTGCTCTTCGTTTTTCTCATTACATATCTGGCGAGCAGTGTTCGCATCGTTCGCCCGAGCCAGCGTGGGGTAGTCGAGCGTCTTGGCCGCTTCAAAGGAACCGCCGAGCCCGGACTTCGATTCATCATCCCGTTCGTCGATAAATTGCGACTCGTCGACATGCGTGAGCAAGTGGTCGATGTGCCACCGCAAGAAGTGATTACCTCAGACAACGTTGTCGTGAGCGTGGATGCCGTGGTGTACTACGAGCCCGTCGACCCGCAACGGCTCATCTACAACATCGCCAACTTTTTGCTGGCAGTCACCAAGTTGGCGCAGACGAACCTGCGCAACCTTGTCGGCGATTTGCAGTTAGACCAAGCGTTAACGAGCCGTGATTCGATTAATACGAGTCTGCGCAGCATCCTCGACGACGCCACTGACACGTGGGGCGTGCGCGTCAAGCGCGTGGAGATTCAGCGAATTGATCCACCTGCCGACGTGATGATGGCGATGCACGAACAAATGAAGGCCGAACGTACTCGTCGCGCGACGGTCACCCAGGCTGAGGGGCAACGCGAAGCAGCCGTGACTCGTGCCGAGGGTGAACGCCAAGCCGCAATCTTGGCTGCAGAAGGTGTGCGCCAGCGACAAATCCTGGAGGCCGAAGGTCAGGCTGCTGCTGTGCGCGAAATGGCCGAGGCTGAGCGTTTTCGTCAGCTCACGATCGCACTCGGTGAGGCTGAAGCGATTCGCACGGTGTATCAAGCGATTCATGACGGCAACCCCACCGCAGACCTGTTGGCAATCAAGCATCTTGAAACGTTGGCAAAGATCGCCGACGGTCAGGCCACGAAGATTTTCTTACCGCTCGATACTTCGGCAACCATGGGTGCGTTGGGAGGCATCGCCGAACTTTTTCGCGAAGCCCGCCCAAGTGAGCAGCGTTCGACCGAACAACCAGTAATTGAGCAGCGTCCCACCGAACAGATGTAGGCGCGTTCGTTGCGGTCGGTGAATCAGGCCTAGGCGTCGCCAAGGGCTCGGAACAAGGCCCGCACGTTTTGGCCGTTCATCGGCACGCGATTGCCGGTGCGCGAGATGAAACCCAATTGCACGCCCGTTGACGAGTCGAGCACAGTGAAGAACTGTTCGTGGCCGTGTTCGTCTACCACCACGTCGGTGAGCAGCGGCACGTTGGCGGCCTTCAGTAGTTCTTGCACATATCCGGCGTTGAGCACTTCGATGGCAATGTGTTGCACGCCCGAGCCGTGTTCTTGGAGATGTTTGTCGACTGCCTTGTCGCCGGGGCCCACGAGCACGACGGTTACTCCGCCACCTTCGGCCACCACGATGCCGGCGTCGTCAGTGATGGTGGTGGAGAAGCCGATCGAAGCCAAGAACGTTGATGCAGCAGCAAGGTTGGCCACGGCAACCACTACATGGTCGATCCGACATGCCACAGCGTCGAGGGTGGAAACGAGCACATCGGCAACTTTGGTGGGTTTGTCGAATTTCTTGTCGTGCGCTACTTCGATTCGGTGTGTTTCTGAAAGCAGAATCCGAAAGAGTTGTTCGGCAAAGTCGGGGTCAACATCGTTGTCAATTGCCCACTGTCGACGTGTCGTGAGCACTTCGCGCACTCGCTGTGGCTGAATGACTGCAGTATTGCTTTGCGACTTGAGGTCGGCCACTTCACGGCACACTTCCATGCGTTGAGCCAATAGTTCGATGATTGCGGCATCAATGTCGTCAATCTCTTTGCGCAAGTCGCTCAGGTTGCTCATGTGCGCCACCATCCAAGCATGCGTCGTTTCGTGTTGCGGGCGCTCATGAGGCGATCAACATGTTTGGCCAGTACATCCATTTCAATGTTTACTTTGTCACCAGGGCGACGCACGCCAAGAGTTGTTACGGCGGCAGTATGCGGAATGACCGCAACTTGAAACGAGTCACGCTGCAAGCCGAAGGCGGTGAGACTCACGCCGTCGACGGTGATTGAACCTTTTTCAACGATGAGATGCATCTGGTCACGCCCGATGCGCACCCGCAGGTCGGGGGCTGGTGACACGACTTCACCGACGAGGTCAACATGGCCGAGCACCACGTGACCACCGAAACGCCCGTCAGCAGCCATTGGTCGCTCAAGATTCACTGGGCTGCCAGGTTGTAATGCGCCAAGCGTGGTGCGCTGAAACGTTTCATCGCTCACATCGGCCTCCCACCAGTCTTCACCCTGTTGCACGACCGTCAAACAACAGCCGTTCACTGCGATGGAGGCGCCGATGATGCTGTCGCTCAACACGTGCTTGGCGGTGATTCGCAGGCGTGACCCGCTGCGCGAAGCCACCGAGCCGAGCTCTTCAACGATGCCCGTGAACACGTGTTGAACGCTAACTGCAGGACTGCTCACGATGGGCCAAGTGGAAGTGGGACGATTGCGCCGTAGTCTGACGGAGTCCACTTGGGCTTCGGCTCGGATGTGATGTTTCGGGATGGTCCCGGAACGACCCACCAAGTGTCTGTTCATCTGAACAAGCAACGCGAGGTGAGGCAGAAAGAGGCAACGTACGAACATGGCGACTCCCACCAAAACGGGGACCAAAGACGTCATTGCGAAGCACGGTCAGCATGCAACTGACTCGGGTTCGCCAGAAGTGCAAATCGCGCTACTGACCGACCGAATCAACAGCCTGACGGAGCACCTGAAGACCCATGCAAAAGATCACCACAGTCGTCGTGGTCTTCTGCTGATGGTCGGGCGCCGCCGTCGAATGCTTGACTACATCCGCAAGCGTGACATCGAGAAGTATCGAAAGCTGCTCGAAGAACTCGAACTTCGTCGTTAAGCCTGCGACCTTCGCAGAAATTCCATTCGGGAATTTCTGGTCGCGAGAGCTAACACAACATAGGAGAAATACACATGGCTGAAGCCATTTCAGTGTCGGGTGCCGTAAGCGGCTCCGACAAAACCCTCCGGTTTGAAACCGGAAAACTAGCGCTGCAATCACAGGGCGCTGTCGTAGCAACCATCGGAAAAACGACCGTGCTCGTCACCGCCAACGCCGCAAAGGGCGTGCGTGACGGCATCGACTTCTTTCCGCTGACCGTCGACGTTGAAGAGCGTGCATACGCCGCAGGGAAAATCCCGGGCTCGTTCTTCCGTCGTGAAGGTCGTCCAAGTCAGCAGGCCATTTTGACCTGCCGTCTGATCGACCGCCCGTTGCGTCCGGCATTCCCCGACGGTTTCCGCAACGAAACCCAAATCGTGGTCACCGTAATTGGCGCTGACCAAGTCAACCCGCACGACGTATTGGCAATCAATGCATCGTCGGCAGCGCTCATGATCAGCGGCATCCCATTTGATGGGCCAATTGGTGCAGTGCGCGTGGCGTACTCCCAAGAGGGCACGTGGGTTCCCCACGCCACGTTCGAAGAAGGCGAAACCAGCACATTTGAACTTGTCGTTGCCGGACGCGAACTTGACAACGGTGATGTAGCAATCATGATGGTCGAAGCAGGTGGCTCGGAGAAGTCGTTTGACTTCTACGCCAACGGCGCACCAAAAGTGAACGAAACAGTCATTGCGGCAGGCCTCGAAGCCTCGAAGCAGTGGATCAAGGAATCGATCAAGTTGCAGCGCCAACTGACGGCCAGCGTGATTGCTGCCCGTGGTCGTATCGAACCACTCGCGTATACGCCAGTGCTCGACTACTCGGCCGAGGTGTATGCCGCCGTCGAGCGCGTAGCCACTGCCAAGTTGCAGCCAGCGATTCGCATTTCGTTGAAGAAAGATCGCAATGCAGCAACCGACGAAGCAACGGCGGCAACTGTCGCCGAGCTCGCCGGAACCGCTGCCGCACCTGGCGAGTTCGCTGGTCAGGAAAAGCAGATCAAAGAAGCGGTACGTTCACTCACCAAGCACCTGGTCCGCCAGCGCGTGGTAACTGAAAATATTCGCATCGATGGTCGCGGCCCAAGTGATCTTCGTTCGGTGTCGTCGGAAGTCGGCTTGCTGACAACTGCACACGGCACGGGTCTCTTCCAGCGTGGTGAAACACAAGTGCTGAACGTGGTCACCCTGGCCATGCCGCGCATGAACCAGATGATCGACTCGATCACACCAACCACCGAAAAGCGTTACATGCACGACTACAACATGCCGCCTTGGGCGAATGGTGAAACTGGTCGTGTTGGTACACCGAAGCGCCGCGAAGTTGGTCACGGTGCGCTCGCTGAGCGTGCAGTGTTGCCAGTGGTGCCAAGCCAAGACAAGTTCGCCTACACACTGCGCCTAGTTAGCGAAGTGATGTCGTCGAACGGTTCAACATCGATGGCGTCAGTGTGCGCTTCGAGCTTGGCCTTGATGGACGCAGGTGTGCCGATCGTGGCCCCGGTTGCGGGCATTGCGATGGGTCTCATCTATGAAGGTGGCAAATACACCGCACTCACCGACATTCTCGGTGCAGAAGATGCATTCGGCGACATGGACTTCAAAGTGGCCGGCACTGCAGATGCAGTGACAGCGCTGCAGTTGGACACCAAGATCGACGGGATTCCAAGCGACGTGTTGGCAGCGGCCTTGCAACAGGCCAAAGATGCCCGACTCAAGATTCTCGATGTGATGACAGCGGCAATCGCTGCACCACGCGAGACGGTTGCCGAGAGTGCTCCGAAGATCGTGACGATCACCATTCCGCTGGACAAGGTTGGTGAAGTGATTGGGCCGAAGGGCAAAGTCATCAACACCATCCAGCAAGAGACAGGTGCTGTCATCGCAGTTGATGACGACGGTTCGGTGGGCATCGTGACCATCGGTTCGCCTGACGCAGCCAAGGTCGAAGACGCCAAGACTCGCATCTTGAACATCGTCGACCCGCCAACGGCAGAACTTGGCGCTACCTATACGGGCCGCGTGGTCAATATCGCGCAGTTCGGTGCGTTCGTCAACATCCTGCCCGGACGTGACGGGCTCATCCATATCTCCAAGCTCGGCAATGGCGAGCGTGTTGCTCGTGTTGAAGACGTGCTCAACCTCGGTGACGAGGTTTCGGTGCGCGTCGACGACATCGACGACCGCGGCAAGGTAAGCCTGTCGCTCCTCGGCCCAGACGGCCAGCCAATGGCTGGTTCGGGTGGCGGTGGTGGCGGCGAGCGTCGTGAACGCAGCAGCCGTGATGATCGTGACGATCGTGGCGGACGCAGCCGTGATGACCGTGGTGGTCGTGGCGGCAGTGATCGTGGCGGACGCAGCCGTGATGACCGTGGCGGACGCAGCCGTGATGACCGTGGTGGTCGTGGCGGCAGTGATCGCAGTCGTGACGATCGTGGCGGACGCAGTCGTGATGACCGCCCCGCAAGTGATCGTTCATCCTCTGATCGCCCGGCAAACGACCGGGGCAGTGAGCCTGTTGCCGTAAGTTTTGAAGATGACTTCAACGGCTAATACATGATTCGCGTCGGCGTCGTCGGTGCAGCAGGGCGCATGGGCGCCACCGTCTGTGCCGCCGTCGCCGCCGATTCGGCGCTGCAACTTGTTGCCGCCATTGACACAACAGGTGACGCAACCGCCCAAGGTGTGCCCATCAATCGCGAGTTGAAAGCGCTTGCTGATGCTCAGGTCGACGTGGTCGTGGATTTCACAGTTGCCGCAGCAGCGCGAGTCACCTTGCCGTGGCTCGCCTTGCACGGCGTGCATGCCGTCGTTGGCACCACTGGTTTTAGTGATGCCGATCTAGCAACATTCAAACAACAGTTCACCCGCAGCAACTGTTTGATCGCCCCTAATTTTGCCATTGGCGCTGTGCTGATGATGCGTTTTGCCGAACTTGCCGCCCCATTTTTTGACACTGCCGAGATCATCGAAGTGCATCACGACGGCAAGGCAGACTCGCCGTCGGGCACCGCAGTGTCAACTGCTGCGCGCATGGCAGCAGCCAGTAGCGAGTGGGCCAAAGACCCAACCACGCACGAGGCAATTGCTGGTGCGCGAGGTGCAAAAGGCCCGGCAGATATTCGTATTCATGCCGTGCGCATGCGTGGTGCAGTCGCCAATCAAGAAGTGGTGCTTGGCACCCAAGGCCAAACATTGACCATTCGCCACGACACCATTGACCGGGTCAGTTTCATGCCTGGGGTAGTTATCGCTTGCAAAAAAATTGCCGAGTACCCGGGCGTGACGCTCGGACTCGATGCGCTTCTTGGCATCTAGCCGTTCATCGCCTTATTTGTCGCGCGACAATACTTCTGACGCTTTTTGTACGAGGAGTTCTCGTTCGATGTTGGTCAGCGGGCGAGTGGTGCGCACGTTAAGTTCCACGCGATCACCTTCGGTGCCCGCGGCTTGAATCTCGTCAATGAACAACACGGTCGTTAGGCCCTTAGTGCCTGCCAGGTCGCGCACTGTGGTGGACACACGCTCAGCATTGCTGCCGGCGACGTCGAACTGTAGAGATTCGCGCACGGGTTCTTGGCTGAGATTGCGAACTACGTCAAGTTTGGAATGGGGAATATGAAACGTGCTACTACCATCGCGCAGGCGTGTGGTGATCATTCCAACATGCTCAACGGTTGCCCGCACGGGTTTATCCCAGCCGAGACTCGCTTCAATTTCGTCACCCACACCAAAGCGGTCTTCTAAGAGCACGGCTAATCCCGTGAGGTAGTCGCCAACTCGATGCTGCCCACCGATGGCAATTGCCACACCAAGAAAGCCAGCACTTGACAAAAAGAACGCCGCATCCAAGTCGAGCACACTGAACACCGCGATAGCGGCAATAATCCACAGCACAAAACTGGTGAGTTGATGCAACATGCCAGTGGCCGCTTCGATGCGTTGGCGTCGGCGATTTTCACCACTTTCAAGTGTTTCGGCACCGACGCGTCGCATCGTATTTTTCCACCAGCCTTTGCCGCGACCAGGTTTGCTGTCGGCCACTTTGCGAACCACGATTCGCAGAATCGCATATGTGATTCGAGTGAGCACAAAACAGCCGACGACGATGGCAATTGCAATCACGGGTCGTGTGAGAAATCTTTGGACACCGCCCACTTCTTCTTCGGCGGCGAGCAGAACCAATGGCAGTAGCGCTGTGATGTTCACCCCTTCAGTGTGGCGGACGATTGACACCGTGCGTCGGCACCCATTCATTAGCCTGCAAT
>JANQZQ010000068.1:23902-25803 GCA_030728545.1 Ilumatobacteraceae bacterium
TGCTTATTCAACGCGTACTCGTCGTTATCGGGCTGGTTGTGTTGGCGGCCTGCGGTGATGTCGAAGTCATGTCTGAACCGAGTGTTGATGTTGCAGTGACCACCACCGTCGAGGATGCGGCACCCACCGAGCCAGCACCTGCCGAGCCAGTACCCACCACCACAATCGAAACCACTACCACCACCACGACGGTGCCCGTCACGACAACGACGGTGCTTGATGTGATCTGTATCAAGACCACTACGTGTCAATATGCAAACTTGGTTGGTGTCGATTTTTCACGCCTGAAGCTCGACTTCATCAACTTTTCAGTGGCCAATCTGGGTGGGGCAAGCTTTGTTGGGGCCAACCTGAATAATTCGATCTTTATCCGCGCCGACCTCAGCGCTGTCAATTTCGAGGGGGCCTCGCTCAAGAACGCAGATATGACTGCTTCCGTGCTGACGGCAGCCTCATTTAAGGGCGCCAATCTTGAGGGTGCCGTGCTTTGCGATGTTGACCTCGATACGGTGCTTGAACTCACCAAGGCCCAGCTCGACCAGGTCAAGAAGTTCAAGACCAAAGGCAAGGTGTATTGTCCATAACTAACGCCTGAGGGGGCTTTATGGCAGCGGCAATTCCAGCATCAATCGAAGATGTAACAGCGCAATGGATGAGTGCGGCAACGGGGTGGAACGTCACCGCTGTTCGCAATGAAATTATCGGGGTGGGGGTCGGTGTGTCGAGCGCGGTGTATCGCTCACATCTCACTGGCTCGGGTTGCCCCAAGTCGGTCATCGTAAAGCTTCCGGCACTCGACCCCAATGCAGTGTTTACCAGTGCGGTCTTGCGTATGTACATCCGTGAGGTGAAGTTTTTCAAAACTTTGGCCAAAGAAGTTCCGTTTCGAGTTTCGCAGTCGTACTACGGCGAAGTCAACGAAGAGACCAGCCAATTCGCCATGGTGGTCGAAGACCTCGGCAGCCTGCGAATTATCGATCAAGTGGTTGGTATGTCGATTGACGACGCGCGACGTGCAGTTGATGCCGTGGCAGCGATGCACGCAAAGTGGTGGGGCAAGGCCGACGCGCTTGCTGCTGATGGAACCACCATCAGTCTTGGCGACCCGATTTATCCGGCAGTGGTGCCGATGGTGTTTGCTGAAGGTTGGGAAAAGTGCACTAACGAAATCAAGATGCCCGACTCGATCATGCAAGTTGGTCCTCGTTTTGGCCCGGCAGTTGCCGGCTTGTTGGCATCGCTCGCGCAGGGCCCGAACACCCTGGCTCACGGTGATTTTCGCGGTGACAACATGATGTTTGACAAAGACAACAGTTTGGTAGTGCTTGATTTTCAGTTAATCGGAACAGGCATTGGTGCATACGACTTGGCTTACTTCATCACCCAAAGCATCACGGCGGACGATGCCAGCAAGTATGAGCGCGAATTGTTCGACCGCTGGATTGACGGTGTGCTGAGTGGTGGCGCACCAAAGGACTTGGTCGACAAAAAAGCGCTGTGGGAGAACTATCGATCTGCAGCGTTGTTTTGCTTGGCGTATCCCATCATCGCCAGCCGTGGGATGGACCTCACCGACAAGCGCTCGTTCGAACTTGTTGATTGCATGAATACGCGTTTTGATCGCGCAGTGCGCGAGTTGGATCTGGTGTCGCTCCTACCGAACTGACATTTTCTAGTTACATAAAGTTCATTGTGGGCTCGTAGTCTCAGCGCGTGGAACTTGTGCTTGTTCGCCATGCTTTGCCGGTTCGACGCGAACTCACCGAAGGCATTGCCGACCCCGAACTAGCGCCAGACGGTCACGTGCAGGCGGCCAGGATGGCTGCCTATCTTGCGACCGAAGATATCGCTGCTGTGTATGTAAGCCCTTTGCGCCGCGCCCAAGAAACCGCTGCGCCGCT
>JANQZQ010000069.1 GCA_030728545.1 Ilumatobacteraceae bacterium
GCGCGGCGGGTGGTTTCTCGAAAACGCCTGGCTCGCGCCAGTGGTGCCCACCATTGGGTTTGCACTCATTGTGCTGATTGGCAAGCGTCTGCCGAAAAAGGGCAGCGAAATTGGTGTGTTGTCGATGCTTGTCAGCTTGCTGATGGCAAGCGGTGCGGCTTGGCAGTGGATTCAGCGAGTCGGTGCAGCCAATGAAGAGCAGTTTGTGGCCCCAGTGGTGCGCACGTGGACATGGTGGCAGGCAGGTGGAATGCAGTTCACCATTGGCCAGCACATTGATGGGCTCACCGTGGTGGTGCTCTTCGTCGTGGCGTTCATCTCCACGCTCGTACAGATCTATTCGTTGGAATACCTGCGTGGCGACCGGCGCTACACCCACTTTTTTGCTGCGCTCACGTTGTTCTCAGCGGGCATGTTGGCCATGGTTGTTGCCGAAGACATGATTTTGTTTTTGCTCGGTTGGGAAATCATGGGTCTATGTTCATTCATGCTGATTGGCCACTGGTGGGAAGACGGCGCCAATAGTCGCGCTGCACTGAAGGCATTTTTCACGGTGCGCACCGGAGACGTTGGCTTGCTGGTGGGCATCAGCATGCTGTTTTTTGCCGCTAACGATTGGACCACCACGAACCTTGGTCTGTCGGGGTTCTCTATTCGCGGTATTTCTGCTTGGGCGCTATCGGGTGAACCAAACTCGACGGTCATCTTGGTGGCGGCGTTCGCTTTGTTCATCGCCGCCATCGGCAAGAGCGGCCAGTTTCCGCTGCACACCTGGCTGCCTGACGCAATGGCTGGCCCCACACCGGTGAGCTCGCTGTTGCATTCCTCCACGATGGTGGTGGCCGGCGTGTTCCTCGTTGCTCGTTTGTATCCGGTGTTTTTCACCGGGCTCGACATTCTTGGCCCGTCATCCAACGTGATCATGGTGATTGCCGCCATCACCATCGTGATTGCCGCAGCGTTGGCATTTGTGCAGACGGATATCAAGCGAGTGTTGGCCTACAGCACGGTCAGCCAACTTGGTTACATGATGCTGGGTCTCGGCGCTGGTGCATGGTTGCCCGCGGTGTTTCACATCTTTACTCACGCGTTTTTCAAGGCGTGTTTGTTCTTGTGTGCCGGCTCGATCAGCCACAGTGCATCACACCATTCATTTGACATGAAAAAAGACATGGGCGGGTTACGCAAGCACATGCCCATCACTTTTGCTTCATGGACGGTGTCGACGCTGGCCCTGTGCGGCGTGTTTCCGTTCTCGGGCTTTTTCTCCAAAGACGAAATCATCGACAATGTCGGCGCCAATGGCTACACGTTCTTTATGGTCGTTGGTCTTGGTGGCGCATTCCTCACCGCGGCATACATGACACGAGCGACGTACCTCACATTCTTCGGCCAGGCGCGTGGTGCATCGGCAGGGGAGCACGACACGCATGACTCACATAGTTCCCACGATGCACATAGTTCTCACGACACGCACGATTCTCACGATGCACACGCTTCCCATGATGCGCACGACGCCAAACACGACTCTCCTCACGAGTCGGGCATTTTGATCACCGCACCGATCGCCATTCTCGCGGTGCTGGCAATTTTCTCCGGGTTGTTCAACGCCACGCCATTCGGCGAGTCGTGGGAATACATGAAGAAGTGGGTCGAGCCCCGCGCAGTGGTCGTTGCCCAACCGTCCGCAGGTGGCCCTGGGGCAGCACTCGTATTATCCGTGCCGAGTGCCGTGTCGGGGTATGGCGACTCGCCTTGTGGCAAAGAGGCCCCAGTGGATGGCATCTGTTATGCACCACAGGTGAATCACGCCAAGTTCAAGTGGTCAAAGGCGTTGCTGTCGCTGGCAATCGTGTTTGCCGGCATCGCCATCAGCTGGCTGCTGAGTGCTGCGCTCTATGGTCGACGCGACCCGCGACTGGTGGGGCTCACGCAGCGCAACGGTGTGGCGCGCGCCGGCTATCGACTGTTGGCCAACAAATATTATTTGGACGATTTATATGAGCGTGGTGTGGTGCGCGCAGTGGTGGGGCCGATGGCGCAGGGTGCGTATTGGTTCAACCAAAAGGTGCTCGACGGCATCTTGCACGGCATCGCCCGCGTGGCGCGCGTTGTGGCCCTCGTGGTGTACCGCGACATCGATCAGCGAGTCGTCGATGGTGCTGTGAATGCTTCGGGAGAACTTGCCCAGTCGGCAGGCACCACCGTGCAACCAATCCAATCCGGTCGAGTCGGTCACTACGGCGCGTTGTTGTTTGCAACCGCCGCAGTAGTCGCACTCGTATTCGTCATTCTCAATACCTGATTACACAACGGGAGATAACACCATGCAGATGATCAACGACGACAACTGGGTGCTTAGCGTCGGCACTTTCCTGCCGATGCTTGGCGTGCTCGTCTTACTCGTCACACCAAAAGCCAACGAAGCGGCCATCAAGATGGTCGCCCTCGTTACCTCTATCGCCACTGTTGCCGTCGGTGCATTCACGTTGTTCAGTTTTGATTTTGGCAAGGCGGGCTCGATGCAGTTCGTTGCCCAAACCGAGTGGATTCCCGTTATCAAGAGCACCTACTACATCGGCCTGGATGGCATCAGCTTGCCGTTGTATTTGTTGAGCATGGTGGTCACACTGCTCGTGGTGATCTACAGCCTCGATCACATCCCATCACCGGGCAACCCGAAAGCCTTCTTTTCGTTGATGTTGATCTTGCAAACGGGTATGGCAGGCACGTTCATCGCTCAAGACCTCATCTTGTTCTTTGTGTTCTTTGAAATTGTGTTGCTACCGATGTATTTCATGATTGGTGTCTGGGGCGGCGAGAATCGTCAGTACGCCTCGCTGAAGTTCTTTTTGTACACCATGTTCGGCTCGGCACTTATGCTCGTTGCCTTCCTTGCGATGTTTTTCAAAACTGGCGCTGAAAGTTTTGCGATTCCATACCTTGTCGAAAACGGTGCCGGAATCGCCAAGAACGCCCAAGTGTGGATCTTCGCCGGAATGTTCGTCGGCTTTGCCGTGAAAGTGCCGATGTTTCCCTTCCACACCTGGTTGCCCGATGCGCATACACAGGCACCAACCCAGGGCTCGGTAATTTTGGCGGCAATCCTGCTGAAGCTCGGTACATACGGGTTCGTGCGCATTGCAATTCCGATGTTGCCCGACGCAGCCATCGAGTGGGCGCCGTGGATTGGTGGTCTGGCAGTCATTGGCATTATCTACGGTGCGTTCGGCTGTTTGGCGCAGACCGACATGAAGCGCCTGATTGCATTTTCATCGGTAGCCCACATGGGTTTTGTGATGTTGGGAATCTCGACACTCACACCGTTCGGCGTGAATGCAGCGGTGTTTGGCATGGTGGCCCACGGCCTGATCACTGGAATGTTGTTCTTCATTGCGGGCAGTGTCAAAGAGCGGTATCACACGCTGGAGATCAGCAAATTGGGTGGCATGCTCACTCAGGTGCCACGCCTTGGTTGGATTCTTGGCCTATGCACGATGGCGTCATTGGGGTTGCCAGGTCTCGCAGGTTTTTGGGGTGAGTTCCCCGCGATCCTGGCGGCATACAACCCGGCTGCGGGCTTGAATGTGACTGTGTATCGCACATACATGGTGATCGCGGCACTTGGCACGGTGCTGGCCGCTGCGTATTTGTTGTGGTTGTACCAACGCACTGCATTTGGCACACCCAAGGGCGACGACCATCACGAGATGAAAGACGTGAATACCTACGAGTGGGTGGCGTGGCTGCCGATGCTGATTGCCATCGTGGTGTTGGGTGTGGTTCCCAACTTGTTGTTCAGCGTCATCGACCCAGCAGTGCAAGAGACCTTGCGGGCGTTCGGGGGCTGACGCGTGACACTTCTGGCCACAGTTGCCGCGCCGTGGACGGCGCCAACAATCGATTATCACGCGCTTGCGCCCGAGATCGTGTTGGCTGTTGGTTTGACGGTGGTGTTGCTGGTGGATTTGTTCACCACCGAGCGCAACAAGTGGTTGTTGTCGGTACTCACGGGTTTTTCACTGCTCGGTGCCGTTGTGCCCGTGCTTACGTTGGCGGTGCATGACAACTCGGTGCGCTCAATGTTTGACGGCCGATATGTGGTCGACGAATTCAGCCTGGTAGTAAAGGCACTGTTTTTGTTGGCTGGATATGTGATCGTGTTGTTGTCGTCATCACACATCGAAGAAGGCGACTACTGGAGGGGCGAATATTGGTTCCTCTTGCTCTCCAGTTTGTTGGGCATGGTGATGATGGCCTCGGCACGCGACTTGGTCTCGGTGTTCGTAGCGCTGGAGTTCCTCTCGATTCCGGCGTATATGTTGGCGGCCTGGCGCAAGCGCGACTTGAAGAGCAACGAAGCTGGTGTGAAGTATTTCTTGCTCGGTGTCTTTGCCTCGGCGGTGATGTTGTACGGCATGTCGTTGTTGTACGGCGTTGCTAACTCCACACTGCTCGTTGACATCGGCAAGTCGATTGACCTAGACGGCACGTTCGGCGCTGTGCAGGCACTTGCCATCGTGTTCGTGGTCGTGGGGTTTGCGTTCAAGGTGTCAGCAGTGCCGTTTCACACCTGGGCACCCGACACTTACGAAGGTGCCCCGACACCAGTAACGGCATTTTTGTCGGTGGCGAGCAAAGCAGCTGGCTTCGTGGCACTAGTGGTGTTGGTGCTGACTGCGTTTCCTGAAGGGCGCGATGTGTGGCAGCCATTTATCTGGGGGCTTTCGGCACTCACCATGACCGTTGGCAACATATTCGCCTTACGCCAGACCAACTTCGTGCGCATGATCGCCTATTCGTCGGTGAGCCAGGGCGGTTTCATTTTGATGCCACT
>JANQZQ010000070.1 GCA_030728545.1 Ilumatobacteraceae bacterium
CGCTAAATCGCGTCTCGACGCACCACCAGGTCTCGACGCTAAATCGCGTCTCGACGCACCACCAGGTCTCGACGCTAAATCGCGTCTCGACCTTCTTCCCCGGTGCGGATGCGTACGACTCGTGAGACTTCGGTGATCCACACTTTGCCGTCGCCGATCTTGCCGGTGCCAGCACTCTTCACGATCACTTCCACCACTTGGTCAGCGACAGCATCGTCGACGACCAACTCCAATCTCACCTTGGGGATGAAATCAACTTTGTATTCAGCGCCACGGTAGGTCTCCACATGGCCGCCTTGGCGACCAAAGCCGCGCACCTCAGTCACCGTAATGCCAGTGACGTTGGCTGCTTTCAAGGCATCTTTCACCTCGTCGAGTTTGAATGGCTTGATAATTGCAGTAATGAGTTTCATGTTGTTGCTCCTTGTCTAGTCGTTACTTGCTTACGCCATTGCCCGGTCAGAGCCATACCCAGGCGAACCGTGCTCGTGCACGTCGAGGCCTTCGCGCTCTTCTTGCTCAGAGACACGCAAGCCAATGGTGGCCTTGATGACTGCGAACATGATCGTGGATGCCACGAAGACAAAAACTGCAACCGCCACCACCCCGATGATCTGACTCACGAGTTGGTCGGTGCCTCCGCCGTAGAAGAGACCCTTGGCAATGAAGCCTTCACTTTCTTCGTTGGAAAACAGTCCGACGGCAATCGTGCCGAACGCACCGCACACGCCATGCACCGAGATGGCACCCACCGGGTCGTCAACCCGAATTTTGTCGAAGAACGACACCGCAAACACCACGATGAGACCGCTCACCAAACCAATGATCAGTGCACCGATAGTAGAAACCGCGTAACAGCCTGCAGTGATGCCGACCAGACCTGCGAGCAGACCGTTGCCAGTCATCGCTACGTCGGTTTTGCCGGACTGCAATCGCGTTACAAGTGCAGCCATGACTGCACCAGCGCCGGCAGCGATGAGTGTGGTGGTGGCGATGCGACCAATCACAGGGTCAGCGCCGAGCTGGGAACCGGCATTAAACCCGAACCAACCCACCAACAGAATGAAGCATCCGACGATGGCGAAGGGAATCGAGTGCCCGGGAATCGCTCGCGGTTTGCCGTCGGTGCCGTATCGACCGATGCGCGGGCCGAGAGCCTTGGCTGCTGCGAACGCCGCCACACCACCGGTGAGGTGCACGATGGTTGAACCCGCAAAGTCGTGGAATGGTGTCGAGAGTTGATACAGCCAACCGCCGCCCCACTGCCAGCGCACCACGATGGGGTAAATCACCGCAGTCATGATGAGTGCGTAGGCGACGTAGCCCCCAAACTTGGTGCGCTCGGCCATTGCTCCTGACACGATCGTTGCGGCAGTGGCCGCAAACGCTGCCTGAAAGATAAAGAAGGTAAACGGCGTCAGGTTGCCATAGGCAAAAGCACCGTCACCGATAAACCAGCCGCCTCCACCGATGTAGGCGCCGAGCCCGTCGAACCCACCACCGAAGGCGATGGCGAACCCAACCGCGAAAAACACCACCGCACCGATCGAGAAATTGATGAGGTTCTTCATAACGATGTTGCCAGCGTTCTTCGCCCGAGTGAGGCCCGCCTCAACCAGCACGAAGCCCGCGTGCATGAACACCACGAGCACCGTTGCAACCAGCACGAACACGTTGTCGAGGGTTACTTGCAAGCCTGGCACCAGGGTCTGTAGTTCTTCTAACGACGGGGGTGCGTCCTCTGCTGCGCGCACCAGCCCGGGCATCGCCAAGGCGCCGAGGGTGCCGCTGAGTGCTGTGACTCCGCTTTTGATGGTGAATGGTTTCAACGTGTTCTCCTTTGAAAATCGCCGTTTTGCTCGACGAGATGACTATGGAATGGAGAGACGACGTTGGCTCTTGAGTGCAAACAATAAAAGACCAAGGTTTCGTGGTTGTCAGGGTTGTGTTTCCAGAATGTTTTCTTTGGATGCCCTAACATTTCGTTAAGACAGCAACGACGCTGTTGGATTCTTGATGACCCGACCCGAACCCCCCGCCGATCAATCGTTGGCATCAATTGAGTCGCGGATGCGTGACGCTGGCGAGTGGCTACAACTCGAAGATGGCGTCATCGAAAATCTGATTGCACCACGACGCGTGCTTGAAGTTTCCATTCCTGTTCGCCTCGACGATGGCACGCGCGTGCGATTCACTGGCTGGCGGGTGCTACACAACATCACTCGCGGGCCAGGCAAGGGCGGAATCCGCTACCACCCATCGGTAAGCCGCGACGAAACCGTGTCGCTCGCTGCTGCCATGTCGCTCAAGACCGCACTCATGAACCTGCCCCTTGGCGGCGCCAAGGGCGGTGTTGCACTGGATCCAAAATTGCTCAGCATGCGCGAACTCGAACGGGTGACCCGTCGATATGTGTCAGAAATCTTCGGGTTTCTCGGCCCCGACAAAGACGTGCCTGCGCCTGACGTGGGCACCAACGCCCAGGTCATGGCCTGGGTCATGGATCAATACTCCATCGGCATCGGCCACGCAGTGCCAGGCGTAGTCACCGGCAAGCCGCTGGCACTCGGCGGGTCGTTGGGCCGCGACTCGGCAACGGGTCGCGGGGTGGTCGAGGCTGCATTGTTGGTCTGTCAGGCCAACGGCACATCGCTAGAAGGCAAGCGAATTGTGATTCAAGGGTTCGGCAATGTCGGCATGTGGGCGGCTCGGCTCGCAGCTGGATGGGGTGCGCGAATTGTTGGCATCTCTGATGTTGGCGGGGTGATTGCCAGCGAGAAAGGCATTGACATCGACGCACTCGTGCACGCCACGCAACGAGGTGTGGGCAGCGTGGTCGACGCAGGTATTGGCGAGGTAATCGCGCGCGGCATCGAACGCTCCACCGATGTGTTTGGCTTGCCTTCCGACATCGCCATGCCATGCGCGCTGGGTGGTGCAGTAGATGTGCGCGAGGCGGGGCTCATGACGGCCAAATACGTCATTGAAGGGGCCAACGGGCCGCTCACCCCGGGCGCCGATGCCGTGCTCAACGAGCGAGGCGTCATCATTGTGCCCGACATCTTTGCCAATGCTGGGGGCGTTACCTGCTCGTATCTCGAACAGTGCCAAAACTTCGCCCACTTACAATGGGACGAAGACGAAGTAAATGCGTCAGTCGTGGCAACGATGCGCGCGGCGTTCAAACGCCTTCACGAATTCTCCACAGAAAATCACCTCACATACCGCGCGGCTGCTTCGGTGCTGGGGGTCAAGGCACTTGCCGACGCCCATCACCTACGTGGGTTGCACCCCTAATCCAAGCCGTAAGTAGGCTCGCAGTATGACTGCTGAAAAGACCAAGGCATATCTCGACGACCGCAAGCACGTATTTCATTCATGGTCGGCCCAAGCGCTGATTGACCCTGTTGATGTGGTCAAGTCGCAGGGTTCGCACTTCTGGGATGCAAACGGCACGAAGTTTCTCGACTTCTCTAGCCAGTTGGTCAACGTCAACATCGGCCACCAACACCCGAAACTGGTGAAGGCCATTCAGGAATACGCCGCCCAGATGTGCACGATTGCGCCATTTCACGCCAACGAGATGCGCTCCGAGGCAGCACGACTGATCGCCGAGGTTGCGCCAGGTGATTTAGACATGGTCTTTTTCACCAATGGTGGTGCCGAAGCCGCCGAGAACGCAGTGCGTCTCGCCAAGTTGCACACCGGTCGCCACAAGATTCTCACGATGTATCGCTCGTACCACGGCTCCACCTCGGGCGCCATTGCACTCACGGGCGACCCACGCCGCTGGCCAAACGAAACAGGTGCCTCTGGCGCCGTCAAGTTTTGGGGCCCATACCCCTACCGCTCGGCGTTTCATTCATCTAGCGATAAAGAAGAGTGCGAGCGAGCGCTGCAGCATCTTGAAGAGGTGTTGATGGTCGAAGGCCCGCACACGGTTGCCATGATTGGTCTCGAGACTGTCGTCGGCACCAACGGCATCTTGGTTCCGCCCGATGGCTACTTGCAGGGCGTTCGCGACTTGTGCACCAAATACGGCATCGTCATGATGTGCGACGAAGTGATGGCCGGTTTCGGTCGTTGCGGCGAATGGTTCGCTGTCAACAAATGGGGCGTCACACCAGATCTCATCTGCTTTGCCAAGGGTGTCAACTCGGGCTACGTGCCACTAGGTGGCGTGGTCATCAGCCAGAAAATTGCCGACACGTTCAAAGAGCGCGTCTACCCAGGTGGTCTTACGTACATGGGTCACCCGCTTGCGTGTGCAGCAGCCGTGGCATCGATCAACATCTTCAAAGAAGAAAAGGTGCTCGAGCATGTGCGCCGCATGGCCGAAAACGTCATCGGGCCCGAACTTGATCGCCTCAAAGACAAACACCCGTCGGTTGGCGACGTGCGTGGTGTCGGCATGTTCTGGGCTCTTGAACTCGTGCGCAATCGCGACACCCGCGAGCCCTATGTGCCGTTCAATGCGTCGGGCGCCGATGCCAAACCCATGGCCGAAATCGTGGCGTTCTGCAAGCAGCAGGGCATGTGGCCATTCACCCACTTCAATCGCATCCACGTGGTGCCCCCATGCACCACGAGTGAGGCTGATATTCGCACGGGTCTGGCCATCATCGACGAGGCCCTGAA
>JANQZQ010000071.1 GCA_030728545.1 Ilumatobacteraceae bacterium
TTGAACACCATTTGCGCACAACGCACGTCAAGACCTTGTGCCAAGTGTTTGGTAATAGTGGTCATGCCGTTGGTTCCGCAATAGCGGGGGTGTCCGTCACCCGCGCCGAACCCACGACACCACTCGTAGGCGCTGCCATCACTCAACCATTGCTGCACCTGCGCGGTGAATTCATCACTGCGGGCAGTGAAAAATTGTGCTCCATGATCAACCACGGCGGCACCGATTCGACGAGTGGCACATCGTCCACCACTCGAACGCCCTTTGTCCAACACCACCACTTCGTGGCCGGCGGCAGCGATGTGACGCGCCGCAGTGAGACCACTGAACCCAGCACCAACGACCACGACTTTCATCGCTGGTCAACTCGCCTTTGCGGCAGACCTGCTTAGCCGGTTGTTGTGTTCGGTGCGTTCAATGAAGTCGATCACAATCTGATTGAACGTCGATGCGTGTTCGACCATCAACCCGTGCGCAGCACCGGAGATGACGACAAGTTCAGCCTGGGGGATTCGCTCGGCTATTTCTTCGCTGTCAGCGCGGGGGGTCAAGATGTCTTGGTTGCCCACCACCACTAATGCCGGTACAGCAATGTTTGACAGTTCTGCCACCATCGAGTCGTCGGTGTCGAGAATTGCGGCTACTTGTTTGCTGAAACCCTGTGAAGGACGAAACGATGCCCACGGCCCCAGCCAACTCATTGCCGGGGCCAGCCGACGAAACGATCGGGGCCCTACCAACCAGCGCATCGACTCGTCTCCCCATTGCCGCATGCCTCGCGCGGTGGCGGTGTCTGCCCAGTGACGCAGCAACTCGGTTCGCCACTGCAGGTTGCGACAGGCGGTGCAGGCCAAGGTAAGTGAACGAACACGTTCCGGGTATTTGACGGCAACAATCTGGGCAATTGCGCCACCCATTGACGCTCCGACGATGTGTGCGTCACGCACTCCGTGGTGGTCGAGCACGGCGATTGCGTCGTCGGCCATGTCTTGCAGCGAGAAAGCCTCGGCCGGAATCGTGCTGCGACCAGACCCGCGATTATCGAAAGCAATCGTGCGAAATTTGGTGGCCATAGCGAAGCGTTGCAGAGCCCAGCCATTTTTGTTCATGCCCAAGCCCTGAATCAGCAGCACCGGTGGCGCATCGGGGCGCCCAGTGACCTGTGAATGGATACGCACATTGAGGGGGCGTTGAATCCATGGCATCAGGCAACCTGTTTTTCTACACGCACCACGGATGGCCAAGAAAATAAGTTAGCGATCACTTCACTAGTGGAATGTTCCGGGCGATACTCGACATCGCCAACAATCGTGTGGGCAGTGCGACCATGACGAAGAAGTTCAACAACATGGTCAGGTAATGGCGCACCCGCCAACGTGGTGAGTTGGGCGGCGACTCGCCAGGTGTATGGCACCACCGGCGCAATCACTCGGCGGCCTTGACGCGCAACGGCACCGATGGTGGTCGGTTCGCCTGCCGCAATATTCACCGCACCGTGGTGGCCGCATGTTGCTGCGTGCACCACTGCTCGAGCAGCGTCGTCGTCGGCCAAAACTTGAAACTCGGCACGCGACAGCGGGTCAACCGGAATGACGGGCAATCGCAAGAGTCGACCGAGAGGGCTCGGCACATGGGCACCGATCACCGAAGCAAATCGCAAAGTGGTCATCGTGGCGGTTGCTGGGGCGGCGACCGAAGTGACGGCTTCTAGTTCTGCCAACATGTGACCGTACGTCGAGGTCGGGGCTACGGGTGACGACTCATCGGGTGTTTGGCGCCCATTGGCGCCGTAGACCTCCAAGCCAGAGCGAATCACCAAACGCGACAGACCATCTAGTTGAGACAATGCTTCGCCCAGAGCGTGTGCGTAGTTGCCGGTAGCGATACGCGCCTGGTCGGTGGCCAAGCGACCGTGCGGCTCCCACACGCCGAGATGCACGATGACATCGGGTCGGTGGGCCAATATCTGGCGCACGAAGTTTGCTGGGTCGTTGTGTTCGACACGTATATATGTAGTGCGACGTAGGCGCCGCCGCGGAGGGTGCACATCAAGGCCGACGATGTCAGTGAACCCTGGGTGACGCTCGAGCAGCGATGCGGCTAGTGAACCGAGTTCGCTGCCGACCCCAGTGATCAATAGCCGCTGTTCGGACATGGTCTTTACAGTACTGAAGGTCGGTGCCAGCGACGAGTGCTAAGCGGTATGAAGTTCGTGCACGCGGAATATCAATGCTCGCGAGGATGGCTCAAGCGCACGATTGGTGAGACGTTCAATCAGCGTGACGGCATCAGTGGGTTCTTTGACGACCCCCAACCAACGCAAGTAGGCCCCCATGATGCTGACAAGTTGGTCGCTCACTTCTTCGGCATGCACGATGGTGCGAGTTCCTGACGACAACAACCCATTCAATTCGGTGAAGAACATGCGACACCATTCATCAATGTGGTTGCTGGTAAGTAGCGGCAGGTGACGGTATGGCATACCGAGTTCGTCGTAGGTGCTGAGGTTGTGTGGCGCACTGCTGATGTTGGCGATGCAGTGAAAATCATTCTCGCGTAGCCAGATGACTTCTTCTTGGCGGCGAACTTTGCGGTGGCTGGCACCGTAGCCGCCGGGGCGCTCACAAATTGCCAATTGATCTTTGATGATCCAAATCAGGTCACGCGGTTGAATACCGAGCGCCCACTTACCACGAAGCTTCTGAGACATTGGAAAAAGATGTTACCTCATGTCGGGCGAGCGAAGTTTTAGCCGTTGCTGGCTGCGACGAACCTCTCGACCCTGCCCGATATCGCATGCTGCTGTTTCGCCGCGCGCAACATTAAGCACTCGGTCAACAGTTGCTGAATCTGGCGGTTTGGGGTTGGAGAGCCATTGTCGGATTGCCCTACGGGCGAGCGCCACGGGTGCTGCGGTAAGTGCTTTTGCATCGGTTGGGTCGATCATTGCTGCGAGTTCTTCGAGCACATCGTTGTCCTCGCGAATCACCTTTGCTTGGCGCGCCAATACATCAACGATGTCGCGCTTAGAGATATCCACGAGGAGGGGCAGCAACTCGTGGCGTACCCGCACACGCTGAAAGCGGTCATCTTTGTTCATCGGGTCGTCCAGTGGGGTCAACCCCAGTTCGGCGCACAGCGCCTGTGTTTCGTGCCGTCGCAACCCGATGATTGGTCGGTGGTCGTGTCGCATACCGGCCAACCCGGCGGTGCCAGAACCCCGCAACAAATTGATGATGACGGTCTCGGCCTGGTCGTCTGCGGTGTGGCCAGTCAACGCACCGTGTGGCAGCGCGCCGTAGCGCGCATCACGAGCGCGGGCTTCCAAGTTGGGGCCTAGTGCCACGTGAACGGTTCGTGACTCAAACTCGGCACCCAATTCACCAGCGATTCGTCGAACCATGTCTGCTTCGGCTGCCGAGTCGTTGCGCAAAGCATGATCGATATGCCAGGCAGTAACGGGTTGCTCGGTGCGTGCGGCGAGCAAGAGCAAGGCCAACGAGTCAGCCCCACCTGAAACTGCACAATGCAGATGGCCTTGCGTAGCAAAAGTTGAACGCGCCAAAAGCCCAGTGGCCAATGGGGAGGTAAACAGCGCAGAGCGCAGGGCAGTCATCGCCCGATCCGCTTTATTCGGGTTGTTGTTGGGCGCGCCGCTGGGCGCGTGTTGGATGCTTTTTTGCCTCAACTGCTTTTAAGTATCCACCCACGAGCGAGATGACAGCGCCGAGACTGGCCACCAAAAGACCTGCACCAAGCCACCAATGCCAAGGAACTGCTGCAAACATCATGTTCAGTGTACTTCGGTAAGGTTGCCGCATGCGAAAAATCAATGCGGCAATAGTTTTCGCGGTGAGTGCACTTGTGCTCGTGGGGTGTGGGGACACCGTCAATGTCGGGGATAACGGAGTGTCGCAAGGCATCACTGTGCAAGCAACTGGGGTGGCCGACGTAGTGCCCGATGCGGTGCAAGTGTCGTTGAGCGTCAGTGTCGTTGCCGAAGCCAATGACGTCGCGTTGTCACAAGTGGCGGCAACCGCCGAGGTGGTGCGCGCGACCCTTGAGCAATTGGGTATTGACGCAGCTGATATCGCGACGCAAAGCGTGTCAGTGAATCCTGAGTACAGCTACACCGAAGCCGAAGGGCAAAAAATTGTGGGATACCGAGCTTCGCAGACGTTCGATGTTTTGGTGCGCGATGCGAGTGCGGCTGGCGCTGTGGTCGATTCCCTGGTTGCGGCTGGTGGGGCGAATCTTTCAATCAACGCGACGTATCCGGTGGTAAACGACTCCACTGCCGCGGCACAAGCCGCGCGTGACGATGCAGTAGCAAAAGCTCGAGCCAAAGCCGAGGAGTACGCCGAACTGCTTGAGGTAGAACTTGGCGACCTGGTGTTTCTCACCGAGATTTCAGCCCCGACAAACATCACGATTGGTGCAAAAGCTGACGTAATGGCAGAAAGTGCGTTAACAGTGATTGATCTAGGCACTCAAGAAGTGACTGTCACTGTCGAAGTGCGCTGGCAAATCGACTAACGCAGAGCCCGAGGCGGGAATCGAACCCGCGACCTACGCATTACGAGTGCGTTGCTCTACCACTGAGCCACTCGGGCGAG
>JANQZQ010000072.1 GCA_030728545.1 Ilumatobacteraceae bacterium
TGTCGTTCGGTCTAGCCGCCGTTTCGGCTGGTGCCAGCGTGTGGCAGGCGTGCGCTCTGTCGTTTTTCACCTTCACGGGTGCGTCGCAGTTTTCGGCGATGAGCGTGGTTGGTGCAGGCGGCTCGATGGGTGCTGCATTCGGCGGCGCAGCGCTGTTGGCCGTGCGAAATTTTGTGTATGGCCTGGCGCTGGCTGGTCGGTTGGCCAATGATGAGCAAGGTCGCAAGCTGTCGCTGCTGCAACGTTTGGTGGCTGCTCAATTTGTGATTGATGAAACCACGGCAATGACCACCGCCGAGTCGACACCGCGCTTGGCACGCACAGCCTTTTGGGTGACCGCGTTATCACTATTTGTTACGTGGAACCTCGGCACGCTGATTGGTGCGCTTGCTGGATCATTTCTTGACACGCAAGCATTTGGCTTTGATGCAGCATTTCCGGCGGCATTCACCGCGATGTTGGCACCACACCTGCGCACCCGCAGGGGCAAGCTGGCGGCAATCACCGGTGCGGTCGTGGTGGTGGCGTTGACCCCATTCGTGCCGGTTGGTATTCCAATTTTGGTTGCCGTCGTCGGGGTGATGTTTGGGGTACGACGATGAACTTGGCAGTAGTCGATGGCATTGCACTGAGCAACAGCCAATTGTGGGTCTTGGTGATCGTGCTTTCGGCTACCGCTTATGCGTTGAAGGTGTTGGGGTTCGTGGTGGTCGGCGGGCGCACCATGCCGCCGCTGGTGGACCGCTGTTTGGCGCTCATTCCGGCAAGTTTGCTGGCAGCACTCGTAGCCAAAGACACGTTCACTTCAGCGCAAGAATTCGTCGTAGATGCCCGCGCAATCGGGTTAGCGGTGGCACTTGTGGCGGTTTGGCGACGCGCGCCGTTCATTGTGGTCGTGGTGGCGGCGATGGCAGCAACAGCGCTAGTGCGGGCGCTCGCATAACGCAGCCAGCCGGCGCAAATTGCCGCGCCAAATGCCAGCCAACACGATCTTGCCACCGATTAGTGCACCGAGTGGCCCGCCCAGCCACCACGGAAACCGCAGGCTTTCTTCCCACACGAATCGTGTTGTGTTGGCATCAATCGCTTCGAGCGTGAACACGCCGCTTCCCGTAACAATGCCCACGTGTTCCACACCCATTGCTCGCTGCGGCTCCCATTGGGTGATGAGCATCTGGTCTGTCAATCGAATTGGCCCGACTTTGGTCAAGCACAAAAATTTTGTACCGACACCGCGTTGTTGATCGCTAACGAAGGTGATGCTCTCGGCATCAGCCATCCAGTCGATGTGCCGCTCGACGGGTTCGACGACGGCCCAGACCCGTTCGACTGATGCTGCAATTGTTCGTGAGACCTTGATGCCCGCCATCTCAGTCAGCGTAGGTTGCCGAACACGCTCACGTGGCGCGGGGCGTCGTCGGTAAACGGTGTCTTGTGCCACGAGGCGTGGCGCACCAGCAGCGAAAGACCAGCCCGAGCACAGACAGCATCGATGGCGGCGGGCGATTGGTAGGCGATGCGCCACGGCCGCTGCACGCGACGACCATCGTTGTGGGTGCTCACCGTGGTTCCTTGCACGATGCCCGTCGCGGCATCGAAACTGCTGGTGGTGTGCACATGCCAATCACCGCGCTGTTCGGAGGTGGTGCCGTGTGTTGGTGCATCTGGGTGAATGATGCAAGCGTCGATGATGAGTCGACCCGATGGCGCGAGGCGCCTGGCTGCGTTCGTTATGCAAGTTGCTTGTTGAGTGGTATCACTCAAGTTGAACAAGGTGTTGTATGAAATGAAAATCAAATCGAATTCACCGCTGGGTTGGTCGTTGGCCATGTCGCCACGCACCAGGGTCACGAGCCCCCGCGGGTCTTTGGATGCAAGCAGACTCAGCATTTCGGGCGATTCATCCACGCCGACTACGTGACCACCCGCCGAGACGACGATCTCGGCCATCGCTAGTGCGACTCGGCCGGTGCCTACGCCAAGTTCGAGCACGCGGCGCGGTGAGTGCTCGCCCAACAGCGCAGTGACCAACGCCAGATCATCGGTCTGGCCGTACCACTCGTCATACACATCGGCAAACGCTGCACCGTAGGTCATGTGTTCAGCCATTGCTTCAAGTAGACCACGAACCGAAGCGCGATGTGCGAAGTAGCCTCGGCATTCATGAACGGCGAGCGCGCGCGCCTGGCGTATCTTGACCACGCAGCCACCACGCCGATGCGCGAAACGGCAATTGCGGCAATGGCACCGTACTTAGCGGATCAGTTTGCCAACCCGTCTGGCAGTCACCGGTTTTCGCGGTCGGCGCGCACGGCGATTGACGAGGCCCGAGATGACGTCGCCGAAGTGTTGGGTTGTGCGCCAGGTGAAGTGGTGTTCACGAGCGGTGGCACCGAGGGCGACAATGCCGCAATCTTTGGGGCCGTGCGCCGCCACGGGGGAGTCGCAGTTTGCAGTGCAGCCGAGCACCATGCCGTGCTGCACTGTGTGGAACATCTCGGCGGGGTGGTCGTTGCAGTCGATAAGCACGGGGTCATCAACGTGGACGAGTTGCAACTTGCGTTGGACAACGTTGCATCTCGCGGTGAGCGGGTTGCCGTTGTGTCGGTGATGGCCGTGAACAACGAAGTCGGCAGCATCACACCGATGCGTGATGTGGCGCGTGTGGTGCGCGGCTCGGCAAAAGGTGCAGTGCTGCACAGCGATGCGGTGCAGGCTGCGTGTTGGCTAGATGTGCGAGACATTGTGACGGTGACCGATGTGGTGTCGTTTTCGGCGCACAAATTTGGCGGGCCCAAGGGCATGGGCGTAATGGTGGTGAAAGCTGGAACCACCCTCGAGCCGCTCATCATGGGTGGTGGTCAAGAACGCGATCGTCGCAGTGGCACGTTGAACGTGGCTGGCATCGTGGCCACCGCTGCGGCGTTGCGTTCAACAGCTGATTCGCGGGCAACCGAGGTGGTGCGCGTGGCAGAACTCAAACGAGCGCTCGTGTCTGGCATTATGTCGCAGTTGCCCGACACCATCGAGACAATTCCAACATCAGCCAGTGTGCCTGGTGTGGCGCACCTGTGTATTGCCGGCATCGAAAGTGAAGCACTGTTGTATTTGTTGGATGAAGCTGGGGTATGCGCCTCGGCAGCATCGGCGTGTGCCAGTGGTGCGATGGAACCGTCGCATGTGTTGCAGGCCATGGGTGTTGAGCCCCGCTACGTGCAGGGCGCGCTGCGCCTCAGTTTGGGGCACACCACGACCGAGCACGATGTAGCGACTGCCATTGACGCAATCGTGCACAGCGTTCGGCGTCTTCGTCACCAGCAATAGTCTTTGTATCTATGAAAGTGCTCGTGGCAATGTCGGGCGGCGTTGACTCGTCGGTTGCTGCGGCCGAGCTGCGTCGCGAGGGCCACGAGGTCGTTGGTGTCACCATGCGCTTGTGGGGCGGCGAGAGCGACACCGGCTGCTGCTCGGTAAGTGATGTTGACGACGCCCGACGCGTGGCCCAGCAATTGCGTATTGATCACTTGGTATTCAATTTTTCAGATGACTTCGACACCCATGTCGTGAACCCATATGTAGAGGCGCATCGCACTGGCACCACACCCAACCCCTGCATCGAGTGCAATCGCCACCTGAAGTTTGACCGACTATCGCAGCGCGCCCGTCTGCTGGGCTTCGACGCAGTCGCCACGGGTCACCATGCTCGAATTGAGCGCCAACCATCAGGCGTGTGGCGAGTAATTCGCGGTGCTGATGCGGCCAAGGATCAGAGTTATGTTGTGCACATGTTGGACCAAAAAGAGTTGGCCTACACCTTGTTTCCGGTCGGACATCTCACCAAGGCCCAAGTGCGAGAGCGAGCCAGCGAATTGGGTTTGCGCACCGCAACCAAACCCGACAGCCAGGATGTGTGCTTCATCAGCAAAACTGGCGGCCGCGAAACATTTCTCGGGCATCGCATTCCATTTCGTGCAGCACGCGTGGTCGACGAATCCGGCACCGAACTCGGCAGTGTCGAGGCCGTCGAGATGGTGACCATCGGACAGCGGCGTGGCTTGCGGCTCGCTGGTGGTGCGCCGAAACAGTTTGTCTTAGATGTCAATGTCGAGACCCGCACGGTAGTGGTCGGAGCAGAAACGAGTTTGCAGCTTTCCGACTTGCGCGCCGAACGCATGATGTGGAGCCATGAGCCACTGCCAATCGGAAGCGAAGTCATGGTGCAGACCAGCGCTCATGGTGCCACCCAGTCGGCACTCATCGAAGAAGTCAGTAGCGACACGGTGGTCTTGCAGTGGCGTGAGCCCCAACGGCGTACCGCACCGGGCCAGAGTGTGGTGTTGTACGACGCTTCAGATCGCGCGGTGCTCGCCGGCGGAATCGTCGCTTGAGCAGTCTCGCCATCGTGCTTGACCTTGCTCGGGTAATGTCGTGAAGATGACTTCAGACATTCGGGCTACGGAGTTTGCTCAGCAATTCGGGCTGACCGAGCTGTTTGCCGAAAGTGCGGTGTCGCCAGACAAGTCAGCGTTTGAAACAGTCGACCCCAACCACACGCAGCCATATATGCCCGAGTGGCTGGACCTCACGCGGCTTTTTGC
>JANQZQ010000073.1 GCA_030728545.1 Ilumatobacteraceae bacterium
AGCGTTTCGCCGTGTCGCAAGTCGCACGCGCGCCAGGGCGTGTCAACCTGATTGGTGACCACACCGATTACACCGGTGGCTTGGTATTACCCATGGCCATAGACCGCCACACCACGATTGAGTTCGAGCGCAGCGACGATGTATCTGCCACCAGCAGCAACTTTGATGGTGAAGTTCGCTTCGGCCTACCCGTTGGCGACGCGGCAGCAGTGCAACCCGCATGGGGTCGCTACATCGCTGGCGTGGCTGCAGCCATGAGCGAACGCAACATGACACCGCGCGGCTTCACGGGCACGGTGACCACTACTGTGCCAATCGGTGGCGGCTTGTCGTCGAGTGCCGCGCTCGAAGTTGCAGCAGCACTTGCGTTCGGCATCGATGCCGATGCAACCACCATCGCCGCTGTGTGTCGGCGGGCCGAGCACTTGGCCACCAACGTGCCGTGCGGGATTATGGACCAACTCACGAGTGTGGCCGGCGTGAAAGATCACGCGTTGCTCATCGACTGTCATTCGCTCGACGTGACACCGATACGAATTCCCGAGTCACTCGCGGTGTGGGTGGTAGAGATTTCGTCGCGAACCCTTGATGGCAGCGAATACCCCGCTCGCGTTGCCCAATGTGCGGTAGCCGAACGCGAAATCGGCCCACTGCGTTTGGCAGATGTGCAAAGTGTAAATCGCCTCGTCGACCCGATTGTGCGAGCGCGAGCGCGCCATGTGGTAACCGAAAATGAGCGCGTACGCCAATTTGCCGCGGCACTGATGGCGGGCGACTTCCGCGCAGCAGGCCAGCTCATGATTGCAAGCCACGCCAGCCTGCGCGACGACTTTGCAACATCAACCACTCAGATGGATGCTGCGGTCGAGCACTTCTCACAGGTGCCTGGGGTGTACGGCGTGCGAATGACAGGCGGAGGATTCGGCGGCTGCATCGTGGTGTTGGGCGATGCCGATGCTGATATCGATGATGCTGCAATCGACGGAATGCGCGTGCACGCCGCCGACGGTGCTTCACTTACGACACCGCTGTCGTAGTCTGCCTGGCGTGCCCAACGAAGCGCTACTCGCTGATCTTGACGACGATCAGCGACGCGCGGTGACGTGTGCACCGAGTGCCACCATCGTGCACGCCGGTGCCGGTTCGGGCAAAACGCGCGTGCTCACCCACCGCATCGCCTGGAGAATCGCCGACGGCAGCGCCGATTCATCGCGCGTCTTGGCCATTACTTTTACGCGTGAAGCCGCTGCCGAAATGCGGCGTCGCCTGCGAACCCTCGGAGTCACTCGCCACGACCGCGCCGGCGACAGCGACCAACCGACCATTGGCACGTTTCACTCGGTGGCACTCGCCCTGCTGCGCCGGCGAGCCAGCGACACATCAGCGCAAGTGCCGGCCATCGTGGGCAACCGCGTGGCGTTGCTCGACCAAGCCATGGGTGAAAATTCGTTCGGTCGACAATCTGCGGCGGTGCTCGCCGAAATCGACTGGGCTCACGCCCGCATCGTTGCGCCCGAGCGCTACGAGATCGAAGTGCGACGCACTGCGCGCAACGTGCCGCTCGAACCAGCGCGTGTTGCTGCGGCCTACAACGCGTACGAACAACTCAAACGCAAGCGAGGGTTGGCCGACCTAGACGACCTCATCTCGCTGGCCACACGGGCCATCAACGACCGCCCCGACTTTGCGGCTGCCACTCGATTCAGATTCAGACATCTCTTCGTCGACGAAGCACAAGATATGAACCCACTGCAATACGCATTCTTCGAAGCATTGCGCGGCAACCGTGACGATGTGTTCATCGTTGGCGACCCACTGCAGGCCATCTACGGCTGGAACGGCGCCGACCCGATGCTGTTTCGCAGCCTGCCTGATGCGCTCAATCAGCCAACCGTGTTGTCGCTGCCCAATAACTACCGCTGCACTCCGCAAGTGCTCGATGTAGCCACACATGTGGCAGTCAACAATGGCTCGACACCCGATGTGCAGTCGCGCCGCTCTAATGGCTTGCCTGTGGAATATCTCGAGGTGCAAGATGAATTCGACGAGGCGTTTGCAGTACGTCAACTTGTTACGCAACACATCCAGCAAGTAACCAACCCGTCGTTGGCCATCTTGGCTCGCACCAACGCCTTGCTCGAGCCGCTGTCACGCATGCTGAGCAGTGCGGGTGTGCCGGTTGCATCGCGTCGCGCCAGCGCCGTTCGCACCAGCGCCATCGACGAAGTTGCCGAGTGTCGCACCCGCCACGACCTCACGGTGTGGGCTGCCGATGTGATCGTCGAGTCAACTGATAACGACGAACGAGTCGTTGCCGAGCAAGTGCAGGCATATTTGCGCAGTAGCACCCAGGGCAACATTGACGGCCGCAGTGCAGCGGCATATCTGCGAGCCAGCAACACCACACCCGAGCACTATGGCGTCGAGTTGCTCACGTTTCATTCGGCCAAGGGTCGCGAGTTTTCTCGGGTCATCATCGTGGGTGCCGAACGCGGCTTAATGCCCCACTCAGGAGCCACCACCAGCGAACAACAACGCGAAGAAGCCCGACTTGCCTATGTTGCATGCACCCGAGCGGCTGACCATCTGGTAATTATTCGAGTGTTGCGGCGCAAAGGCCGTGTTACGACAGCCAGCCCGTTTTTTGCCGACCTGCCCGACACCGTGCATCGCCGCAACCAGCCGATCGAACCAGTGGCACGCGTCGCATTTGCTCGACCTGTCGACCCAGGCGTAGCCGCCGAACGAGAATTGCGAAATCGTTTGCGCGAAGTGCGCAACGTGATTGCGCGCACCAACTTCACCCTGCCTGAAGCAGTGCTGAGTGACGCCGAAATTTCACGAATCATCACGGCCCAACCCACCGACATGACAGAGCTAGCGCGCATCCTTGGCCCACTCACTGCCAACCGGCTCGGTGCAGCGATTTTGCGCGAACTCCACCTGCCGCCCACTACTGCCGTCAACCAGTCATGACGCCCGCCGAGACGCCCGCTGTGACGCCCGGCAATACGTTGCGTATCGAAAACGTTCGCTTCGCCGTGGTCGACACTGAAACCACTGGCCTGTCCACCGACGAAGACCGCGTGCTGCAAATTGGCGTGGTCATCATGCGCGGTGACGGCACCGTCGAACACGAGTGGGTCACCTATCTGCGTCGCTTGACATGGGGCTTTGGCCACGTTGGGGCGTTTCATGTGCATGGCATCACTCGTCGTCAGTTGCGTCGCGGTATGCAACCCGCCTTGGCTTTAGAGACGATGAACGAACTCATCAAAGATTGTGTCTTCGTGGCGCACAACGCCAAGTTTGATGTCGGCTTTTTGCGATCCGACTCGACTCGTCTATCCGTTCCGCTCCAACTCACGGGGCCACTCTGCACGCTGTTGTTGTCTCGCAAACTCGACCCGCAGCGCACCATGTCGCACAAACTCAAGGATGTAGCTGCCCGCCTGGGCAAAAGCACTGATCGTCCGCACGATGCCCTGGCCGACGCTCAGCTCACTGCGTCGGTGCTGCCGTCGCTTTTGGCCGCCAACCACATCACGACCTACGAACAACTCGCCACCCATTTTGGGTAGCCGATAACGCTCGCCTAGTTGTATTTCGCGCGAATCGCCCGTGCGGTGCGGGCTGCCAGCGAAACGTATTTTTCAGGTGACAAGACCTCGACGTTGCGACCACCGCGCAACACCAGCCGCGCCAGCCAATGCTCGCTCGTGATGCGCAAAGAGACGTCGATCGAGCCGTCTTTGTTCGAAGTCTGCGACACGGTGGGATACGCCTCGGCGATCCATGCAGCATCGCCACGTACTCGCAACGAAACAAGTTCAAGGTTGTCGCCGAACCAACCACGCTCGGCATCGTCGTCGAGGCGCGAAGCAACATCAGCCTGGTTGTAGATCTTGCCGGTGCGCACCAGCGACTCGATGCGGTCAACACGGAAGTTGCGAATGGCACCCGACTTGTCGTCGTCGGCCATTACATACCAATGCCCGTGTTCACTAAAGATGCGCACCACGCGAATAGTGCGCTGCGCCACCTCGGACCGCGCCGGGTTGAAATACTCGATTCGCAATTCGGCCGATTCGCTTTCGGCGCTGCGCAACTCTTCAAGGTGTGGCTCATCTGGCAAGTCGATGTGCATCGGGGCATCAGTTGCTTCGGGTGCCAAGCGGGCCAACTTTGCCACCGCAGTCGCCAGCACGCTGCGCGATGGCGCACCCGGCAGTTTCTGGGCAGCACGCACCATGGCCACCACGGCATACATCTCGGCACTCGTCAACTGCAATGGTCGCGAGAAGAACGTCGGAATCTCGGCAACTACCCAACCTTCGTCGATGAACACGTCAATGAGCGCATCAGGCGTGTACGGCGGCACACCGCACACGGCTGCCATCTGCAGGTCGGCGATGAGTTCTTCCTCACTCATTCGAAACTGCTTGGCCACATCCGAAAGGCGCACTCGCTTGCGCTTGATGAGCCACGGCAACAGCACCAGCAGCCCAGCCACACGC
>JANQZQ010000074.1 GCA_030728545.1 Ilumatobacteraceae bacterium
GGCTGAATGGGTCACCGTGCTGTCGGCCTGCAGCTTCTCGAGGGCCGAAATCAGCCCCGGCGGATAACGGGTCAACTGCACGGCTGACACATCGGCCAAAGTTTCGCGACGCCGACCCACTGCGGCCTGCATGGCACGCGCCAACAGTGGCGCCAAAATCAACAGCGCGATACCGATCAGCGCTAACGGGTTGCTGCGATTGTCGCGATCCCCCGCCCGCGCTACTCGCCCACCGTTCCACCACATCATGCGAATGGTGATGTCGGTGAGAATGGCAACGGTGCCCACCAAGGTGACTGCCAGAGTCATGACCAAGATGTCGTAATTCTTGATGTGCGACAACTCGTGAGCCACGACCCCTTCGAGCTCGACGCGATTCATTTTTTCCAACAACCCCGTAGTAACCGCAATCGCAGCATTCTTCGGATTCCGACCCGTGGCGAATGCGTTGGGTGCCGGGTCATGCACGATGTAGACACGCGGTTTTGGCAGACCGCCGGCGATGCACAAACCTTCGACCAAATTGTGCAGACGCTTGTAGACCAGGGGGTCGGCTGGCACCGCACGGCTCATGCGCAACGCGATGGCGTCTGACTTCCAGTACGACCCGAAGGCCGTTACCGAAGCAATAGCGAGAGCAATCAATGTGCCGAAGGTGCCATTGCCAATCAACACACCAACTGCCATGCCAACCAAGACGAGCACGAACACGAAACCAAACATCAACGCCACGGAACGGCGCTTATTTGCCGCGATGAGGTCGTTCAGAACTTCACCGACGGCGGTATTGCAGCTGCGGCCTCGACCTCGAGATATTCGCGATCAGCAAAATTGAACGACTTGGCAAAAATGAGTCCGGGGAACGACTGCGTGGCGTTGTTGTAGCGCTCAACGGCATCGTTGTAGAACTGGCGGGCGAACGCCACACGGCTTTCAGTGTTTTGTAGTTCTTCTTGCAGCGACAAAAAGTTGGTATTGGCCTTCAGGTCGGGGTATGCCTCAGACAAGGCGAACAGCTGGCGCAATGCACCGGTCAACCCAATGTCAGCAGCACCCTGGGCGGCCGGTCCGGGCCCAGCCGACATGGCCATGGATCGCGCATTAATGACGGCTTCGAGAGCACTTTTTTCGAATGCGGCATAACCCTTCACCGTTTCCACCAGGTTGGGAATCAGATCGAGGCGACGCTTGAGTTGCACATCAATCTGCGACCAAGCGTTGTCCACTTCGTTGCGCCGACTGACGAGCCGGTTGTACGACACCACCACCCAGACCACCAGAAGTGCTACGACAACGAGCACAATCCACAGCGTGTTCATGATGGTCAGGTTACTCGTCGTCGGAGCCGTCACCAGTGACACGTTCACGCCACATTTGTGACTTGTTGCGCAGTGTGGCAACGGTGTCGGTGACCGACTCTGACACTGTGCTGACCATGTTCTGCGAAAGTCTGGCGAAGCGTGGCCGACGCAGCAAGCGGTCTTCGAAATATCTGACGAACGTGCTCGGCTGCACGACGATTCGCTCTTCTGCTTCAGCAGTAAGCACTGCCCGATAAATCTCGAGATAACGCAGCGCCAACGACTGCATCGATAGTTGTGCAGCGCGCGCATCACCACCCGCCACCAAGCGCTGACGGAACAGCGGATCATCCACCACTGATTGCACCGCATGGGCGAGAGCGGCTGGGTCGCCGGGTGGCACCAGCACACCATCGACGTTGTCGCTCACCACGATGTTGTAGCCGTCAATGTCACTGGCGACCACCGGTGTTTGAGCCGCCATGGCTTCGAGCAGCACCAACCCAAATGACTCACCGTGCAATGACGGTGCGCAAAACACACTGCAGCGCGCCAAGCGATCTAGCTTTTCGGGCTCAGAAACCTGACCGAGCCAATCAATGCGCGCAGCCACTTGCGGGTCGCGACTAAATCGCTTGCGCACGTCGGCTATGTGCGGGCCATCAGCACACACCCAGAGTCGGTAGTTGCTTGGCATCAACATGAACGCATCAAGCAACACTTCAAGACCCTTGCGCGGCTCGTGACGACCACAAAACAACACCGTCGGAGTGTGCTCACGTGTGACGTTTGGTCGCCGATACGTCTCGATGTCGATTCCGTTGTACAACACTTCGAACGTGCCACCCACATGGCGCACGGCCATATCACGCGCAGCCTCCGACACCGCCACCCGATGGTCGAGATGGGTGCCTAGCCACTCCACTCCTTTGCGCACCCGGCGATACCACGCAATGTCGCCCGCAGCATGAAACGTGCCGACCATCGGCGCTAGGCGCAACATCAACGCAGTTTGAGTCGGGCCAGGTGCCATGGGTTCATGCAGGTGCAGGATGTCAAACGCTTCATCATTGAGAGCCCGCAGCGTGCGCAATGCTGCCGAAGGATCCGGTGCCAACGGCGCCGACGAACCATTGGCCGCCGTCGGCAGGCTGTTGCCCAACGGTGTTACGAACGGCTCGGGTGGCGGCCCGTCACAAGGCCCGAGCACGCGCACCTCGTGACCCATGCGTCGTAGCTCGCGCGCCAAGCCCAACACTTGATGTTGCACACCGCCAGGAATCGTGAGGCTGTAAGGGCTCACCATCGCGATTCGCAGCATGTTGTTGCGGCGCTGCTCTGATGGGCTCGTCTCCACCCCCCACACGGTACGGTGAGCACAGCGCTATGCCTACAACAGTGCCTACAACAATGTCCACAACGAAACGGCTTCCTGCTATTTCACTCGTGGCCTCGCCCACGCGCCGCGCCGGGGTGCTGCAGTTGGCGCGTGACGCACAAGATCGCGGCTTTACCCACGTGGCGTGCCCGAGCCTTGGTGCAGCAATGTCTCTCTGCGTGTCGCTGGCGCACGCCACCACCACGCTGTCGTACTTCACCTCAATTCAACCGATTTATCTGGCGCATGCCGTCGAAGCCGGCAATACCGCAGCACATATTCAAGAAATTTCTGGTGGACGCTTCGCATTCGGCGTCGGCGTGAGCCACGGGCCGGTGGTGCAGCGCCTCGGTGTGGCCACGGGTAAACCGCTCAGCGATATTCGCGAGTATGTCAGCGCCATGCGGGCCAATGAAAAGTTTGGTGGTTCGTTGCCACCGATTTACCTCGCCACCCTGCGCGACAAAATGCTCGACCTGGCGATTGAGATTGGT
The DNA here is from genome assembly GCA_030728545.1 of Ilumatobacteraceae bacterium. Classification (GTDB taxonomy): domain Bacteria; phylum Actinomycetota; class Acidimicrobiia; order Acidimicrobiales; family Ilumatobacteraceae; genus F1-60-MAGs027. The sequence goes on from JANQZQ010000074.1 coordinate 3,174, forward strand.
GACGGTGCACTGTGGGCCAACGCTTCGTTGCGGGCAATCCCCCAGCAAGTTGCGCGTATTCCCGCAGAGCGGCGGGCAACATTCTTCATGGCCAACATGATTCCAACGGTGATTGCCGACGACATCGAGGCCGCCCGGGCCGTCAATCGGCGCACGTTAGTGATGTATGCAACCTTGCCGAATTACCGCAACTACTGGCGCGCCAGCGGATACGACAGTCAGGTTGATGAGTTTGAGCGAGTGCTGGCGAACGCCTCGCGCGAGCAATTGGCCGAAGCGCTCACAGCCGTGATGAGCAACGAGTGGTTAGATGACTGCACTATGTCGGGCCCAGCCGAAGTGGTTCGCGAGCGCATCGCAGCATGGTGGGCAACAGGCGTGATGCCTGTGGCCGTGATGTCGGCGGTTGACGGCGGCCAAGCCAAGGGCGTGGCCAACTTGTTTGCGGCCTACAGCTAGTCGCAATTATTTGACGTAGCCGGGGTCGCTTGGCCAATTCGGTGAAAACAAGTGCCACTGTTCTGGCGCACGACGAATCAAGGTTTCAAGTTCAGCCACCATCAGTTGGCTGAGTCGCTGCATGTCGTCGCGCAAGGTGCCGGTGCGTTCAAATGCGATTGGTGGCCGAACAACCGCGTGATGCCCGTCAACACGTCGCGTGAAATATGCAGCAGCAGGGATGATTGGCGCACCGACCCGCAACGAAAAAAACGCTGGGCCGGCCGGCACCGTGGTGCGCTCACCGAAAAACTCAACCTGCACCCCATTGCGCTGGATGTCGCGGTCGCTCATCAACACCACCACGTGATTGGCACGCAAGGCATCTTGCACCGCCACGCCAGCATGCTCGTCAAGCGGAATCACGTTGACCCCGAGCCCGCGACGCAGCGACAGAAACGTTTCGTAGGCCTCTGTGGATTCGAGCACCTCAACTACTGCACTCACCTGCAAACCACGTTGTGCCAACCACCGACCAGCCCATTCCCAGCCACCAACATGTGGCATCGCGAGAATTGCACCGCTCCCCAACTTGAGCGCGTCTTCGATGTACGTGTAACCCTCGGTGCTGAACCCAGCATCAATTTCGCTCGCCGAGAGTGACGGGATTCGAAACGTCTCGAGGTAGTAGCGCAGATAACTCTGAAACGCGTCATTCACGCGGCGCTGCATTTGCAACAAGTTGAGTTCTGGCGACACCCGGCGCTGATGTCGCTCGACCATCTTTCGCTCACCACGCATGGCCACTGCCCCGATGCCGCCAAGCGACAAAGCAGCAACGTGTGACACCACCGCTGGGGTTGCGGCACCAAGCAGGGTGGCTAAACGAAAAGCAAGACCGGGATTTTTGTCGTCAGGCATCGCGACGGCGCGATGACAAACGAGCCCGACGGTCGGCAAACGCTGCACGCCGCGTCGCGCGATGCATGCGCCGTGTTTCGAGTCGCGCTGCGGTTACTGGCGCGACGGCTGCTTGACGCCAAATCTTGACGAAACGCTGCACTGCAGTCACCGACACCAAGACCAGCATCAGCCACATCACCCAGTACAGGCCTTGATCAAACAGGAGCCCAACGCACAAAATCACGATGCGCTCGGCGCGCTCCATCAAACCACCCTTGGCTTGCAGCCCGAGTGATTCGGCCTTGGCTCGCTGATACGAAATCAAGGACGACACGGCCATAACTGCAAACGGCAATACTGCGGCGGTACCACCGCGAGTGTCGCCGAGATACCACGCAACACCACCAAGCATGAAACTGTCGGCGATGCGATCGATGGTCGAGTCAAAAAATGCACCACGCTGGCTAGAGACATTTGACGCCTTGGCCAAAGCCCCGTCGAGCATGTCGGGCAAGGCGGCTGCAATCACCAGCAACAAACCCACCCGCAGGTAACCCGCGCCAATCGAGACGGCTGCCGCGATGGAAATCAACAACCCGACGATGGTCAGATGGTCTGGGGTGATCTTGGTGCGCGTCAGCGTTAGGCCAACGGGGCGAACGTACTTGTCAACGTGCACACGAAACTTGCCATCAAACACGAGACAACACTACTTCTGGTCGTTGGGACTGTCGACGGGACTGTCGACGGGACTGTCGTCAGGATTGTCTTCGACGAGACATTCTTTGATGCTCCCATCAATGGCATCAATGAGTACGAGGCCACGCCGCAGTGGTGGCTCTTCGCTGCTGTAGCAAAACACCCGCCAGGTGGGGCGACTGCGCACACCGCGCCACACTTGTTGCGCCGATGCGTGACCTACGGCAAAATCCACAGCCTGAGTGGCGCGAACTAGTGCGTCGCGTTCGTCAACCTGCATTCGCCAGGCGGCCGACAAACCGTATGCACCAAATAACCCGAACAGCACGGCAGCAAACATGAACCCATCGTTCACCACTGCGGTGTCGCCGTCGCGCGTGGCAAACCACGCAGCAGCGCACAGCGCGCCAATGACCAGATACATCACAGCCGGGATACGCCGCCGACTGTTGTCAGGAAACTGATACGCCCCCACGTACTCGCTGGCGTTCAAATCCTCGGGAAGCTCGTCACGCACTTCGTCGCTCATCGCGGAGATCCTTTCGGCCAGGCCGCTCGTAGTCGGCTGGCGGTTGTGGTGAGCGGTTCTGACAACACCTTGGTGTTGGCGATGGCCACCGTGAAGTTGGTGTCACCCACCCACCGTGGCACCAAGTGCACATGCAGATGCTGGGCCACGCTGCCGCCCGCAGGTGCCCCAAGGTTGAGCCCAACGTTGAGCCCGGCTGGTGCGAATGCAGTCTTGAGCGCCAAGGTCGCGTCGCGCACGGTCAACCAAAGTTCGTTGCGCTCGTCGTCGGTGAGGTCTTCTAAGTTGGCGACTTGCCGATACGGCAGCACCAAGCAGTGGCCGCTCGCATACGGGTACGCATTTAGGATCACAAAGCACTTGCTGCCGCGCGCCACGATGTGGGTTTCGTCATCAGGCAAGCCGCTGGCAAGAATGCGCGAGAAAATTGATTCGCCATCCTGCGGTACATTGTTGCCCTCGGGCCCAAAACCCGAAACATACTCCGACCGCCACCCGGCCCATAGACGTTCGAGCATGATGCGGGTCAACGACCCGAACCTTCGTGCACATCGGCACGAAGACGTTCGACAAATTGATCAAACGAAACGTTGCGCTGCACCTCGCCACCGCGCGGGTTGACACCGACCGAGTTGACCTGCACGTCGTCGTCGCCCACTACCAGCACGTAAGGAATCCGTTCGAGCTTGGCGGCGCGAATTCGCTTGCCGAGTTGTTCGTCAGCCACTGCAGAATCCACACGGAAACCTTCCGCGCCGAGTTGGGCAATGAGACCAGCCACGTGCGCTTCGTGGGCACTGGTGACGGGCAAGACACGCACCTGCACGGGCGCTAGCCACGTCGGGAACGAACCGCCGTAGTGCTCGAGCAAGACGCCAAAGAATCGCTCGACCGAGCCGAAAAGTGCGCGATGCAACATGATCGGGCGATGACGTTGGTTGTCAGCCCCGACGTATTCCAGCCCGAAGCGCTCTGGCAATTGGAAGTCGGCCTGAATAGTGCTCAGTTGCCACTTGCGACCGATCGCATCACGCACGTCGATATCGATCTTGGGGCCATAGAACGCCGCGTCACCCTCACCAATGGTGTAGGGCACACCGAGTTTGTCGAGCGCCAGACGCAATGCAGTGGTTGCTTTGTCCCACATCTCGTCAGTGCCAATTGATTTGTCGGCATTGCGAGTGGACAACTTGTACGAAAAATCGTCAAACCCAAACCGGCGCAACACCGACAACACGAAGTCGAGCAGAGATCCGATTTCGTCGGCCAGATGTTCTTGCGTACAAAAAATGTGGCTGTCATCCTGAGTGAACCCGCGAATGCGCAACAACCCGTGCAGCGTGCCCGCCCGTTCGTAGCGATAGACGGTTCCCAACTCGAACAGCCGTAGCGGCAGCTCGCGATAGCTGCGTTGGCGGTCGCGATAAATGAGGCAGTGCATCGGGCAGTTCATCGGCTTGGGGTAATAGGTGCCATTGTCCATTTCCATCGGCGGATACATGCCGTCTTTGTAGAAGTCAAGATGCCCCGAAGTCTCGAACAGGTTCGCATTGGCCAAGTGCGGCGTGTACACAAACTGATAGCCGCCGTTTTGGTGACGCTCGCGGCTGTAGTCCTCCATGATTTTGCGCACGGTGGCACCTTTGGGGTGCCACACGGCGAGACCGCCACCCAATTCTGAGGGAAATGACAGCAAGTCCATCTCAACAGCCAGGCGACGGTGGTCGCGCTTCTCGGCTTCTTCCAAACGCACCAGGTGTTCTTGCAAGGCCGCCTTAGATTCCCACGCCGTACCGTAGATGCGCTGCAGGGTTGGCCCTTTTTCGTTGCTGCGCCAGTGTGCACCAGCCACTTTCATCAACGCAAAATGGGTGAGTCGACCAGTGCTTGGCACGTGCGGCCCGCGACACAAGTCGACGAACGTGTCGCTGTTGCGATACACACTGACCGAATCACCGCCCGCGACTTCGCCGGCATCTTGAGCATCAACGTTGCCCGCCGTAACTCGTTGGATGATCTCGCATTTGTACGGCTGGTCAGCAAACAGCTCCAGCGCCTCGCGTGGCGACATCTCGGATCGCACGAACGGCTGGTTCTGTTCGATGATTTCGGTCATTCGTTTGGTGATCAACGCCAGGTCGTCCTGGGTAAAGGTGCGGTCCCCCGGAAGATCGAAGTCGTAGTAAAAGCCGTCTTCAATTGCGGGGCCAACCGTGAACTTGGCACCAGGAAACAACTGCAACACCGCTTGGGCAAGCACATGGGCAGTCGAGTGGCGCAAGACATGGCGCCCAGCGTCGGTGTCGACGGTGATGATCGCGACGCGGTCACCTGAGTGGAGCGGGGCCATCAAATCGGTCTCGTGGTCGTTGACGACGGCTGCTACTGCTGCTTTGGCCAAACGAGGCCCGATGACCGCGGCTAAATCGAGGGCACTCGCCCCGCTTGGCAACTGTTTGGTGGAACCGTCTGGCAGACGAACGTCGATCAGCGCTGCGGACATGCAGTCGTTATTCTACGTTCGCCATTTCCCCTGGGTTGGGTGTTTCACTCGTTGCGAAGCGCGGTATCTCGGCAGTTTCGGCCACGAACGTCTCCGAGCGGCGCTTGGTGGCGTAGGTGTTGCGATATTCCTGGCCGGTGAGTTCGCGAATCTCGAACATCAATTCATCGGTGATCTCTCGCAGTACCAGTGGATCATTGGCCCGCTCGGTGTAGCGCGCCACGTTGATTGGTCGACCAATAGAAATCTTGACCGTGCCACCCAAGCGCGGCAGCGACGTATCAGGGGGCTGAATCTCGCGTGTGCCTACGATGCCCACCGGAAAGATCGGGCAGCCGAGTTTGATGGCTAACCGCGCTGCACCGGTGTGGCCTTTGTAGAGCATTCCGTCGCGACTGCGGGTTCCTTCGGGATAGATGCCGAACAATTCGCCACGTTGCAAGACCCGCTCGGCGGCATCAAGCGCAGCCCGCGATTTTTCTCCGCCACTGCGATCAACGGGAATCATCCCCATCTTGGGGAAAAGCCAGCGCGTTTTCCAAGAATCCATGTATTCGCTCTTGCCGATGAATGAAATATTGCGTGGCGCTAACGCCATGAGTAGAGCTGAATCCAAAAAGCTGATGTGGTTCGGACACAAGATTGCTGCACCGTTGGCAGGCAGCCGATCGAAACCATCCAATTCGAACTTCCATGCGCGTCGTGCCAGCGGCTGCACGATGCGGCGCAGACGCGACTGTATTGGTGTGGCTCCGTTGAACACCCAATCCGGAAACGGCTTCGGGCTGGTTACCACACGATTCCCAACAAAGCAGCAGCATCACGCACGTTCACGCCGCGCTCGACGGCTTCGTCAATAATGGAAATTGCACCAGGGGTGTCGAGATCGTCATCGAGTCGCGCACGGACTTCGTTGAGCACGGCCTGACCCCCTTTGCTTGATGACCTGAATGAGTCCTTTGAGTCAACTTGGCTAACCGACCATTTGCCAAGCCGAGCGGTGGCTCGATCCATGAGACCTTTGTCCCACTCCCATTCCCGCCGGTAATGATTCACCAGCAATCCCAGACGAATCGCCATGGGGTCGTGGGCCTGACGCAAGGCGTCAACAAATACCAGGTTGCCGCGGCTCTTCGACATCTTGTGGCCGTCCATCCACACCATCGCCACATGCATCCAGTGGCGCACGAACTCCACACCTGTGGCCGCCTCGGATTGCGCTCGTTCACATTCATGATGCGGGTAGATGAGGTCACTACCCCCGCCGTGCAGGTCGATGGTGGTGCCGAGTTCACGCAGGGCCAAGGCGCTGCATTCGATGTGCCAGCCCGGTCGCCCAGGCCCCCACATCGTGTCCCACGCTGGTTCGTCGGGGGCCGAGGGTTGCCACAACACGAAATCCAACGGGTCACGCTTGTGCGGGTCATCAACATTGCCCCCGCGCTCGCGGGCCAGTTCCAACATCTTGACCCGATCGTGATGCGAGATAGAGCCGAACTTGTCGGAGCGGGTCACATCGAAATACACCGAACCGCCGGCTTCGTAGGCGTAGCCGCGTTCCAACACCATGCCGATGAACCCACGGATTTCAGCAATCGCTGATGATGCCCGTGGAGTAGATGCCATTGGCACGAAGTTAAGCGCCTGCAAGTCGGCTTCCAGGCGCTGTTCTTCACGAGTGGCGAGGTCCAGATAGTGCATGTCAAGTTCACGAGCCTTGGCGAACAACGGGTCATCGACATCGGTCACGTTGCGCACGCACTGCACCGTGCGACCCGTATCCATAAGCCGACGAATCAACACATCGTAAGTAATGAATGTGAACGCATGCCCGAGATGAGTTGCGTCATACGGCGTCACGCCGCACACGTACATCTTCACATGATTGCCCGGCGCGAAGTCAACGACCTCTCGTCGCGCGGTATCGAATAAACGCACGCTTGTGCTCAGTTGATGCCTGTGAAACGTGGTGCCACGCGCGTCTTGTAACGCACATTGAGTTGCAGCAGCACAGCCGTGAGTGCCTCGATGGCGAGCGCGTTGGACAACAACCCGGCATTGAGTGGTCGGCACCCTGCGATGTGGGCCACGATGTCGCTGACCGTCTTGGTCGCCTCGTTGTTGTCTGAGCAAATCAACACGTCGCTGTCCACATCGTGGTCGAGCGCACCTAGTTCGATAGCTGGCAGGTGCTGAAATGCGGCAACCACGTGCGACGCGGGTATCGCCGCCTGTACGTGGGCGGCAATACTGCCCCGTGGCGGAATCAGCGGCTGAAATTCTTTGCCCACTCGAATAAGGGCATTGGCCATGGTGATTACAACTTTCCCACGGAGCGCTTCAGCATGCTCGGTGACCGTGGTCGCCGCTGAGTCCCACGGTGTGGCCAACACGATGACGTCGCGTTGGGCTGCTGCTGCATTGTCACCGCCCGCCAGGTTGAGCTGACGGCTCGCCCATTTGGTGACCAGCTCACTGGCCACTTCTTGGCCGCGCTCTGGCGTGCGTGAGCCGATGAACCCGGGGTAGCCCACTGACGCCAGTCGTGCCGCCAACGCACTGCCAGCCGGGCCGGTGCCGCCGAGATATCCGATGCTCGGGAGAGAACTACTCATGTCCACTACCGTAGCGACGTGGCGATTCTGGAAGGTAAGCGGCTCGTTGTCACCGGAGTTTTGACGGACGCGTCGCTGGCATTTGGTGTAGCCAAGCTGGCCCAAGAACAAGGTGCGACGGTGATGCTGACCGGGGCCGGGCGGGGTTTGTCCATCACGCAGCGCACCGCCAAAAAACTCAGCACCGTGCCGCATGTGGCCGAACTCGACGTAACGAACCCCGACCATGTGGCCACGGTGCGCGAAGCTGCTCGCGAACACTTGGGTGGCGTGGATGGCGTTTTGCATTCAATCGGGTTTGCACCTGCCGCTTGTCTGGGTGATGACCTCATGGCTGCCACCTGGGAAGACGTATCCGTGGCTGTGCAGGTGTCGGCGTATTCGTTGAAGACATTGGCCGATGCCTTCGTTCCTCTCATGACCGATGGCGGCAGCATCGTCGGGCTCGACTTTGACAACACCGTGGCGTGGCCCGCGTACAACTGGATGGGAGTCGCCAAGTCGGCACTCGAGTCCACCAGCCGCTACCTCGCTCGCGAACTCGGCCCACGCAACATTCGCTGCAACCTCGTTGCTGCCGGCCCTATTCGCACGATGGCAGCCAAGTCGATTCCGTCGTTTGCCCAATTCGAAGATCTGTGGAGTGCGCGCGCACCGCTGGGATGGGACATTCACGATTCGTCGGCTGTGGCTCGTGCATGTTGTGCGCTGTTGTCTGATTGGTTTCCGGCCACGACGGGCGAAATCGTGCACGTCGACGGCGGATACCACGCCGTTGGCGCCTGAGTACCCCATGAACAGACTCGCCCACGAGTCATCGCCATATTTGCGGCAGCATCGCGACAACCCCGTGGATTGGTGGGCGTGGGGCGATGCAGCATTTGCCGAAGCCAAACGCCGCGATGTGCCGGTGTTGTTATCGGTGGGTTACTCGGCTTGCCACTGGTGTCACGTGATGGCGCACGAATGTTTTGAAGATGCCGAGGTCGCAGGGGTGATGAACGAGTTGTTCGTCAATGTAAAAGTCGACCGCGAAGAACGCCCCGACGTCGACAGCGTGTACATGGACGCTGTGCAGGCCATGACCGGGCGCGGCGGCTGGCCGATGACGGTGTTTCTCACCCCTGATGCGCAGCCATTCTTTGGCGGCACCTACTACCCCAAGCCCACGTTCTTGCAGTTGATGACCGCAATCAACGATGCGTGGCGCAATCGGCGATCTGATATTGACAGCAACGTTTCGGCGTTGGTGGAAAACATCGCCCGCACGTCGCGCATTACCGCCAACCCCGATCTGCCGAATATTGATGCGTTTGTCGCAGCCGCCGAGCAGCTCGAACAATCATTCGACGAAACTTGGGGAGGTTTTGGGGGTGCACCCAAGTTTCCGTCCACGATGGCACTCGAGTTGCTGCTGCGCGCATACATCAACGACGAATCGCCGCGCACACACAGCATCATCGCCACAACGCTCGATGCAATGGCGTCAGGCGGCATGTACGACCACCTGGGTGGTGGCTTTGCGCGTTACAGCGTCGACGAAAAGTGGCTAGTGCCGCACTTTGAAAAGATGTTGTACGACCAGGCTTTGTTGCTGCGCCCATATTTGCACGCATCGTTGGTGTTGCGCGAACCACGATGGCGCCAGGTGGTGCAAGAAACCATCGGCTATGTGCTGCGCGACCTGCGCTCACCTGAAGGCGCGTTCTATAGCGCCGAAGATGCCGACTCGCTCGACGAAACCGGCCATTCGCATGAAGGACACTTTTATGTGTTCACCCCCGACCAGGTGCGCCGCATCATTCCAACGCACTTGGTGCAAAAAGCACTTGACTGGTACGAAATCACTGACACGGGCAACTTCGAAGGCAAGTCAATTCCTTGCCGACTCGAACACCGCGGCGTGCTCGAGCGCGACGACGACATCGAAACCATCCGCCGACTCTTGTTGGCGGCCCGCAACACCCGGCATCGCCCCGGCCTTGACGACAAGGTGATTACCGAGTGGAACGCACTCATGATTTCGTCACTCGCCGAAGCAGCTGCCGCATACGCCAACGACGAGTGGGCCACAGCCGCGCAACAAGCTGGCAGCTTCGTGGCCACCACGATGCGCCGTAGCGACGGCCGTTGGCTGCGCACCTGGCACCGTGATGCAACACCAAAACATCTGGCAATGGCTGCCGACTTAGCGAACCTGGTCGACGCGTTTACCCGGTTGTACGAACTCTCCGGTGTGGCGCGGTGGATCACACTGGCCCGCGAAGCAGCCGATCAGTTGTTGACCTTCCACTGGGACGACGCTGAAGGTGGGTTGTTCACCACCCCCCACGATGGCGAGCAGCTCATCGTGCGCCAAAAAGACCTGATCGACAACGCGACTCCGTCAGCCAACTCGGTGGCCGCACTTGCACTACAGCGTCTGGCCGCCCTCACTGGTGCCGAGCACTATCGCGAACATGCCGATGGCATCTTCAAGTTGCTCACCCGCGTGGTGGGCAATGCCCCAACGGCATTCCCCCACCTGCTTTGTGCGCTGCACCTGCGGCATGTCGGGGCGACTGAAATCGTCATCACCGGCAAGCGCGGTGAGTTCGTGCAGTACCTGCAAACGCAGTGGCTGCCCACCGTGGTGTTGGCCTGGGGTGAATCGTTTGATTCTCCACTGTTTGCCCATCGCCGCGACGACTTGGCTTATGTCTGTCGGCAATACGCCTGTCAGGCGCCAGCAGCAACTCGTGATGAACTCATTGCCGCTCTACGTGTGGCGCTTTCAGCAAGTTAGCCAGTGCTGCCGTCGGCAACTGAGCCAGTAACACTTCACCAAGCGTTGTAGTGCACGATCTGGTCAACTGACGCTCGCGGTCGCCGAGCACTGGCGCCAGCAGTAAACGCTGGCTCATTGTCGGTCGATGATCGCTCGTAGCCAAGTGCCAATGCCCCGATGAGCTGCAGAGAGTCGGGAATTGATAGTGCGGTGCGCAACTCGCGTTCACCGCGGAACACTCCAAAAAATAATGCGCCGAGGCCGGCGTCGTGGGCCGCCAACAACAAAGTCATCGTGGCGAACGATGCGTCGACAGTCCAGTACGGGGTTTGCCACGCCGATGTGGATGCACCGAGACCAGTTTTTTTCTTGTCGCTTTCGGCATATCGGTCGAGATACGCCTGAGGGTCAGCAAACGACAAGGCGATGACCGGTGCAGCAAACAGATGCTGCCAACGAAAAGTTGAACGCGTTTCAGCAGTCATTGTTGCCGACCAAAATGTTTCGGTGCTGGCACCTTCGAGCACCACCAGACTCCAGCCCTGGGTCTTGCCCGCCGACGGCGACCGTGATGCTGTGTCAACGAGTTGCGTCAACAACGCGCGGTCAATCGGCGTGGGCTCAAACGCACGCACCATTCGGCGCGAAGCAACCAGACGGTGCAGGTCGCTCACAGCGACGCGACTTAACGCTTCTTGCCGAGTTTGGCGAGCGACTCGGCCATCGTCCATCCGTGAACGATGAGCACGCCACCCTTGGCTACGTTGACACCTTTAAAGAATGCTGCGACCTCGGCTGCGATCTTGGGCTTCTTCACTGGCTCGTAGTCAATGAACCCAGATTGGGCATTGGACTTGGCGATGAACGTGGCGGGGTCGTACTGCGGCTCAATCGCGTAGCGACGCGCCAACCGGCGGCCCCAGGCACGCTCTTCGCCGACGGCGTTGTACTTGGGTCGCGGAATCACGCTGGTCACGGCCGCAAAGGCTTCGAGACCAGCAGCAGTGACGAATCGGGCACCGATAACCACGTCTTCGTCGGGAAACGCCATGAGGGCGCGGTGATACGCCTCGGTCATGAGGCCTTTCATGGCGAGGTCACGCTTGGCAGCTGGCTTCACACTGAGCAGACCCATCACCACACATGGTGTGCCACCCAAGCGCTCGAGTGTGAGGAACATAAAGCCCACCAGCGTCTTGCCGTCGTAAGCAGTGGTGGCCAGCACCCACGAGTCTTTGGCCTTGGAGACAGCACCAATACCAAACGCGCCGCCCATGGCTGCAAATTCATCAAGGTCTGCGTCGGTCAACGCGCTCGCATCGCGAGTAGCGATTTTCACCCCTTCAGTGTGCCAGCAAAAAAGCCGAATATGACACGCGCATATATCTCTATCGATTATGGAACGGACACTGCTACTGAATGGACACTGCCTCGCCAAACTTGGCACGCAGCAAGCCAATGACTCGACCAATGTCCACAGAATGTTCGGCGCCCAATGCCACAACTTTGTTACCGAACGAAAGGAACACCGGCGAGTCACCTGGATGCATTTCGATGAGCGTGCGCACGTCGCCCACCTCTTCGTTGGTCACCGGTCGACGGGCAAAGTCGATATGCAGCGACTCAATACCAGTTTTGGGCACATCGACCACAGTGATGTCGGCAGCCATGAGCGTGGCTCGTGCTTCGTCGCGACGATCAAGACGCCCACGCACGATGACAATTTGGTCGTCGACAACGAGATGGCCTTGAGTGGCAAACAATCGCGGAAACACCGTGACTTCGATGGCGCCAGCAAGATCTTCGAGCGTGAAGGTGCCCATCTGCTCGCCTTTGCGGGTCATCTTGCGATCAACACCCGAAATCACGCCGCCGAGGGTGATGTTGTCGTCCGTACGGTCGGGCACTTCAACAATCGGACACGTGACGCGCCGACCCATGATGGATTCGAGTCCGCGCAACGGATGATCGCTCACATAAAAGCCGAGCATTTCTTTTTCGAGACGCAGTTGTTCGGCTTTGTCAAACTCCAACTCGGGGACTTCGGTTTTCTCGGTATAGCCACCTTCTTCGGCGGGCGAGTCGCCAAACAAACTCATGACTCCTTGATCACGTTCGCGGCGACGCACCAACGCCTGATCGACGAGCGACTCAAACACCAGCAACAAACCGCGCCGGGGGTGCTTCATCGAATCGAACGCACCGGCTTTGATGAGCGACTCCAGCGTGCGCTTGTTGAGCGCTTGTTCAGGAACCCGGTTGATCAAATCGTGGAACGACTCAAACTTGCCCGAGGCTTCACGCTCGGCAACGATGAGCGTCGCTGCCCCTTCGCCCACGTTGCGGATGCTCGACAAACCAAAGCTCACTGCCGACTCACCAGCCACCGGTGCAAAGTCCACACCCGACTCGTTGATGTCTGGCGTGCGAACCACCACCCCATTGGCCCCGGCGTCCGACAAGTACAGAGCTGCTCGGTCGTTGTTGCCCTTTACCGAGGTGAGCAAGCAAGCGAAATAATCGACCGTGTGGTGTGCCTTCAGCCAAGCGGTCTGAAACGTGATGAGCCCGTATCCAAAGGCATGACTCTTGGTGAAGGCGTAGTCGGCGAACTTTTCGATGATGCCAAACAATTCGCGACCAAGCGATTCGCCATAGCCGTTGGTGGCGCAACCGCCGACAAACTTTGGTCGCTGCTCGGCCATTGCCACCGCATCTTTTTTGGCACAGGCTTTGCGCAACGAATCGGCTTCGGCAAGGGTGTAGCCGGCAAATTTCTGCGCCACTCGCATGATGCTTTCTTGGTAAATCATGAGCCCGTAGGTGTCACCGAGCACCTCAGTGGCGTCTTGGTGAAAGAAGCGCGCCGGCTTGCGCTGATTTTTGAAATCCGCGTAGTCGTTGTGCATGTTTTCAGCCATTGGGCCCGGGCGGTACAACGCCAACACAGCGGCGACATCTTCAAATCGGCGCGGCACGAGTGAACGCAACAGCGCCCGCATCGGGGTGGATTCAAGTTGAAAGACTCCAATGGTGTTAGCACTGGCTAGCAACTGAAAAGTCTTGGGGTCATCGAGCGGAATGCTCGACATCATGAAGTCAGGTTGTTTGCGCTGAATGAGTTTCTCGGCATCCGTGATGACGTCGAGGTTGCGCAGCCCGAGGATGTCCATTTTCAACAACCCCAGCGACTCCACCCCGTGCATTTCGTATTGGGTAACCACTGGTGAATCTTCGGGTTTTTGCCCGGCCTCGGGTTTGCGTTGAATCGGCAAATACTCAGTGAGTGGTTCTTTGGTGATAACTACGGCTGCAGCATGAATCCCCACTGAGCGTTTCAAACCCTCGAGCCCGCGCGCCACGTCAACCACGCGCTTGGCATCGATATCGGTGTCACACAGCGCCCGCAGATCGGCAGCCGCGCGGAATCCATCCATGTGTTTTTCGTTTTGCTCAAAGCAATAGCGCAGCGGCGTGTCGCGACCCATCACCACGGGTGGCATCAACTTGGCGATGCGATCCCCCGTTGCATACGGATGCCCAAGCACGCGGGCGGCATCGCGCACCGCATTGCGGGCCTTGATGGTGCCAAACGTAATGATCTGAGCCACGTGGTCACGCCCGTATTTTTCGGCGGCGTAACGAATCATCTCGTCGCGGTAACGCGAGTCGAAGTCCATATCGATATCGGGCATCGTGACACGGTCGGGGTTCAAGAAGCGTTCGAACAGCAAGTCGTATTTCACCGGGTCAAGATCAGTGATGCGCAATGCATAAGCAACTGCACACCCAGCCGCCGAACCTCGTCCGGGGCCGACCCGAATGCCCTGCTCTCGGGCATGGCGGATGAGATCCCACACGATGAGGAAATACGACGCAAAGCCCATGTCGCAGATGACTTTGAGTTCGTACGCCAATCGTTCGACCACTGCCTTTGGCACTTCGGCACCCCATCGCTGCGTTGCACCGGTGCGCGCCAAGTGTTCGAGGTACGCGCGGTCGTCACTGAAGCCAGCCGGGATCGGAAAGTCGGGCAGCACATACTTGCCAAACTCGATGGTGGTGTTGGCCCGCTCAGCAATCCACAGCGTGTTGTCGCATGCCTCCGGCGTTTCTCGAAACAGCTGGCGCATTTCGGCGGCCGTCTTGAGATAGTGCTCTTCACCTTCAAACTTGAATCGCTTGGGGTCGGCAATGGTGCAACCCGTTTGCACACACAGCAATGCATCGTGGGCTTGTGCATCGTGACGGTGCACATAATGCGAGTCATTGGTGGCCAAGAGTGGCGCATCGATTTCGCGGGCAATCTTGATGAGGTCTGCCATCGTGCGACGTTGATCGGCGATGCCATGGTCTTGGAGTTCGATGAACATATTGTCGCGCCCAAAGATTTCTTGCAGCCGTGCAGCAGTGCGTTTGGCTTCGTCGTAGTCATTGCGCAACAGCGCCTGCAACACATGGCCGCCGAGGCATCCAGTGGTGGCGATGATTCCTTCATGGTGACGATCCAGCAACTCCCAGTCCATGCGTGGCTGGTAGTAGTAGCCCTCCAAGAAAGCCTGGCTCGACAGTTTGATGAGGTTTCGATAACCCGTGTTGTTTTCACACAACAACGTCATGTGGTAATACAACTTGCGACCCGCTTCGGTGTCGCCGCCCGAGTCATCAACTTTGGCACCACGTCGTTGCGGTCGCTCGAAGCGCGACTCGTACGCCATGTAGGCCTCGGTGCCGATGATGGGGTTGATGCCAGCGCGACGAGCCGTTTGATAAAACTCAAGAACTCCGTACATGTTGCCGTGGTCGGTGATGCCGATGGCCGCCTGGCCGTCGCTGACGGCGCGTTCGATCAGATCATCAACTCGAGCGGCCCCGTCAAGCATCGAAAACTCGGTATGCACATGAAGGTGAGTGAAAGAAGACGACATCGCAGGAATGCCGAGAGTACCAGCGGGGTCTGGGGGCTGGGGTGACCAGCGAGTTATTGCGGAATTAGATGTATGTGCCGGGGCGATCAGCTGCGCCAGCGCCAGACGCTGGCAGCTGACGCATTTGCTCGAGTTGTGTGCGAGCGGCTAACTGCTGGGCAAACAGCGTGGCCTGAATTCCGTGGAAGAGGCCTTCTAGCCAACCAACTAGTTGGGCTTTGGCCACGCGCAACTCGGCTTCGCTCGGCGCGTCACCTTCTTTGAACGGCAGCGCAAGAGTGCGCAACTCTTCTTGCAGGTCGGGCGAAATAGCTTCGGCCAACTCAACGATGGACCGCTCATAAATTTCGGCGAGCCGTTCACGACTTGGCAAATCCAGTTCCATCTGGCGAACTTCTTCTAACAACCCCTTAATCATCGAGCCGATACGCATCACCTTGGCCGGCTCTTGCACGGTTTCCTTACCATCGCCCGAGTCGGCCGCGACGAGATCTCCGGTTAGAGCGCTAGCAGCAGGCATGCCGTCAATGAGCTCGCCGCGTTGAGGGTTGGTGTCACTCATCGTCACCTAGTTCTATCAGCGTGCACCAATGGCCAGGAGCGGAACATCAATTTCGTCAGATGTCAGCGAGCCGTGGCGACATTGCAGGTCGAAATACGACTTGTCTGCAGGATCATCGAAGCTGACATCAGCCTTGGCCATCACTGCCACGTCGCCAAGCCGACGACGCACCACATCGCTGACATGGCGACCAAAGAATCCACCGTCGACCATTTCGTCACGCGTCATCACCCAGGCCACATCTCCATGGTGGCTACGGGCAGCAGCAGCCACCTCGTCAGCTCGACCACTGTTGGCGTGCAGCCAGCGAAACCGCCCTTCGCCCGACTGATACGACAAGTGGCGCGTCACATCTGGATGCAGCAGCGATGTGCGATCGCCCACCATGACCTGGCCGTGATCGGCAGTCACCACAAGCACCGCACCAGCCGGCAGAACGGATGCGATGTCAGCCACGATTCGATCGGCGGTCAATACTTCGGCGTCGTAGTGCTCACCGAAACCACGCTCGTGGGCAATTTTGTCAACACCGTCGTAGTAGCAGTACACAAACTTTTCACCGCGTGCCAACAAGCTGCGCACATCCACCACCATGCTCGACGGGGCGCGCCAACTGAACAGTTTCTGATCTCGCAGATGCGCCTCGGTGAATGCTGTGCCATCAAACTCGGCTTTCGACAGCACGGGAATGGTCGCCCCCAAAAACGGTGGGCACGGTTGCACATCGCGGGGCATCAATCGGTGTCGGGCGTCGCCACGGTCGTCGGCCCACCGCAGCATTTGCACCACGCGGCCCGCAAAGTCGATTCGGTAGCCGACCATTCCGTGCTCACCTGGTGCTGCCCCTGTGGCAATCGACGTCAATGCGGTCACCGTGGTGGTCGGTGCAATTGTCGTGATAGCTCCGCCCTGCATGGCGGCAAAGGTCGGCGCACAGCTTGGGTTTTGACGGATTCGGTCTTGGAGTTGATGCCAGCCCAAACCATCGACAACCAACAACACCACTTGACGTGCGCCACGAACGATGTCGGGGAAAAACGCCGGCAGCTTGTCGGTGCCCCCTGGCCCGAGGAGTGCAGGCACGATATTGGTGACGCACGCACCGCCATAGTCAGGGCACCGTGGGTTTGCATCAATGATGCGCGGGGTTCGTGACATCTCGCTCACCAGTCAACCAGCGCCTGCGTACCATGGAGACGTGCGGATCTCAACTCGGGGCGATTATGCGTGTCGCGCCTTGTTGTCGCTGGCCCTGCACACCGACGAACCCGGACCAATTTCTGTGCGTGACATTGCCACTCGAACGGCCCTGCCCCAGCCGTATCTCGAACAAATTTTGCTGACGCTAAAAGGTGCGGGTTTGGTGCACTCCAAACGCGGAGTTGGCGGCGGCTACACCTTGGCGCGTCACCCAGACAAAATTTTGCTGTCTGAAATACTCGCTGCCGTAGACGGACCGATCTCGCTCGGCGACTTTGGTGAGCCGCATCGCGACGGAGCCTGCGACCACGAGGGCCAGTGCGTGTTGCTGGCGATTTGGCATTCAGTCGGTGGCCACATGCGCGACCATCTCGCCCAATTCACCTTGGGTGGCGTGCTCGCTGCTGCTCGCGGTGACGCACCGTGGCCCGGTGAGCCGCACCACTAAGACGTGCCTATTACGAAAGTCCCGCCAGCAACTCGACAAAATCTGCCGGTTGCGGGGCATGGAATGTGCAGCGCTCACCAGTGCGCGGATGGTCAAAGGCCAATTCGCGGGCGTGCAACATCGGTCGTCCCACACGCAACCCAGCGCGTACGCCCCCATACGTGGGGTCTCCGACTACCGAGTGACCAATCGAAGCAAGGTGTACTCGAATTTGGTGAGTGCGACCTGTTTCGAGACGGCACTCGACAAGTGCTGATTCTTTCGGCGTGTAAAACATTTGCTCGACGGCGTAATGCGTTCGCGACGGTCGCCCGTCGACAACCACTGCCATCTTGGTGGGGTCGCGCTGATCACGACCAATCGGTGCATCAATCACCCCGTGCATCGATGCCGGATTGCCCCACACCAACACCGAATACACGCGTGTCACACTGCGCGCAGCAAGCTGGCCAACGAGCGATTCGTACGCTGCATTATTGCGCGCCACAGCAACCAGGCCAGTCGTGCCGGCATCCAAACGATGCACCAAACCAGGTCGCATTCGATCACCCACATCCACAATGTCGGGATACGCCGCCAGCAAATAGTTGACCATCGTGCCGGCCTGGTTTCCTGCACCGGGGTGCACGACCAAACCAGCGTCTTTGTTAACGATGAGTACATCCTCATCGGCGTACACGATGTGCAACTGACGTGAGTCGTCCGCCAACGGAATCGCTGGGCCAGCGGCTTGCGCAATATCGACACTGATGGTTTGACCCTGGGTGACTTTTTCTTTGCCTGCCGTCACCACTTTGCCTTCAACAGATACCCCACCGACTTCAATGAGCGCTGCTGCAGCGCTGCGACTGATGTCGGCAATGAGTGACACGACCCGATCGATGCGCATTCCATCGAGTGATGTCGGAATCTCTTCGGTTACCCGCCGAGCGATGCCACCGGTGTCGTCGCTCATAGTGCTGTGTCTGACTGTTGTGTTTGCGGGCCTATTGAGCCACGCCGCGGCGAACTAGGGCGCAGCGATGCCACGACCATAAGCACAGCCCCGATCGAAATCGCCGAGTCAGCCACGTTGAAGACCGGAAACCACTGCAGGTCTACGAAATCAACGACAGCACCCCGCAACCAGGCCTCACCGCGGAATGCTCGATCAATCAAGTTACCCAAGGCCCCACCCACGATGAGCCCAGCAGCGATCGCTGCCAGACCTTGGGCTTGACGACGCAGCCACAGCACCATCACAATCACCACGACAAACCCCAAGGCACCGATAACTGGCCCGGCACCGGTGGCCTGAGAAAACGCCATTCCTTTGTTGAAGACCAAATTAAAGCGCAGAGAGCCCACCAGATCGATGGTGCGATTATCAGAAAGTCGACTCAATGCCCAGTGCTTGGTGAGTTGGTCGACAACAACGATGGCTGCAATGAGCAGCCCAAGTCGTTGCGACTGGGCTCGACTCATCGACTGCCCAGACCGCCAGCCCGTTCTGTAACGAGCTCGGTGGTCCACGGCAGGGCTTCGAGGCGTTCCCGCGGAATCGGCAGACCCGAATACAACGAGTATCCATATTCACCGATTTGCATTCGTTCCAGTGCGGCATCAATGGCATCAACTTCGGCCAACGCTTGGTCAGAAAGAATCAGGTCGCGTTCACGTTCGACCACCATGGTGTCGCCTTCTCCGCCTTCTTCGCCGAAATCCACGTCGCCCATCTCTTGGTTGGCGACGATCTCTGCTGCTTCTTGCACGAGCCGTTTAGCCTGACCCACCAACTCGATTCGCTTGGACAACAGCAGCGCTTTTTGCACGCGTAAAAATGCGAGGTCAAATTCAACTGTGGCCGTGATGCCGTCAACTGAATCACTTTTGATGATTGGC
Organism: Ilumatobacteraceae bacterium; assembly: GCA_030728545.1. Lineage (GTDB taxonomy): Bacteria > Actinomycetota > Acidimicrobiia > Acidimicrobiales > Ilumatobacteraceae > F1-60-MAGs027. The sequence continues at coordinate 22,647 of JANQZQ010000074.1, forward strand.
GGCTTGACCGGCTTGGCCATTGCTTTTTCTTGCTGGGCGCGAATGCGAGCCTCTTCTTCATCGCGCAGGGTGCGAATGCGGGCCCGCTCGGCTTCGCGCACCTGCCGCTCGGCCTCTTTGGCCTTGGTGATTTTGTCGCGCTCGCGCTGCTTTTCGCGCCGCTCATCGTCGATGGCTGCCCTCTTGCGGGCCTGTTCACGCTTGCGCTCTTCGGTTGCTACTTGTCGTTCGAGGTCACGGCGACGTTTCTCGGCGAGTTTCACTTTGAGGATGCGTTTGCGTTCCGCAAGTTTTTCTTTGGCGATGCGCTTGCGCTCACGCTCGGCGGCGATACGTGCCTGCTTGCGCTCACGCTCGGCGGCAATACGTGCCTGCTTGCGCTTGCGCTCGTCAGCCTGGCGTTGCTGTGCTTGCTTGCGGCGCAAAGCTTCGGCTTTGCGTTGCGCTGCGCGACGATCTGCCTCTGCTTTTTTCTTGGCCGCTTTACGACGCTGTTCATCCTGAGCTTTTTTTGCCTTCCGGCGTTTTTCGTCCTGAATTTTCTTCATCTTGCGACGTTTGTCCTCTGCTGCCCGCTTGGCCTTACGGCGGCGGAGGTCTTCGATTTTGCGACGTTTGGCAGCAGCCTGCTTTTGCAGGGCTACTTTCTTGGCCAAGGCTTGCTTCTTAAATGCAACCTTCTTGGCTAACGCTTGCTTTTTGGCAGCAGCCCGTTTGGCTGCGGCTTTCTTCTGCGCAATGGCCTTTTTCTTCTGGGCTGCCTTGCGCCTGGCGGCTGCATTCATGACCCCGTCAGAGTAGCCGCTCTACTCCCACAAAAAGCGGCATGTCGTCCAATGTCGTATTTGCCGAATTGCCGTTGTCACCCACTGTCGTGACAAGCAACTCACGCGCCAGAGTCTCGCTTTGCACCATCGCTGCATGGGCCTGCACCGCTGCGGCCACATCCTCGGGTGCGCCGAGCGTCAATCGAATGCGATCTGACACGTGCAAGTCTGCATCGCGACGCGCTTGTTGCACCAGACGGATCACGTCACGGGCGACTCCCTCGCGCTTCAAGTCGTCATCCACAGCCAGATCCAACACCACAATGCCTGAGCCATCGCCCAACGCTGTGCTACCCCTTTCGCCGGCACCAATGGCCACCAAGGTGAGCGAATATTCACCTTCGCGCAACTCCACACCGCCAGCCACCACGCGATCTGCGTCGATTGACCAGTCGCCTTGCTTCACTGCACGAATCACCTTTTGTGTTTCGGCTCCGAGCCGCGGCCCGAGCGCAGCAGGTG
>JANQZQ010000075.1:0-20473 GCA_030728545.1 Ilumatobacteraceae bacterium
GGAATTACGCAGTGAGTTTGCTGTGGAAATAAAAGACTTGAACAACAAGTTCTCCACCGAGTTCAAGGAGATTCGAGCCGAAATGCACGCCGAATTCGGGAAGGTCCGTGCCGAGATGCACGCAGGGTTCGGAGCAGAACGCACCGAGATGCACGAACAGATCGGCACTCTACGCACCGAAATGCACACCGAATTCGGGAAGGTCCGTGCCGAGATGCACGAACAGATTGACACCCTACGAACCGAAATGCACACCGAATTCGGAAAAGTCCGTGCCGAGATGCACCAAGGTTTCCGGGAACTACGCAATGACGTGGTCAGCGCGATTGAGAACAGTCGTAAATGGCGCCACCAGAAGGCACAGCTGGCCCTGCTTGCAGCAACGGTTGGTATCTCGCTACTCGGCATCCTGCAGGGCTAGTCGCATCACCCTCCGGGTTGCACCACCACAAAACCTGCGGTAGCTGCAGCGGCACCGAGTTGCGGGTCATACGTCACGAAAACATCAAGATCTGATGCAACAAGAAGTTAATGGCGCCAATAGCCTTGACGCCGACGGCGAGTCAGTCGGGTGACCGCAGTTGCGCACTTTGTGCGTGGTTGAGGAAAGTCGGGACTTCGAAGGACAGAGTGCTGGCGCGAGCCAGGTTGGGGAAACCTGACATCCCGTGCAACAGAGAACACACCGCCGATGGCGCAACTTCGGTTGCGATCAGGCAAGGGTGAAACGGTGCGGTAAGAGCGCACCACGGCCGGCGGCGACGTCGGTCGGTGGCACGGCACTCGAAGCAAGATCGAACAGAAGGCATGAGTGGTCCGCTCGCCGCAAGGCAACCTTCGGGTAGATCGCATAGATGGATGGTCACCGCCAACACTTCGCAAGGGGTGCCGGTACAGAATTCCGCTTATAGACCGACTCGCCGTCACTTACAACTGTTGACGTTGGCGGTTGCGCCACCACAACCCGAGCGCAATCACGCCTGCAATCTCAAGCGGCACGTTCCACCAGCCGCGCGCCACCACAGGCAGCACCTCGGCAGAGAACTCCCAGCCGCCAATCGGCCACCAAAACATCTGTGCCGACGTGAATGCACCGTCAAACACCAAATGCAGGAATGTTCCAATTGGTAACCCAAGCAGCAATTTGCGATACGGCTTGCGCCCGAGTGACACCAACATCACCAGCGCTAGCAACGCAATGCTGGTCACCACCGAGTGCATCACGCGCCAGCCGGTCGGCCAGTCGATGATGTCGGGCAACACCGCACCCACGGCGAGCAGTCGGTTGTCGAATCGCGGGTCTTTGAACACCCCCGCACTCGTCAGGATTGCGGTATCAACAAACCAAAAAAACATCAACACCGCAAGCAAGCAGCCGCAATACGGGCACACGGCATCGGGCGTGTCCGCCACTTTTTTCATCTCGGCCTGCTCTTTCACTGACAGCGAAGTATGGCAGCCACCGCACGAGCCTTTAGCGATTTCTGCAACTGCAGCACTGGACATGCGAGCACGAATGCCTTCATACAGTGCCAGCGACTCTGCATCCGTAGCCGCCACGAGTGTTGCGCGCTCGGCTCGTGCCGCGACGATTTCTGCATCGGCCGCGGCAACGGCCGCAGCGAGTTGTTCTGCAGCTTCAGCGGCACTCGACTCAAGACTGGGCAGAGTGGTGTGCGACTCAAGCAACTGTTTATCGAGTGTCTCGTTCTCGTCAAGCAGCAGTAACTCAGCATCATCCAACGCCGAGTGCTCGGCATTCACGCCGGCAATCTCGTGCTGCAGCGCCTCCACTTCACGCATCGCAATCACCGACTTGAGTTGAGTTTCGTATTTCGCCTTCTTCACATCCAGATCTTTGCCGCGCGACTCCAGCCGGTTTACTTCCTTGCTGATCTCACTCTGACGGCTCTTTCTTTTCGCGGCCTCGGCCAGCGCCACTTGCAGCGCACGTTGGGCGGCTGCAGCAGCCGGGCGTTCAGGCAATTGCAATTTGCGGTGCTCTAGCTGCGCGATGCGGTTGTCGATTGCCTGCACGGGCACCAGCGCTCGGAAGTTCATCGCCCTCAGCCTCCCACGACGGTGGTCTGTGCCCAAGTCGGCACACCCTTGTCGCAGTCGTACACGATGTGACCCGCAATCGGCACCGAAGGCACCGGCGCATACGGGTTCTTTTCCGTTGGGTCGATGGTGGTCGCGGTGGGGAGCACCGACACCACGACGGGTTCGGGCACTGTTACAGGCGCCAGTGGGTCGACCACCGTTGTGGTGGTGGTCGTGGTGCTGCGGCCTGGCGCCACCGTGGTGGAAGGTGCAGGTGGTGTACCAGAGATCACTTGCGCCACGCACTCCACACCCGGCAAATAGAGTCGCGCCGGTCCGCGTTGCGAAGTCAGCAACGCCTTCCACTGCTCATCTTCTTGGGTGCCCCAGTCCACGATCTCAAGTCCCGAATGAATCGCATCCATATGTTGTTTCCAGATATGAGCAGGAAATGTTGCCCCCGTCACCGTGTTGCGTGCAAACCCCCACTGCCCCACGATCTGGTCACGAAATTCGGGCACTCCGCGCATCGGCGTGTAACCACGTGGATCACCCACCCACACCACGGTGGAATATTGCGGTGTGAACCCCACGAACCACGCATTGGTGTTTTTGGCCTGCGTGCCGGTTTTTCCGCCAGCTGGGCGTTCGTCGGCTAGTGCCGTGCGTCGTGCCGTACCGCCGCGCAACACACCTTTCATAATGTCGATGGTCTTAGCAGCTGCCGGCGTGGTGAGTGCCTCGACACCATCGACTGCCACGGCACGCTCCCACACCAACGTGGAGTTACGTTCAAGAATCTTTTCTAGAAAATATGGTTCGTGATGAACACCGAGGTTGGCGATGCTCTGGGCACCAGCGGCCATATCCACAACGCTCATTTCATTGGCGCCTGTGGCAAGCGAGGCATATGGATACAACGCATAGTTCTCGGGCGTTAGCCATTCGCTTGCAGACATTTGATACATGCGATCTACTACGCGATTGAGGCCCACGATTTGTGACAACTTGGCATAGGCGCAGTTGATAGACAGCCATGTCATACGACGTAATGTGCCAACAGGAACACTCACACCGTCTGACACAACGAATGGTTCAGTCGGGTTATCAGGGTTTGGCAGCGTGCAGGGCAAGCGGCCATCAATGAAATCGTCGGCCTCAACACCTGCTTCGAGTGCAGCCGCAAGGATGAACATCTTTACGCTCGAGCCAGTTTGGCGGCGACGCATCGCCAAGTTCACTTCGTTTTCCCCAGCCTTAAACGGTTGGCCGCCAACCATCGCTCGAATCGCTCCGGTCGCATTGTCGATGGTCACAAGTGCTGCTTGGGCATTCACACTGTTTTCGGGCATCAAAGTGACTGCCTCATCTGCAGATGCCTGCACATTGCGGTCAAGCGTGGTGTAGATGCGCAAACCACCGCGAAACAGTTTGGCGTAGCGCTCTTGATACGTCACACCAAGAATGGTGGTTTGGTTCAACAAGTAGTCCTTCACTAGTTCGGTGAAGTGCGTGCGTTGCACCGGTTCATCCGGGCGACTGCGCACCCCGGTTGGCAATACGGCAGCGGCCCGCCGAACGATTTCGTCGTCAGTGAGTGTGATCAAGCCCTCGCTACGAACCCGCTGCAGAGCGGTTACAAATCGCGACAATGACAACGAACGATTCTTGATTGGGTCATATGACGATGGCGCCTGCACCATGCCCACCAAAAACGTGCCCTCTTCAACCGTCAGGTCGGAAATGTCTTTGCCAAAATACACCTCGGCGGCAGCCTTGATGCCGTAGGCGTTGTAACCATAAAAATTGGTGTTGAACCATCGTTCAAGAATTTGGTCTTTCGATAACTGTCGCTCCAACAAAATCGCGTAGCGCATCTGTAGCAACTTGTATCGGCCATCACGCGGCAAAGTGGCCAGCAATTCGTTTTTTACGACCTGTTGAGTAATTGTCGAGGCACCGCCTGAAGCACCGTCATTGATATTGGTGATTATTTGTCGCCCCACGGCACGCAGGTCGACCCCTCGGTGTTGCATAAAGCTGCGATCCTCGATGGCCAGTAGCGCCGCAACAACGTGAGCAGGAATCTCGTCAATTAGCGCCTGCTGGCTGTTCTCGGCTTGAAACACACCGAGCTGGCGACCATTGGCGTCGATCAACACGCTGCGCTCAGCCAAACCCGTGAACCCGCCCACCTCGTATAGGGAAATAGGAACCTCGTCATGGGCGTTCAACATGCCCCAGACGCGCGGGGCCATTCCGATGACCAAAGCCGAGAGCAGCAGTGCCGACAACAGCACAGCGACTACCAGTCGCAACGACCACATTGCTAGACGCACGTGCCCTTCACGCTACTTGCTACTCTCTCGCAGGTGACCAATCATCGACCTTTCCGCTTCGGCGTTCAAGCATCCACTGCCCCATCCGGCAAAGCCTGGGCCGACCTCGCGCGGCGCACCGAAGACCTCGGCTACGCGGTGCTCACGATGCCCGACCATTTCACCGATCAACTAGCGCCAGTTCCGGCAATGACCGTCGCAGCACATGTGACAAAAAATTTGCGTGTGTGTGCGCTCGTGTTTGACAACGACTACAAGCACCCAGTGGTGCTCGCCAAAGAACTCGCCACCATGGACGTGCTCTCCGACGGTCGCATTGACATCGGGATTGGTGCCGGCTGGATGCGCACCGACTACGACCAGGCAGGCATGCAATACGACACGCCTGGTGTGCGCATCGATCGCTTTGTCGAGGGTCTCAAGGTGATTCGCGGCTGCATGGCCGATGGCGCTTTTTCATTCACCGGCACGCACTACAACATCACCGACTACAACGGCCTTCCAAAACCTTTGCAGCGTCCGTGTCCGCCTATTTTGATTGGTGCAGGCGGCAAACGCATGCTCGGCATTGCTGCTCGCGAGGCCGACATCGTGGGCATCAACCCGTCACTAGCGCCTGGCGCAGTCGGCCCCGAGGTCATCGCCGACATGTCCTCTCAGGCAGTTTCGGAAAAGATTGCCATCGTGCGCGAAAAAGCCGGAACGCGATTCAGCGACATTGAATTAAACATCCGCACGTTCCTCGTCAACGTCACCGAAGATGGCAAGTCTGCTCGCGAGAAACTTGCCGCAGGCATGGGCGTGGATGCGGCGTTAATTCACGACTCGCCATTTGCACTCATCGGCCCACCCAATGAACTCATCGACACGCTTATTGCCCGCCGAGAGAAATTTGGCTTGTCATACGTGATTGTGGGTGGCGACGACGTTGAATCGTTTGCGCCAGTGGTTGCGGCACTCGCCGGCAAATAGCTACGCGCCAGGAACAATTGCGCGCCGCAGCGGGCGATCCCATCCACGTTGTCCGGTGGACTTGGGGCTTGGCCATAGACGCGGCCCCATCTCCACCATTCCGTGGTGAGTGTTGTAGTCGCCAAGCAAGTTAAGAAATGGCACAGCGTCGAACGCATCGGCACCGCGCACACCGACACCTTTCCATGCACCAGTAGCGAGTAGCTCCAACGCCACCACTGGGCAGATTGCGGTTTGCCACAGCACGGCTTGCGAGCCGTATTCACGCATGGTGGTCTCGTTGTCAGCCACGTGATACAGATACACCTCTCGCGGCTCGCCATACGACGTGCCCTTCACCCAGGTGCCGGCACATGTGCGCCCGTGCATGAGATGGCCGAGTTTTGCCGGGTTGGGAAGCACGGCCGCCAACACGTCACGCGGTGCCACTGAAACGTCTCCCACTCGAACTTTCTCGGTGCGGTCGAGACCGAGATAAGCGAAGGTCTTCAACCAGTCGATGAACTCGGCACCGAGTGAATACTTGAACGTCACGCGGTTGCACTCGATTTCACGTGGGATAAGCAGCACTTCTTCGTGCTCGACATTCACGCACTCATACGCACCAATGCCCGCCGGAAAATGGAACACCTCGGGCTCACTGAAAATTTCGGTGGTGAACAGACCCCGCGACTTTTCCCAAACGATTGGTGGGTTCAAGCATTCTTCGATGGTGGTCCAAATGGAAAACGTTGGTGCAAAGTCAAAACCATCAATTGACAAGTTCGAGCCATCACGCACACCAATTTCGTCAATGGTGTCAAACAGATGATCGGCTGCGTATCGCGCGAACACGTTAGAGAGCCCGGGTTCCACACCCATGCCGACGAGTGCCAGCAAACCGCGGTCGCGCCACTGGGCATCAGCCGCCAACTGGGCGGCACCCAGCGGCTCGCCCACCTCGTTGTACGGGTTGGTGGGGTGTGGCTTGGACAGGTTCATAGCCATGTCTACGTACGTGCAGCCCGCTTCTAAGGCGGCTGCGAAAATGGGATCATTCAGGCGCGGGTCACAGGCGTTGACGATGATGTCGATCTTGTGGGCCCTCGCCAATGCGACTAGATCGTCTTTGTTGTTGGCATCCACCTTGGCCGTCAAAAAGCGGTCCGGGTTGTCCAAATTTTTCAGGGCATCGACGCAACGCTGCTCGTTGATATCGGCCAGTACGAAGACTTCGAAGAATGTGCGGGACTCGGCGATTGAGGCCATACTTGCCCCTACTCCGCCGGCGCCGACGACGAGAATGCGACTCACGAGTGGGGTTCCTTACAGACAGCGAATGCGAAGCATCCGAGAACCCTCAGGCTACCTGCACATGTGCATCACATCACCGTCTGCAAAGCGCTATAGCAGCGCAGCGAAGCGCCGACAAACACAGCGGAACGCTGTATCAAAAAAAGTGGCGCAATCGTTACGTTTCACTCGGAAAGCAATACGTGATATCACTGAACTTGTCTTTGGCAAACATATACAAAAGTTTCAACGGTTCGTCGCCGACGTTATACGCCGCGTGTTCTGCATTCGGCGGAATCCACACAGCATCACCGACTCGTAGTGCATACGTTTCGCCATCGACTACTACTTCGCCTGTGCCCGAGATGATGTAGTACACCTCAGCGGGTTCGTGCGTATGACCGCGGGCCGGCCGCCCGGCACCAACTGGCACCTCGGCAATGCCTACAACCATTTCTTTGGTGGGCATGGTGTCGCCGCCGACCAACTCCCACCATTGCACCCTGCCGCGGGTGGAGCTATTCCATTCGTGTTGCGGCACGTCTTGCACTCGTTTGATGATGGGCACTGCCACAACTGCCACCGTAGCGAGCAGTGGCTACCATCTGGTCATGGACCTCAGCGGTGCGCGAGTACTCGTCACTGGCGCCTCACGGGGCATCGGCGAAGCGATTGCTCGGCAAGCAGCCAGCCGAGGTGCCAAGGTCATCGGTGTGGCGCGCAGCGCAGGTGCACTCAACGACGTAATGCAGGCAATCAACGGTGTCGCCTACCCATGTGATTTGTCCGAGGCAGCGCAACGCAACGACCTCATTGGCCGGCTCGAATCCGTTCACGGCGCAATTGACGTGGTCGTCAACAATGCTGGTGTTGACGACACAAAAATGTTTGCTGAGGCCTCGGCTCTTGATGTTGAACGTGTCATCACGCTCAACCAGGTGGTGCCAATCGAGTTAATGCGCCAGGCCGTGCCGCTCATGCGTTCACGCGGGCGCGGACACGTGGTGAACATTTCGTCGCTTGCAGCGGCCGGCGGGTTCGCAGGCATGACGTTGTACTGCTCGTCAAAGGCCGGGCTGTCCGGATTTCATCGCGTGTTACGTCACGAACTGAAAGGCTCGCCTGTCGGGCTGAGCCTCGTAGAAATTGGCCCAATTCCCACTGACATGCTGGCCAATGTAAAAAATGTGCGGGCCGCCGAGCGAATGTTCAACCGACTGCGCCGCTTACAGTTGTTGCCCGAAGTGCCACGTGAACGAGTCGCTCGAGCGGTGTGTGACGCAATTGAAAACGACACCGCAAACGTGTGTCTGCCCAAGCGAGCCAAGATCTACCCAATCCTGGTGGGGTTACCGCAGCGCATCGTGAACCTCATCACGTCAGACATCAAGCGCTAGATAGCGTTCGAGGCGTGAGCCTGTGTGTCGTTGGCGATTTTGCGTGGGATGTGCTCATCCGCACCAACAACGAAGTGCTCAAAGGTGGCGACTCGTTCGGCGAAGTGCTTCTGCACCCCGGCGGTAGTGCTGCGAACGTTGCCGTGTGGGCGCGTCGATGCGGCCTCGATACTCATTTCATCGGCAAGATTGGCCGTGATCGCCTGGGCGACCTGGCCCGCGAAGACCTAGAACGTGAAGGGGTCCTGCACCACTTCATCCAGACCGATGCCCACCTCACTGGCAGCGTCGCGGTATTCGTTGATCAAACCGGTGAGCGCAGCATGGTGTCGGGTCGTGGTGCCGACTTTTTCTTGCTGCCCCAAGAGCTCCCCAAGTCGGTAATCAACCGTGCCGATTACCTACACCTCACGGCCTGGTCGTTCTTTACCGACCCACCCCGCACTGCCGCTCGGTTCGCTGCCGAAATTGCACGGGCGAGCAACAAGCTGATCTCTTTTGACCCTGCGTCATTCCAGATGATCGAGCAAATGGGTGTCGCAACCTTCTGGTCGTACATCAAAGATTTGGGCATCAAAGTGTTCTTGCCCAACTACGAAGAAGGTCGGGTGCTCACCAATCTGCTGGAGCCCGCCGACATCGCCGCAGCTCTCGCCACTCAGCTCACCGACGCAACGATCATTCTCAAACTGGATGCCGACGGCGCGCTCGTGCATCACAACGGTGTGCAAACGGTGATAGCACCGGCCACCAACAACTTGGTTGATGCCACTGGTGCCGGCGATTCGTTTGCTGGTGCTTACCTCGCACATTTCGCCAAGCACGCCAACGTCATTGAAGCTGCGCGGTTCGCCACGCGGATCGCCGCCTGGGTGATCGAACACATTGGCGCTCGCCCAGCAGCCGATGCAACACTTGGTCGAGTAATCGCCGCCAACTAGGCGCGTTGATCTTCTCCGGGGGTAAGGCCATCGGGCGGCAAGCGCTCACCTCGGGCGAGTGGAAAATACTTGTGATGCCACGCACCAGTAACTTCATAAATTGCTGTGCCACGCTGGCCGTCGCTCGTAGTGATCAACATTTCACTCAGGCCCCCGCCAAGTGAGTTTGATTTCCCTGGGTTGAACGCGTCGTACCGCTGTGCCCAGCGCCCTGTGGCATCCACGCTGATCTCGCGGCCATTTTCCAGAACGAACAACACTTGGCCTGCTAGCCCATGCACGTTCTCGCCATGGCGCTCGTACGACGTTGCTGTATTTGCAGCATCAAGCCAATTCAGGTCGTGGCGAAACTCGCGAACAGCCACCGGTGCTCCCCCGTCGCTGGGCGAAAAACATCCGTCGGTGTAGATGCGCGCGCCATTCGGCAACTCCCAACACCACACTGCGAGCATTCCTTCTGGCACGTGAATCGCCAACCACATCCACATCGGGCAGCGATAGTGCGTGCGAATTCCCCACGAGTGGTCTCGCTGGCCCCACCAATTGTCAATCTGTTTGGTTTCGCCCTTATGGGTTACGGTGCCGTTGTACCAGCCACTTTGAAACATGTGCGACTGGTCCCAGACCACTTCGTGACCGGCTTTCATCGTGCCGCGACGCAGTTGATACGGCTGCACGCGGGCGGTGTAGGTGATGTCCATTGCCAGCGGCGACTTGTCGGTGGCATCAACCCGCAGATGCACCTGCTTGCGTGGCTCGATTACTTCGATATGCACTGGGCCGACATTCCAGTTGTCTTGGTCACCGTCAACATGACGAGTATGACGCGCAAAAATCGGCGTGGTGCCCCAGCGACCCAACTGGAGCGAATCCATTTCGTTACGGCTCGGAAAGTTGGCCAGCGTGAGAATGCACACGTCACCCAACTGATCCGTCGGATGCATGATGAAAAACAGGCTTTCGCGCCAGTCGTTGTGGTGCAGGACCGTGTTGCGAAACGGTTCAGGAATCTGGTGGCCGAATCGTTCGTCGGCAGCGTCATAGCGAGCCATGGTTCTCTCAGCCTCGCACAACTGCAAGTGCGTCAAGGTCAGCGACGTGCTGGGCGTGCCGATTGGCCATCGCCATAAACATGTCATCGCCACGTTCTGTCTGCTTCACGATCATCGAGGCAATCACGGCCATCATGAAACCCGCAAACGTAAACCTGCGGTATTCCAACCAGGCCTCATCAAAACTCATAGACACGTTGTAGCCACCCAAACCATCGGCCCATTGCGCAACCAGTTCGCGTTCGTGCGCGCGCCGCACGTCGGCATTAAGCCCAGCACCGATGAAGTAAGCAAGGTCAAGTGCACCACAGGCATGCGTAACGGTTTGAAAATCTACGACCCCGACACGGCCACCAGCGGTGAACAATAAATTGTCGAGCCGAAAGTCGCCGTGCACCACCGTGCTGTGTGGTGCAATACGCGACGAGTAATCGCCCGCATCGCGCGCAAACTCATCCCCAACCATGCGCGCCGCGGGGGTCAGTCGGTCGTAATAACGCTTCATGAAACCAGGAAACACCGACTGCATGAGCCCGTAACTCGCCAGGCGCTGGTCGGGCGAACTGCGGTTCAACCAGCCGAGCCTCGCTAGCAGTGGTGAATTCCACAGTGGGCCATGTAGTCGCACTAATTCATCAACGCAGGCACGCGCCTCGTCCAGAGTGCACCCGGCAATCTGGTCACCTTGGCGACATGGCGCAAAATCTGAAAGTAGCAATAAAAAGTCGTCTGTTTCGCCATTGCGCTCAACGAAGTGGCACTGCGGGGCATGCACATCGAGCGCATCACGCAAGTCGCGATAGAACGACGTCTCGACTTCATAGCACCGTGTTGCTTTGCCAGTGGCGCGACTAGTCGCGTCGTCACTTGGAAATTTGGCTATCAGCGTGCTTGGCAAGTCACATGGCGCGCTGTAGGCCACCCGCAAGCGACGTGACTCTGACATCTGCCCAGTGCCGATTGCTTCGGCTTGCACTGCAGTTACTCGGGCTGCACCGAGTCGGGGGGCGAGGGCAACATTGAGCCGCTCAACATCAGGAGTACCTGTGCTGGCGGATGCTGCGGAGGGCACCGCCTTGGTCTACACCGTTTGGGGTTCGCGCGACAAACGGGCCGACACACGGCCGATTTTGTCAATGCGGGCAATCAATGCCTCGCGGGCCTGTTCGCCTTCGGCTGACAGACCCGACACATCTTTTACTTTCCAGTGACGCAGCACGACTGGCTCGAGGATTTGCTCGAGATGAATCTTGAAGTCGTAGATACCCGCACTCGCAATCTTTTTTGCGTGTTCGGTGAAGTTCGGAATACCGGTGCCTGGCATCGAGAAGTTGCGCACTGCGCGCTCGATTCCGATCATCATCTCTGAGGGGGCAACTTCGAGTGCCGCCGAGGCGAGGTCGCGGTAAAACAAGTAGTGCAGGTTTTCGTCGTTGCCCACTCGCAGCATGACATCTTGACCGGCTTGGTCGCCGATGAGCTTGCCCGTGTTGCGGTGGGCAATTCGCGTGGCAAGTTCTTGCATCGACAAATACGCAAGCGCCTCATATAGGCCACCTGGGGTCGGCACCTGCGCGCCACGCACTTGGTGCATGCGCGCCCGCTCTAACTCGACTGGGTCGAGTGCACGGGTAACCGTGAGATAGTCGCGAATGGCGATGGCGTGGCGGCCCTCTTCGGCAGTCCAGTTGCGGGCCCACGCACCATACGCGCTGTCGCCACCAAAGATGGTGCTGATATCACGTGTGTAATAAGGCAGGTTGTCTTCAGTCAACAAATTGACAAACAGTGCAGCACGCACGGCGTCGGGCAGTGTCCAACCACCGTCACCAAAGTCGGCATCACTCGCCGACCACGGGCGCTCGGGGTCAAAATCTTTGCCACGGCTCCAAGGCACATACTCGTGTGGAAACCACTCTTTGGCCACACCCATGTGTCGGTCGTACAACTTCGCTGCCGTGGGCTCAAGCACTTCGAGCAATGCAACAGGGGTCATCATGCGACTTCGCCTAGGTTGCTGCCCGACATACCGTCACCCTAACCGCAGGCGGTTTACTAGGCGTGACAGTGGAACATGAAAGTTGTCAAGTGGTGCGATACCTGCGTCACGCAGTGCCTGATTCTCCAGCACCGAATTGGCCGGGCGTGGTGCCGGGCGTTGTGGCATCAGATCGCGGGTTTGTATCGGTCGAACCCGTGCCGGGTCGAGCCCTGCGGCACGCAACACTTCACGTGCAAACTCGTACCAACTCACCACACCCTGATTGGTTACGTGCCAGATACCACCAGATTGTTCGGTGACCAGATGCACAATCATGCGCGCGGCATCATCAGCCATGGTGGGGTTACCAATCTGGTCATCAACGAAAGTGAGCGTGTCATGCTCGGCGGCCAGTCGCAGAATTGTCTTCACCATGTTGGCACCGTGGTAACCACACACCCACGAGATTCGCACCACCGAGTCAAGTGCTAGGTCGAGTGCCTGCTCCCCTGCCAACTTTGAAACGCCGTACACCGATTGCGGATTCGGTGTATCGGTTTCCAGATACGGGCTCGGCTTGGTTCCGTCAAAGACATAGTCGGTGCTGATGTACACCACCCGCGCACCAACATTGCGCGCTGCATCAACAACATGTTGTGTTGCAGTGGCGTTGACCAACATTGCCTTGGCCGCGTCGCCTTCGCAGGCGTCGACTGCAGTCCATGCTGCTGCGTGAATAATCACCTGCGGCCGGGCAGCGGTCACCGCTTGCTGCACTGCACCGCGATCAGTGACGTCGAGTTGCGCACGTGTCAAGCCGACAACTTCGTTTTTTGCTTGGTTGGCTACATCCACCAACTCGTGACCAAGTTGCCCGCCAGCACCCGTGATCAAAATCTTCACGGCTTGGCCTTGAGCGGCTCCCACCACCAGCGGTTGTCGCGATACCAGGCCACCGTGGATTCCAGCGCTTCGTCGAGCGAACGCTCGCGCTTCCACCCCAACTTGGTGATCTTGGCGATATCCACCGAATAGCGACGATCGTGACCTTTGCGATCTTGCACGTATTGCACGCTCGAGTCGTCTTTGCCGTGTAGAGCCAACAGTTTGTCCACGAGCACACGGTTGGGGGTTTCGTTGCCGGCACCAATGTTGTAGATCTCGCCAACCGTGCCGCGTTCCAGCACGAGGTGCACGCCCGAGCAATGGTCGTCGACGTACAACCAGTCGCGCTCGTTGAGGCCGTCGCCGTACAGCGGAATTTTCTTGCCATCAAGCAAGTTGGTGGTGAACAGAGGGATCGCCTTTTCGGGATACTGAAACGGGCCGAAGTTGTTGGTGCAGCGCGTGACCAACACGGGCGTGCCGTGGGTGGCGTGATACGACAGTGCAATCAGGTCGCTTCCGGCCTTCGACGCTGAATACGGCGAACGCGGCTCGAGTGAATCGGTTTCTTTTGATGAACCAACTTCAACACTGCCGTAGACCTCGTCGGTGCCGATGTGCACCACACGCTGCATGCCCAGCTTGCGCGCAGTGTCGATGACCACGTTGGTGCCAAAGCAATTAGTGAGCACGAAATCTTCGCCGCCTTCGATCGAACGATCCACGTGGCTCTCGGCTGCAAAGTGCACCACCCAGTCGTGGCCAGCCATTGCTTGTGCTATTTCATCTGGGTGACAGATGTTGCCTTTCACAAACGAAAATCGCGGGCTGTCATCTAAGTCGCGCATTGTTGACAAATTTCCGGCGTAAGTCAACGAGTCGTACACGGTCACCGAATGATCGGTGTTGTGCAACACCCAACGCGCGTAGTTGCTGCCGATGAACCCGGCGCCACCCGTTACGAAAATCTTCAAGCGTCTGTGCCTCGGGTCGAGCGCATCTAGGTTCGCATTCCCCAGATCGGCTGCTGATGCGGCGCGATGTCTTTGCGCAGTGGGTTGGCTTGATCGCGTTTCGACAATGTGGGGGTTGCAATGCCCCAGTCGGCGCCAATGGCTGGGTCGTCGTACGCAACACCGAGCTCGTCGTTGGGGTTGTAGTAATTATCGACCAAATACGTGATCGTCATATCGGTAAGCGATGCAAAGCCATGGGCCACACCAGGTGGAATGAAGATGCCGCGATGATCGTGGGTGCCGTCTGGCCGTGCGCCGAGATCAATTGTTTGCGTTACGCCATCACTTGGTGACCCAGTGCGCAAATCATGCAGCACCACTCGGCAAGTTCCGTACGGAACGTACCAATAGTCGGCTTGGTGCAAGTGATAGTGCAAGCCGACTATCGCGCCAGCCTTGCGATCGCCACGGTTGCCCTGAATCATTTCGCGTCCGAGTGGAAACCACTCGCGGCGGTACGTTTCGATAAAGAAACCCCGCTCGTCGCCGTGCATGCTCGGCTCGACGATCTGCACGCCCGCAATCAGGTTGGACTCAGTAATTTTTGGCATCTAGGCGTCAAGCTCCACTTTCGAATCGTCGCCGAGCATCAACCGCAGGGCGCGGGGCAGGTGTTGCGAACGCACCACTTGCACGTTGCGACCCAACAACGAGTCGGTCATCTTGTGAACGTCGGTGACAGTGCACCCATCGAGCAAAACCGAATGTTCGAGCTCGGAATTCACGATGTTGCAGCCATTGCCAACCGAGGTGTATGGCCCGATGTAACTGTTTTCAATTTTGGAATCGCTGCCAATCACCACCGGCCCACGTATGCGCGAGTTCACCACTTTGGCACCCTTCATAATTACGACGCGTCCTTCAATTTGCGAACCGGCATCCACACTGCCGTCATTGCGCGCCTCTAACACTTCGAGCACCAGACGATTGCATTCCAGTAGAGGGTCTTTTTTGCCGGTGTCAATCCACCAGCCGTTCAACACTTCGTGCCGCACGGTCTTGCCTTGTTCGATGAGCCACTGGATGGCGTCGGTGATTTCTAATTCGCCACGAGCCGAAGGCTTGATTGCTCGCACTGCTTCATGAATCGTTTTGTCGAACAAGTAGACCCCGACCAAAGCCAAATCACTGGGTGGGTCTTTCGGTTTTTCCACGAGCCGAGTCACGTGACCCTCTTTGGTTACTTCGGCTACACCAAACTGGCGGGGGTCGTCAACATGACACAACAGAATTTGGGCAGTCGGGGCCGTGCTTCCGCCAGCGGCACGCGCTGACTCAAATTCGGTTACAAAACCTTCAAGGCCTTGCTCAAGCATGTTGTCACCCAAATACATAACGAAATCATCATCACCCAAAAACTCATGAGCAATCAGCACACAGTGGGCGAGCCCAAGTGGCTGATCTTGGGGAATGTAGGTGGCCTTGATGCCAAACTTTGACCCGTCTCCCACCGCTGCCATGATTTCTTTGCGCGTGTCGCCAACGATGATTCCTATTTCGTTGATGCCGGCTTTCTTCATGGCTTCGATGCCGTAGAACAAAATCGGCTTGTTGGCGATGGGCACCAACTGCTTGGCACTCGTATGCGTGATGGGTCGCAATCGCGTTCCAGCACCACCGGACAAGATGAGGCCTTTCATTGCGTTCTCAGGCTAGTTGCTGGGCAATTACTAGGGTTCTTTTCGTGAAGCCCACATACCTGCATGCCTTCACCAAACCCTCGCGTACCGAGTTCGTCTCCATGGTGCGTGGTGAGGGCGCACGTCTGTATGACGACACGGGTAAGGAGTACATCGACGGGATGGCCAGCCTGTGGTACTGCAATATCGGCCATGGTCGCAAAGACATGGCCGAAGCGATTGCTGCACAAATCGGCACGCTCGAGTCGTACAACAATTTCGACCCATTCACCACTGCCATAACCGATGAGCTCACCGACAAGTTGCACTCGCTCTCGGCGATGCCAGGCAACCGAGTGTTTTTGTGCTCGAGTGGTTCTGAGGCCGTAGACACGGCCATGAAACTTGCCCGACTTGCCCAGGTGCAAGCAGGCCACCCCGAGCGCACCATCATCATCTCGCGCGGGCGTGGGTACCACGGCAGCAACTTCGGTGGCACCAGCGCGCAGGGGTTGCCGCTCAACAAAATCGGCTTCGCCCCACTCGTGCCCGATGTAACCCAAGTTGACCCCGACGATATCGAAGCATTGTCGCTCGCGATGAGTCGCGACAGCGCGCGTATCGCCGCAGTGCTGGTTGAACCAGTGCAGGGTGCTGGCGGAGTGTTTCCACCAAGCGACGGATACCTGCAGTCGTTACGCAAGTTGTGCGACCAACACGGTGCGTTCCTCATCTTTGATGAAGTCATCTCTGGCTTCGGTCGCCTCGGCACCTGGTTTGCAGCGCAGCGATTTGGAGTCATTCCCGACTTCACCTGTTTTGCCAAGGCCGTCACATCGGGCTATGTGCCGCTCGGCGGAGTGTTCGTAGGTGCCGCACCACTGAGTGCACTCGAAGCCGACCCGAATTTCGTTCTTCGCACCGGGTATACCTACTCAGGACACGCCACCGCATGCGCCGCAGCGTTAGAAAACTTGGCCATCATCGAGCGAGAGGGCTTAGTCGAGCGCGCCAAACATGTTGGCTCACTGGTGTCGGCTGCGCTACATGCACTGCACCGCGACGGCTTAATCAAACAAGTGCGTGGCGACGGCGCCGTGTGGGCGGCCGGGTTGCATGCCCACCATGATGCCCAGGCGGTGCGCGACATCACCATGCGCAACGGCGCCATCGTGCGTGGCATCGGTGCTGACACCAACGCTTTTTGTCCACCACTCGTCACTACCGATGCGGAAATTGGTCGCCTCATGGATGCCTACGCCTCGGCGCTGACCGAACACGCGCAGGCAGTCGGCGCCTGACTCGCAACGCCAGCGACGACACAACTAGGTTCCGTTCATGAATCTTTCAGGCCGTAACGCACTTATTACTGGTGGTGCCAGCGGCATCGGCGCCGCGGTTGCCGAAGCACTCATCAAGGCCGGCGCCACCGTCACCATCGTTGACATCGACCAAGAGGCGCTGAAGACCACTGGTGCGCGACTCAACGTGCGCGCCGAAGTGCTCGACGTGTCGTCCAGCGAGGCGTGGGCCGACTTCATTGCTGCGCACGACCATTTTGATCTCGTGCATCTCAACGCCGGCATCACCACGCATCGCAATGTGCTTGACGGCCCCACCGACCCTCTCTCGCCACCGCTCGTGCGAATGACCGATGACGAGTACCGACGCGCTATCGGCGTCAATGTCGACGGCGTGGTGTTCGGTGCCCGGGCGGTGATTCCCGAAATGTGTGAACGTCGCACCGGCGACATCGTGGTGACTGCATCTATTGCCGCGTTCGTGCCGATTCCGCCCGACCCGATTTACGGGCTCACAAAATATGCAGTCTCTGGGTTAGTTAAATCACTCTCGCCCAGGCTCGCCGAGTATGGGGTCTGCATCAGCGCAATCTGCCCAGGTTTTGTCGACACGCCACTCATCGGTGAACGGGCCCGCGATTGGATTGCCGAACTTGGTATGCCACTCATGAAGACGCAACAAGTTGTCGACGCCGTGAGCACATCGCTCACGCGGCGAGTCAACGGCGCCCACTGGATTGTGCTGCCCGACCAAGACCCCATTTTGCATGAACAGGCAACGGTGCCATTTCCTACTAACCCGCAATGACGCTCGCCACTTTCAATCCTTTTGATCCGGCGTTTCGCGCCAACCCGCACCCGTTCTACGACGCCTTGCGCGAACACGACCCAGTGCACATGGCTTTCGGTGGCTTGGTCGTGCTCACGCGCTACAGCGATGTAGCCACGGTGCTGCGATCAAACGACTACAGCAGAGACATCGAAAAGTCGGCCAAACCCGTCGATGACCCGATTCGCAAGCGCATGCGCGAGCGCCGCCGCGATACGTCGAAGTCGATTCTCAACCTCGACCCGCCCGATCACACGCGACTGCGACGTCTGGTGTCAAAAGCATTTACGCCCAGCGCCATCGAAATGTTGCGGCCGATGGTGCAGCACTACGTCGACGAAGCGTTGCAATCTGCCGACCTACGTGTGCGCAACGGTGGCACGTTCGAACTCATCGACGACGTTGCATTTCCGGTGCCGTTCTTAGTGATTTCGGCGATGCTTGGCATGCCCATCGAGCGTGCCGAAGAACTTCGCGATTGGTCCCAGGTCATCACCCGCACGCTCGAACCCACCGTGGGGATGGACGACATCGAGCAAGCCGATGCCGCCTTCGCCCAGCTTCTGCCATTTCTCGACGAGGTGATCGCCGAACGCCGCACCAATCTGGGCAGCGACATGTTGTCATCGTTGATTTCTGCCGAAGAATCTGGCGACAAGCTCACCGCCGAAGAGTTGGTCACGTTCGTGGTCTTGCTTTACATTGCCGGCCACGAGACCACCGTGAATTTGATCGGCAACTCGATGCTTGCGCTGCTGCGAGCCCCAGACGAACTCGCTTATGCCCGCCAACATGGGTTGAGCCCTAATGCCATCGACGAACTCCTGCGATTTGATGGGCCGGTGCAACACACCGTGCGTGTGCCAGTGGTGCCAGTGCAGTTTCAAGTGGGTGACCGCACCATCGAAGTTGCACCTGGTGAACGCGTGCTCACCAGCCTTGGTGCAGCAAGCCACGACCCGAGCGTTTTTGACAACCCACACCGACTCGACTTGCGGCGCTCGAATGCCAACAAGCACCTTGGGTTCGCAGCTGGCACGCATTATTGCCTGGGTTTCGCTCTCGCCAAACTCGAAGCGCAGGTAGCAATCGAAAGTCTGTTGCAGCGTTATGCCCACATCGAATTAGCCGACGAGCCGATTTGGCGTGATCGACTTACGATTCGCGGGGTGGATCGACTGGCGCTCGCAGTCGCGTAATTAGCGAACTGGTATCGAAGCGTCGCCCACCTGATTGCATAATCTCGCCATAAAACTCGTTCACGATCGTGGTGATCGGAAGTTCAACCCCAAGTCGCTTGGCTTCATCTAAACAAATCGCTAAGTCTTTGCGCATCCACTCGACGGCAAAACCAAAATTGAATTCGTTGCGCACCATTGTTTTGGCCCGATTCGACATCTGCCACGACCCTGCAGCCCCCTGCGAGATGACTTCGACCAGTGCGTCTGGGTCGAGCCCCGCGGCCAATGCCAAGTTGAGCCCTTCGCTCAACCCTTGCACCACGCCGGCAATGCAAATTTGATTCACCATTTTTGCCAGCTGGCCCGAGCCAGCATCACCCAGACGTTTGCACACTTTGGCGTAACTCATGATCACTGGATACGCGCGGTCAAAAACCTGTTCGTCGTTGGCGCCGCACATCACCGACAGCTGCCCATTTTCGGCGCCTGCCTGCCCGCCAGAAACTGGCGCATCAATGAAACCCACGTCCTGCTTGGCACAGGCACTGGCCAGTTCACGGGCCAGGGTTGCCGACGCCGTCGTGTGATCGACCACGATGCTGGCTGACCGCGCGCCGGCCAACACACCATCGGGGCCATAGACGACCGACCGCACGTCGTCGTCGTTGCCGACACACACAAAAACAATGTCAACGTTGGCCGCAGCCGCGCGCGGTGTTGCCGCCTGCTCACCACCGTGGGCAGCAACCCACGCCCGAGATTTTTCGTCGGTGCGGTTGTACACCGTGACCTCGTGGCCTTTGGCGGCCAAGTGACGCGCCATCGGGCCACCCATCACGCCGAGACCAACAAAGGCAACTTTCACGACTGTGCCTCCAAGTCTGACGACTGTGCTCCGATTCTCACGACTGTGTTCATAGGTCTGTCGACTGTGTTCATAGGTCTTACGGCTGTGTTCATAGGTCTCACGACCATGCCGGGCCTTCTGGGGTCACGTAAGCCGAAGTGATGCCGCCGTCAATAATCAAACTTTGCCCGGTCATCCAACTACTTTCGTTCGATGCCAAAAATAATGCACCGTTCACGATCTCGTGTGGCTCACCAAAGCGACCCATCGGGATATGCACCAAGCGCCGCTCGCGTTTGGCGTCGTCGCTCAAAAATTTGGCCAGCAACGGCGTCATCACTGGCCCGGGGCACAGCGCATTGGCCCGCAATCCGCGGCGGGCATAAATTGCCGCAATCTCGCGAGTCATCGCCAGCACCGCACCCTTGGATGCCGTGTAGGCAATTTGCGGGGTGGCTGCCCCCAGATGAGCCACAAACGACGCAACATTCACGATTGATGATGTCTCGCCACACCGTTTTGCCGATTCCATCATCGGCGCAATTGCATGACGGCATGTGTACAACACACCCTTCACGTTGATATTGAGTGTCTGCTCGATTACTTCATCGGGAGTATTCGTCGGGTCGTCGTCGGCCGCCATCATGACGCCCGCGTTGTTGTACAACACGTGCAAATCACCAAACGTTTCGACGGCAAACGCAACCGCATCACGCACCGATGCGTCACTGCTCACGTCGCATGCGACACTGGCTGCGGTCCCCCCGGCCTGTGCGATGGCCTGCAAAGTTTGTGATG
>JANQZQ010000075.1:20483-23806 GCA_030728545.1 Ilumatobacteraceae bacterium
TCGCTCGGCGCCAACCCGACCAAGGCCACTGGCTCCACCAGTGATGAAGGCAACTTTTCCAGCGAGACGGGTCATGGCTTAGGCGCGATCAAAATAGCGCACGCGCTCCCAATCGGTGACACTGGCATTGAACGTCGACCATTCGTGGCGCGCCATGGTGAGCAGGTGGTGGTGCACATCGTCGCCGAAACACTCACGAGCAATCTCGCTGCGCTCCCACAAGTCGGCTGCTTCGGCAAGCGTGGTGGGAATTCGCGGCAAGTCTTTTGCCTCGTAACCGTTGCCCAAATACGCATCAGGCAACGACAAGCGATGACGAATGCCGTACAAACCGGCTGCGATGGTGCCGGCGAAAGCGAGATACGAGTTGGCATCCGCACCAGGGATGCGGCACTCCACACGGGTGGCTGCGCCGTGGCCGACCACGCGGAACCCGAGCGTGCGATTATCTGCACCCCAGGCCACTGCGGTGGGTGCCCATGAACCGGGCTGAAATCGCTTGTAGCTGTTCACAGTCGGCGCCCACAGAATGCTGAAGTCGCGTGCGGCTGCGAGCTGCCCGGCCAAATACATGCGGAAATGTTCGGTGAAGTCTCCGTCAAACGCCGACCCGCGAATTGCACCTTCACTCAGATGCCACAGACTCGAGTGCACGTGGCACGACGAACCGGTTTCGGCGAAATCATATTTGGCCATGAAGGTGACACTTCGCCCCAGCCCAGTAGCGATTTCCTTGGCTGCCGTTTTATACACCATGTTGCGATCGGCCATCTCCAACGCTCGGGTGTAGGCGAGGTTGAGTTCGTGTTGACCGCGACCTGCTTCACCTTTGGAAAACTCCACAGGAATTCCGGCGGCTTCTAGACCGCGACGAATTTCGCCGACGACATATTCGTCACGCGTAGTTTGCACCACTTGGTAATCCTCCATAAACGCTGAGTGTGGCGTGAGATTGCGATAGTCGCGCGCGTGGATTTGCTCATACGACTCGCGGAACAAATAAAACTCGATCTCGCTGCCAATCATTGGCTCGAGATTCAGACGTTGGGCCGCAAGCACCTGATCTCGCAACACCTGACGTGGTGCCACACTGATGGGCTCACCAGTCGTAACAGAAAACAAGTCGCACAAAATGAGCGCGGTTTTGGGCACCCACGGGGTGATGCGAATAGTCGTGAAATCGGCACGCGCCAGCATGTCGCCGTAACCATTTTCGTATGAAGCAAAGCGGTATCCCGGCACTGCAACGTCGTCGAAATCGGTCGCGATGAGGTAGTCGCAGTTTTCGGTGCCGTGCTCCGCCACCTGCTCAAGAAAAAACCTGCCAGTGGTGCGCTTGCCAACAAGCCGACCCTGCAGATCGGGAAACGCCATCACCACGGTGTCGATATCACCGCGCTGAATTGCGCCCGTCAACTCCTCACGAGTTGGTTGGGCCGACATGAGTAATTACTTTTTCTTGCTCGTCGCCTTGGGCTTGACTGGCTTCTTTGCATCGACTTTTTTCGCGTCGGGTTTTTTGGTTTCGGTCTTGCGCTTGCCGCCGGTGGAGGCGCGGCCAAGTTCTTGCAACTGCGACTTGCCGCCAGCGCTGAGCACACCTTTTTCAAGCGCGTCATCCAAGAACCGGGTGGCCTCTTCAGTGCTGCAGCGCTTTGATGGCGCTATTTCAGAAATGAGGTTGAGTCGTGCGCGCTCGTACATGGTTTTCTCGGCCGCCGACAATTGATTCTCGCGATCACGCGCTGCCAAGTTGCGCACCACTTCGGCTACTTGGTACACGTCGCCGCTCTTCAATTTTTCTTGGTGGTTCTTAAATCGACGCGACCAGTTGGCAGGCACGCGCGGGTCGGGCTTAGAGAGCACGTCGACGAGGTCTTGCAGTTCGCTCTTTGACACCGGTGGGCGAATACCCAGGTCGTACACCTTGGCAACAGGCACCGACAGGGTCATGCCTTTGCCCGTGGCGTCGGTCATGACAGATTCGAGAATCAGGTAATCCTGCATCACTTCAAAAGCGCGCATTCGCTTGATGGCTTTCACCGTGCATGCCCCGTGTTGTGGGTAAATGACGGTGTCGCCTTTTTTGAATTTCTTCACGCTTGCTAATCCTCCAAGGGGTCGGTTCAGGCTAAGGCGTAGATACGCACGCGCCCCGCCGAGCAGTGGCGCTCCCGGCAGGAATCGAACCTGCAACCTACGGATTAGAAGTCCGTCGCTCTCTCCAATTGAGCTACGGGAGCCTGGCGGCCCTCGACTTGCGCCAATGGCCTGCCTTCTACGGTACGCACCCCACCCGAGCGGTGCTGGAGGTACCCCGCCCTGGGGCTTCAAATATGACAGTTTCATTACAAACTGGGGGCAAAGGTAAGCAACTTGTAACTCGGTTTGGTGGCCTGTGAAGGGCGTCATGCCCTAGAAAAGAGATGACCCCACTAGGGCGGCCACCCGGTCGCTCGGGTTCAAACAAAGGAACAACAAACATATGGACAAAGTCCCTTGGATAGCTGAGCTATCTGAAAGCCAAAACGAGTTGATTTACAACGGATTCTCCTTCGCTGTCGCAGCGATGGGCATCGGATTCGTGTTCTTCCTCGTTTCCCGCAATCGGGTAGCCCCGCAGTACCGCAGCGCCGTCACCATGTCGGCGATGATTTGCGGTATCGCCGCTTACCACTACTGGCGCATTTTCGGCCAGTTCGCCGACGGAGGCACATGGAACGAGGGCTACCGCTACGCGGACTGGCTCCTCACCGTTCCATTGCTCGTTGCTGAACTCGTCGTGGTGTCAGGTCTGAGCAAAGAAGCCGCCAAGAAGGTGACCCCACGTCTCGTGGCAGCAGCCCTCTTGATGATCGCCACCGGTTACCCGGGCGAGACTGCAGCCGATGGCAGCAGCACCCGCACGGTATGGGGCATCATCTCGAGCCTCTTCATGCTCTACGTGTTGTACGAATTGTTCGCTGGCGAAGTGGGCAAAGCCCTCAAGTCGCAGAGCGGCGAAGTCGGCAGCAAGCTGAACAACGTTCGCTACCTCCTCCTTTTCACTTGGGGTGTCTACCCCATCGCCTACATCTTGGGTGATGAAAAGAGCTGGTTGGCTGACACGCTCGGCTTGAGCGGCAGCGATGCATCAACCGCAATCCAAGTCGGCTACACCATCGCCGACGTATTGGCCAAGCCTGGTTACGGCTTGATCATCTTGGGTATCGCGATTGCACGCTCCAACGCAGAGGGTTACCGAGCCGCCTAAGGCTCACGCAATCTGCCACCCTTCGGGGTGGTCGAAAGGCCCCGGTCGAAAGACCGGGGCCTTTCTTATT
>JANQZQ010000076.1 GCA_030728545.1 Ilumatobacteraceae bacterium
TTCTTTAGTGGCCCCACACCGAGGCCTTTGTCGACCAAGCGTTTGGCTGCACGAGAAGAAATATCACGCGGCGCCAGGTTGCCGTACGCCGGGTAGAGCCGTTCGAGGAAGTAATCGCGATCTTGTTCTGGAATCTCGTGGGCCGCGCGGGTTTCATCAAAATTCTTGGGCACCCACACCCGGCCATCGTTGCGCAGCGACTCGCTCATCAAGGTGAGTTTGGACTGCGTCTCGTCGGCCTGCGGAATGCACGTGGGGTGAATCTGTGTGTAGCACGGGTTGGCAAAATATGCGCCGCGCTGGTGAGCGCGCCACGCTGCGGTGACGTTGCAGTTCATGGCATTGGTGGAAAGGTAATAAGCGTTGCCGTAGCCGCCGGTGGCCAGCACCACTGCGTGTGCAGCGTGGCTGGTGAGTTCGCCAGTCAGCAAGTCGCGCGTGACGATGCCCGCAGCGCGGCCATCGATGACAACAATGTCGACCAACTCACAACGGTTGAAGAGTCGCACACCGCCCAAACCAATCTGGCGCGACAACTGTTGGTAGGCACCGAGCAGCAATTGTTGACCGGTTTGACCGCGAGCATAAAAAGTGCGGCTGACTTGGGCGCCACCAAAACTGCGGTTGTCGAGCAAACCGCCATATTCACGGGCAAACGGCACGCCTTGGGCAACCATTTGGTCGATGATGTTGACCGACACTTGCGCCAAGCGATACACATTGCCTTCGCGTGAGCGGAAGTCGCCGCCCTTGATGGTGTCACTGAAAAGTCGCGAAACGCTGTCGCCGTCACCTTGATAGTTCTTGGCTGCATTGATGCCACCCTGAGCGGCAATCGAGTGGGCGCGGCGCGGGGAGTCGTGAAAAGTAAATGCGTCGACGCGATAGCCGAGTTCGGCAAGCGACGCCGCAGCAGAAGCGCCGGCCAAACCAGTGCCAACCACGATGATTTTGAACTTGCGTTTGTTGCTTGGGTTGACCAGCTTGGCATTGGCCTTGAAGTTGTCCCACTTGTCGGCCAGCGCGCCGTCGGGAACCTTGGAGATCAACTTGGTGTCGGTGGGGCGATCCTGCAACATGGTCATAAATGTGCCTTCCTTAGACGCTGACTATTCCGAGGGTGACCGCGATAGGAAACGAGATATTGCCGATAACCACCACGGCTGCAAACCCGCGGGCGAATGCGGTGCGCCAGGCGTTGAAGCGAGGGTTGTTCCAACCCAGTGACTGAAAAATGCTCCAAGCGCCGTGGGTGAGGTGCAGCCCGAGCAGCAAGTTGGCCACCACATAGAACAACGCCACTGGCCAACGCTCGAAACTGCGCACCACGTTGGCATACACCTCGCTGCGCACAAATTCGCCATCGGCACCAACCGTATTGACCACACCAAAAGTGAGGTCGAGCAAATGCCAGACGATGAACAGCAACACGACGATGCCCGACAAGCGCATCGAGCGACTGGCTAGCGATGCTTCTTGATAATCGCGGGCACTTTGATAACGCACCGAGCGAGCATGGCGATTCAACACGGTGAGCGACCAGGCTGCATGCAAATGCAGCGCCAGCATGCCGAGCAAACCGGCACGCAGAATCCACAACACCGACTCTTTGGGTGCCAGTGGGTACAACAGCTTTTTCAAAAACTCGGCGTACTCGTTGAGCTCAACTGCGCCGAGATACATCTTGGTGTTGCCAATCATGTGGAAGAGCACAAAACCCATGAGTGCAATACCCGAGATGGCCATTGCATACTTTTTGCCTACTGCGGTGCCATACAGATCAAGCAACAATGGCCGCCGCGGGCGAGGTGCTGCTGCAGTTCCGGTTACGGGCTGGCGCGAGGGCGTGGTGGTGCTCATACGTGGGGTTGTATCCCCGCTTAACGCTAGTTCTCACGCGACCCCCCAGCGCCCCCAACCACTGCATCTGTCGGGTGAAGCCCGTCTCATCCAGCCGATTTTTGTTGCCCACCGCCTTCGGCCGATACGGGCCGATTCACGGTAAATCATCGTGATTCACCCACACGGCTCACAATTCTCTACACTCATGCGAGCCCATAAATTGGGGTTTGCCCTCTGGCAACCCCCCTCTTAGTAAGGACATCCATCACGTGATTACTCTTTTGGCATCTGAAGGCGGCTGGCAGGACTTCACCCTGCGCGGCGGCGAATGGCTAGTGCTCGCCCTCTCTGGCGCGGCATCACTCCTGGCGATTGCCGTGGGGTTCTATCTGGCAAAGTCTGTTCTCGCAGAGGATGAAGGCACACCAAAGATGAAGGAAATCGCCACGGCGATTCAAGTTGGTGCGATGGCATATCTCACGCGTCAATTCCGCACCATCGGGATGATTCTTATTCCCGTGGCCATCATCGTGTTCGTCACATCGGTGTCGATTGAGCGAAAAGATGGCACCGAGGCTCTGAGCTTCATTGCATCGGGCGTCTTTCGCACCCTGGCTTTCTTGCTGGGTTGCGTGGCCTCGGGGCTGACGGGTTACATCGGCATGACTCTTGCGACACGAGGCAACGTGCGCACGGCTGCTGCAGCGCGCCGCGGCTCGATGCGTGAAGCACTCGGGGTGGCCTTTCGCACAGGTGGTGTGGCTGGCATGTTCACCGTTGGTCTTGGTTTGCTCGGCGCAACGGTCATCATTGCATTGTTTCAAAACACGTCATCGGCGATGCTCGTGGGTTTCGGTTTCGGTGGCTCACTGATTGCGTTGTTTTTGCGCGTCGGTGGCGGCATCTTCACGAAGGCTGCCGACGTTGGCGCCGACTTGGTGGGCAAAATTGAAGCCGGCATTCCCGAAGACGACCCACGCAACCCGGCCGTTATCGCCGACAACGTGGGCGACAACGTGGGCGACTGCGCTGGAATGGCTGCTGACTTGTTTGAAAGTTACGAAGTCACGCTCGTGGCGTCGATCATTCTCGGTGTTGCTGCGTTCAACTCGATTGGTTTGAACCCCGCACTTGGCCTCGTGTTTCCACTGGCTGCGCGTGCAATCGGCGTAATCGCCTCAATTGCTGGCGTGTTCGCCGTGCGGGCTAAAGAAGGCGAAATGAATGCACTGAAGCCAATCAACCGCGGCTTTTTGACTGCTGGCATCATCACTGTGATCGGCACACTCATTTTGTCGACGTACTACATCGGCAACCCAGCTGTAGGTACTTTGTCCAAATTTGGAACGAAAGAAGTCTTGGTTTCAGGAATTGGCTGGCGCGTCTTTGGTGCTGTATTGATTGGTCTTGTCTTGGCCCAAGTGCTGAGCCGTCTCACGGAATATTTCACTGGTACGGAATATGGCCCAGTGAAAGAAATCGCCGAGTCGGCCGAAACTGGCCCTGCAACCGTGGTGTTGTCAGGTACAGCATCTGGGCTTGAGTCATCGGTATACGCCATCATCTGCATCGCTGTTTCACTCGGCGGCACACTCTGGTTAGGTGGTGGCAATATCTTGCTGTCGCTGTATCTCGTGGCGCTGTGTGGCATGGGTATGTTGGCCACAACAGGTGTCATCGTTTCAGAAGACACCTTCGGCCCAGTGGCTGACAATGCCGCTGGTATTGCTGAAATGGCTGGCGAATTCGAGGGCGAATCACGCAAGATTCTGGTGAGCCTCGACGCCGTTGGCAACACCACCAAAGCAGTTACCAAGGGCTTTGCAATTGGTTCAGCAGTCATTGCTGCCGTGGCGCTCTTTGCTGCCTACATCGAAACCATCGCTGGTGAACTCCAACTGAAAGATGCGGCAGGAAAACTGCTCGAGGGTGACCTCATCTTCTTGGCCCCTGAAACACAAATCAACGTTGCAGATGTGAAGACCTTCATCGGTCTGCTCATCGGTGGGTCGATTGCGTTCATGTTCTCGGCACTCGCGATTCGCGCTGTGGGTCGCACGGCCGGTGTCGTTGTACAAGAAGTGCGCAAGCAGTTTGCTGACGGTGGCATCATGGCCGGCACCAAACAGCCTGACTACGGCCCGGTTATCGACATCTGCACGGCTGCCTCGTTGCGCGAGCTCACGACGCCTGCCTTGCTCGCAGTGTTGACACCAGTCATCGTTGGCTTCGGTATCAACTACTTCGCACTTGGTGCTTTCTTGGCAGCAGTAATCCTTACTGGTCAGTTGATGGCCAACTACCTCAGCAATGCTGGTGGTGCATGGGATAACGCCAAGAAGTTCATCGAGGACGGCCATCACGGCGGTAAGGGTTCTAACGCTCACAAAGCAGCCGTCATCGGCGACACAGTGGGCGACCCATTCAAAGACACCGCTGGCCCAGCACTCAACCCGCTGATCAAAGTGATGAACCTCGTGTCGTTGTTGATCTTGCCCGCAATCATCAACCTGCGTGACAACGACGGTGCCCGCTACACAATTGCAGG
>JANQZQ010000077.1 GCA_030728545.1 Ilumatobacteraceae bacterium
AGCACGACTTTCGAGAACGAGCTAGTCAGTAACGCTGCGCACCGGCAGCGACTCACCCTCTTGCCAACGGGCGAGAGTCCACAATAAGTCGCTCAAGCGGTTGAGATATGGCCCAGCATGCGACGGTGCGGGCGCTGCGGCGATGGCATGGCGCTCGGCGCGGCGCACCACAGTGCGTGCCACATCAAGCAGTGCGGCAATCTTGTTTTGACCAGGCACTACGAACTCAGACGGCGGCGTGAACTTTTCATCGAGTGCGTCAATCATGTTTTCGAGATGGCTCACCATGGCGTCAGTGACTCGCGACTTACCGTCGGTCAATTTGTGTCGATTTTCTGGCAAGGTTGCCAACTCGGCCATCAACACCCACATGTCGCGCATGATGTGCACGAGCACGTCGTTGAGTTCGTTTTCGCGGCCCAACTCGGCGCGCACCAAACCGATTACGGCTTGTGCTTCATCAACTGCACCGTAAGCCCGTGGCAAGGCTGAGTCTTTTGCCACACGGCCCCCATAGAAGAGCCCTGTGGTGCCGTCGTCGCCAACTCGGGTATAAACCTTTTCGCGTGTCATGACAAGTGAACGCTACTTGTCTTAGCCTGAGGAGCACGATGCCTGCCAACCGAAAGTCGGATTATCTTGCGGCGGTCAACGAACGGGTGGTCGTTTTTGACGGGGCATTCGGCACCTACGTGCAAGACCAAGACCTGTCTGCCGATGACTTTGGTGGCGAGCACCTCGAAGGCTGCAACGAACTGCTGGCAATCACCCGACCCGACCTCATCGCTCAAATGCACGAAGATTTTCTCAAGGTGGGGGTCGATGTGCTCGAGACTGCCACTTTTGGCTCATTCTCTACGGTGCTTACGGAATACGGCATCGCTGACCGCGCCTATGAAGTCACGCTTGCCGCAGCACGCATTGCCCGCGAAGTGGCCAACTCGTACGAGTCTGACGGCCGCTCGCGTTATGTAGCCGGCAGTGTCGGGCCGGGCACCAAGTTGCCGAGCCTCGGGCATATTTCGTTCAATGAGTTGCGTGACACCTACGAAGAACACGCCCGCGCACTCATCGAGGGTGGCGTCGATTTACTACTGATTGAAACCTGCATGGATCTGCTACAGATCAAGTCAGCGATGCAGGGTGGCCGGCGGGCCATGAAGGCCATGGGCCGTGAGGTGCCCATCCAGGTGCAAGTCACGATGGAAACCACGGGCCGCATGTTGGTGGGCACCGAAATCGGCGCCGCGCTGAGCGCCCTCTTGGCGATGAAGCCGGCTGTTATCGGCATCAACTGCGCGACAGGCCCCGCCGAAATGCAAGAGCACCTGCGTCACCTCTCGCAACATTGTCCGATTCCTATCAGCGTGTTGCCCAATGCTGGTTTGCCGAGTGTGGTCGACGGCCGAACGCACTACGACCTCACGCCAGCACAGCTAGCCGAGTTTCATCGACACCATGTGCAGGAACTTGGCATCAACGTCGTCGGCGGCTGCTGTGGCACCACGCCCGAACACCTGCGCCAAGTGGTCGAAGCCGTACGTAACATCACCCCACTGCGTCGCACGCCGCAACAAGAGCCAAGCGTTACTTCGCTGTACTCACCCGTCACGCTGAAACAAGACAACAGCGTGCTGTACATCGGCGAACGTACCAACGCCAACGGCTCGCGAGCATTCCGCGATGCAATGTTGGCCGCCGATTGGGATACCTGCACCAAGATGGCTACCGAACAAATTCGCGAAGGTGCCCACGTGTTGGACGTTTGTGTCGACTATGTCGGCCGTGATGGTGTCGCCGACATGGCCGAAATTGCAGGTCGCTTTGCCAGCCAAGCCAGTGTGCCCCTCGTGTTGGACTCCACCGAACCACAGGTGCTTGAAGCAGCGTTGCAGTTGGTGGGTGGTCGCTGCATCTTGAACAGCGCCAACCTCGAAGACGGCGAAGAGCCCGGTCGACGCATGGATCGCATCTTTTCGCTTGCCCGCGACTATGGCGCTGCTGTTATTTGTTTGTTGATCGACGAACGTGGCCAAGCCCGCGATGTGGAATGGAAGATGGAGATCGCCCATCGCCTGCACAAGATCGCCACCGAGCGTTATGGGTTGTCGGCTACCGATTTGATTTTTGACCCGCTCACGTTTCCACTCACCACGGGTGGCGCTGATTTGCGTCGCGACGGCATTGAAAGCATCGAGGCAATTCGCCGCATCAAACAAGAAATCCCCGGTGCACTCACGGTGATGGGCCTGTCCAACGTGAGCTTCGGCATCAACCCGGCCGCCCGCCAAGTGTTGAACAGTGTGTTTCTTGATGCCTGCGTCAAAGCGGGCCTTGATGCTGCCATCGTGCATGCCAGCAAGATTCAGCCATTGGCGCGCATCAAGCCCGAGCATGTCACGCTGTGTAACGACATCATCTTCGACAAGACCACCGACACCTATAACCCGCTGCAACTGTTGCTTACGGCTTTTGAAGGCGTGCAATCAGCCAAGCAAGAAAAACCCGACCGCAGTGGTTGGCCGGTGCGCGATCGCCTGCGGCAACGCATTATTGATGGAGAACGCGACGGCCTCACCGCCGAACTCGACGAGGCGCTTGGCGAGGGCATCAAAGCCCTCGAGATTGTCAACGACGTGTTGCTCGATGGCATGCGCGAAGTTGGCGAACTTTTCGGCTCGGGTCAGATGCAGTTGCCATTCGTGCTGCAAAGTGCCGAGACGATGAAGATGGCCGTCAGCCATCTCGAGCCGCACATGGACAAAGTCGCTGGCTCATCTAGCAAGGGCAAGTTGGTGCTAGCCACGGTAAAAGGTGACGTGCACGACATCGGCAAAAACCTGGTCGACATCATTTGCACCAACAATGGCTACGAGGTGCACAACATCGGCATCAAGATTTCGATCAGCGAAATGATCGCCAAGGTGCAAGAAGTCGACGCCGATGCGCTCGGCATGAGTGGTCTGCTCGTGAAAAGCACGCTGATTATGCGCGACAATCTCGAGGAACTCAACACCCAGGGCCTGGCGCGAATCCCAGTCATCCTCGGTGGTGCAGCACTCACCCGCAGCTACGTCGAGCGTGACCTGCGCGAGGTGTACCAGGGCCGGGTGTTCTACGGTCGTGACGCGTTCGAGGGCCTGCACACTCTCGACAAGTTGATGGACATGAAGCACAGCGGCACCGATGACCCCGACTTCGGGCGCATTCCTACCGGTCGTTCGTTGGCCGAACGTCGGGCCCCGAAAGAAACACCAACCAATGTGCCGCGGCGCTCACCCGAGGCAGCCGTTGATAATCACGTGTTCACGCCGCCGTTCATCGGCTCCCGCGTGATGAAAGGCATCAGCCTCGACGAAATCGCTGAGTATGTGAACGAAACGGCGTTGTTCCGCAACCAGTGGCAATACCGACCACTCGAGGGTGAAACCGACGAAGACTTTAAGACACGCATCCGACCAGAGTTGCGCGAGCAGCTGGCACAAGCCAAGGCCTCTGGCATCTTGGTGCCGCAACTCGTGTACGGCTACTTCCCTGCCAACGGTGACGGCAACGACGTCGTGATCTGGACCGACGAGTCACGCACCACCGAACGGATGCGCTTTTCGTATCCACGCCAAGACGAAGCCCCATATCTGTGCATTGCCGACTTCTTTCGCCCAATTGAAAGTGGCGAAATTGACTACGCCTCGTTTCACATCGTGACCATGGGGGCCAAGGTGAGCGAAGCTGCCGCTGAGTTGTTTGCCAAAAACGAATACCAAAAATATCTCAACATGCATGGCATCGGTGTAGAAATGGCCGAAGCACTCGCCGAGTATTGGCATCATCGCATTCGCAGCGAGTGGGGCTTCGTCGACGAAGACGGCCCGAACCTGCACGGCTTGTTCCGCCAGCAGTATCGCGGCGGGCGTTACTCGTGGGGTTATCCCGCCTGCCCAGACCTCGAAGACAACGCAAAAGTGGCCGAACTCCTCGAAGCTGGGCGAATCGGCATCGTGGTGAATGAAGAAACAGGTTGGCAATATCAACCCGAGCAAACCACTTCAGCAATCATTTGTCACCACCCGCGCGCCAAATATTTCGTTGCGCGCTAGTTCAGACCAAGTGCGACTTCTCCCACGCTCGCGCTAGTGCTGCGTATTTTCCACCGAGTGTGACCAGTTCGTTGTGCGTGCCCACTTCGGCAATGCGCGCCTGATCAACTACGACGATTCGATCGGCGCGTTGCACCGTGGACAACCGATGGGCTACCACAATCGTGGTGCGCCCTTGCATGAGTCGCTCGAGGGCGGCTTCGACCTCGGCTTCGGTGCCCGGGTCAAGATTTGATGT
>JANQZQ010000078.1 GCA_030728545.1 Ilumatobacteraceae bacterium
TGCCCGCAATCATCAACCTGCGTGACAACGACGGTGCCCGCTACACAATTGCAGGTATCTCGCTGGCCATCTTGGTGGCATCAATTGTGCGCTCTAGCCGCAAGACAGTGAGCTTTCAGGCTGCATGACCGCCACTGATCCACTCGTCGTGCAGTATCTGAGCGACGAGTGGATCTCGGCTGTTGCCCAAGAAATTGCCACTGATGCAACAATCAAGGTTGCGGCGGTCGAGCATTCGGTGTCGGTTTCCCAGTTAGTGACTGACACACCGTTCGGTGATGTCAACTACCACCTTGTTTGCCGCGACGGTGCGGTGCATTTCAAAAAAGGTGCAGCACCATCTGATGTGGTGTTTACGCAAACTTATGCCACGGCGGTCGGGGTAGCCACGGGCAACATCAACGCTGCCGATGCATTCATCAATGGGCACGTGCGGTTTCAGGGCGACCATCAACGACTCATTGACGCACAACCGTTGTTTGGCGCACTCGACGCGGTATTCGCCCGCGTGCGCCTGCGCACTGCGTTTAGCTAAATCAGGCCGAGGGCCTGCACCGCTTCGCGCTCTTCTTGCAACTCGGCAACCGAGGCGTCAATCTTGGCGCGGCTGTAGCCATCGATGGCCAAACCCTGCACGATGCTGTATGAACCATTGGCGCAAGTGCACGGAAACGACGACACCAAACCTTCGGGCACGCCGTACGAACCGTCGCTTGGCACCGACATGCTCACCCAGTCGCCTGGTGCAGTGCCCAGGGCCCATGAACGCACGTGATCAATTGCAGCATTGGCCGCAGAGGCTGCCGAAGATGCGCCACGTGCTTTGATCACCGCAGCACCACGCTTGGCCACTGTCGGAATGTAGGTCTCATCGAGCCAAGCGTCGTCGTTGACCAACGACTTGGCTGGCTTGCCGTCAACTTCGCAATACGACAGGTCGGGATACTGCGTTGTGGAGTGGTTGCCCCAGATGGTCATCTTTTTTACCGAGGCAACGGGGCGGTTCACCCGAGTTGCGAGTTGCGAAATAGCACGATTGTGGTCGAGGCGAGTCATGGCGGTGAACTGACGCGGGTCGATGCCTGACGCATTGTTGAGGGCAATCAACGCGTTGGTGTTTGCCGGGTTGCCCACCACCAACACCTTCACATCTTTTTTGGCATTGTTGCCGATGGCCTGACCTTGTGGCTTGAAGATGCCGCCGTTTGCCGACAGCAAATCTTTGCGCTCCATACCGTCTTTGCGTGGCATCGCACCAACCAGCAACGCCACATCGGCGTCTCCGAAGGCGATGTTGGCATCATCAGTGAGCACGACATCCTGCAGCAGCGGGAACGCACAATCGTCGAGCTCCATCTTCACGCCACCCAAGGCACCCAGTGCTGGGGTAATTTCCAGCAACTGCAAAATGATTGGCGTCGTAGGGCCGAGCATGGCACCCGAAGCGATACGAAAAATCAGGCTGTAGCCGATCTGGCCGGCTGCGCCGGTAACGGCGACTCGAACTGGACTTGTCACGGGGGCACACCCTAGACGATTGATCGCGACCGCGCGAGAACGCGGCTACAGCCGCCCAACGGACTGCATGATTAAGTCGGCATAAAAGCGCGCACCAACCGGCCGCAAGTGCGTTTGATCTGAATACAAATATTCGGGGTATTGACCCACAATCGTGTGCCAATCAAGCACTTTCACGTTGGCGTATTTGGCAGGCAACGCGTTGATCAGCTGATTGTTGATGGTTTGTCGCCGTTCGCTTGGCACGTGAACGGTTAGAAACATCACCAATGGTGTGTCACGCAGCGTTGCCATGATTTCGTCAAAGACGGCTTCGGTAGCGGTGTTATTGGTGCCGAGATGAATCACCACAATCGAGCCCAAGCGACGAGTGGACTTCAGATAATTCACGATCTCGAGCGCCTGCCGCACGGGACGACTCTTCAGGGCATCCACCGTGGCACCTCGGGAAGACAACTCGCGGGCAGCACCCAACATGACCGAGTCGCCAATCGCGAGCACATCAATGAGCTGGCCGTCGAGCGTTGTAGTTGCAGTGACGCCACCACCAGTGACGATTACTGGGTCATTCTGCGCCAAAGTTGTCGGTGTTGTTTGATTGCCCAGCACGTTGACAACTGCCGATTCGCTGTCGGCCAGGCTCTGGCTGATGTCGTTTAATCTCACATCAGCCGTTGCCACGCTGAACAGCGCAAAGGCCGGCAACACAGCACCGAACGCCAGCAGCCCAGCGCGACGGCGCAGCACAGCCGGCGAAATTGGTGCACCAAGTTGGCGCTCTGCTCGACGACCTCGCCACCAGGCGCCAAACCGGCCATCGCGAACCGGAATTTCTACATAACGAAATGACAGTTCACACAAGGCCAACGACAACAGCAACAACAACACGAACTCGTATGGCGTCAAACCCTGCCCGGCAAAGCGGCGATACATCTGAAAAACAGGCCAGTGATACAAATATAAACCGTATGAGCGCTGCCCGATATAGGTCATCACACGGTTGCCAAGCAACGCATGGGTGACGGTGGCCGTTGGGTGCACTGCAGCAGCAATCACCGCAACGCTGCACACACCGACAAACAAGAACCCACCACGAAACAACAAGTCATACCCCGTCGTGCCGACATCGGTGACTTCAACGACGTCGCGAAACACTGCAGCCGAAATCGCCAAACCTGCAAACCCAGCCAGCGAGATGCCATCAAGTAACTTGCCGCGAGTGCCAATTGGCGATGACTGCAGCAGCCACGGGCGCCAAAACACCGCGAGTGCGGCACCAAGAAACAAGCCGCCTGCTCGGGTGAACGTGCCCAAAAAGAGAAAGTCGATTCGTGAAACGGCTTGGCCCAAAAAGGCCATGTACTGCTCCGGGGTTTCGCTGACGGTGGCGATCGGCCCGGTGCGATAGGTGAACGCTACGAAAATGGCAATCACAACGGCTGTACCGATGAACAACAACCCCACGATTGGCATGCGGCGGCGTGCGAATCGGGTGAAGACAAACATCATCAACGGCCAGATCACATAGAACTGTTCTTCGACCGCCAGCGACCACAAGTGGCGCAGCGGCACAAAATCAAAGGCAGTGAAGTACGAGGTTCCAACCCAAATCTGAAACCAATTGAAGCCATAAAGCACCGCAGCGATGATGTCGCCGCGCAAATTACCCAGCGTGGCGCGCTCGAACAACGAGCAATAGATCGCTACACCCACCAGCAACAACCACAAAGCCGGCAGCAAGCGCCTGGCCCGCCGCAGCCAAAACTGCTTCAGGCTGATGCTGCCGTCTCGTTCAGATTCAGCAATAAGCAGTGAGGTGATTAAAAAACCACTGATGACAAAAAAGACTTCAACCCCAAGAAAGCCACCACCCAGCCACGACTTGTTGGCGTGATACACAATCACGGCACCAACAGCGAGCGCTCGCACACCGTCTAGAGCCGGCAGATAGCCGAGCAGGCTTGGGCGTTTTTCCGCCTTGGCCGAACTCACGCTTGGCCGAGACCCAAGTTGACCGCAATTTCACGTGCAGCCACGGATCGATTCAAGGTGTAGATATGCAAACCTGGCGCGCCAGCCGCCATGAGCTCGGCGCACAATTGCGTGGCGATTTCTACGCCTGCTTTGCGAATATCAGCTGGGCTTTCTAGCGGCGCCAAACGATCTGTGAGCCACTGCGGAAGCTCGCTACCCGACATTTGCGCCATGCGCGCAATCTGGGCTTTATTGGTCACCGGCATCACTCCAGGCAACACTGGCTTGTGCACGCCGAGTGCACCCAGCTCGTCGATCATTCGCCGATAGTGATCAACATCGAAAAAGAATTGGGTCATTGCAAAATCAGCAAGGCGAAGTTTGTCGGCCAAATATTGACGATCCGACTCACGCGACACCGACCGCGGATGCACCTCGGGGTGTGCCGCAACTCCGATGCAGATATCAAAGTTGGCGCGCACGTATTCCACCAAGTCTTGGGCATAGCGGAAGTCACTCGGGCCTAGTTGGGTGGGGTCGGCTGGAATATCGCCACCCAAGGCGAGAATGTTTTTGACTCCTGCTGCTTCGTACTCGGCCAACAACGCATTGATTTCTTCACGAGTGTGCCCCACACAAGTGAGGTGGGCCACGGGCGGAACGACACCACTATGCGCCATCGCCACCACCACGTCTCGAGTGCGAGTGCGCTCACCGCCCTGTGCCCCATAGGTA
>JANQZQ010000079.1 GCA_030728545.1 Ilumatobacteraceae bacterium
ACCTACGACCAAGGGATTATGAGTCCCCTGCTCTGACCACTGAGCTACTGGCCCCGGTGGAAATTATGGCTCCGGGGGTGGGGCTCGAACCCACGACAAACGGATTAACAGTCCGTTGCTCTGCCAACTGAGCTACCCCGGAAAGGCTTCGTCAGGCTACTCGTCTTCTACGAATGAACGCAGCCCGCTGTTGTTGTGTGGGTGGCGCATGCGAGCCAGCGTCTTTTGCTCGATTTGACGCACTCGCTCGCGGGTGATGTCTTCTTTTTCGGCGACTTCTTCCAAAGTGTGCTGCTTGCCGATGAATTCGCCCAGGCCAAATCGCATCGACATGATGCGACGCTCGCGTTCAGGCAGGCCATCGAGTGATTTCTCGATCTGATTCACCAGTTCGCGCTGCACGGTTTCGCTGAGCGGGTCGGCCGCATCCGGGCTCGCCAAGGTTTCACCGACCGTCAGGTCGTCAACATTGACCCCAATCGGGGCGTCGAGGCTGGCCGTGGAAAGCGTGAGTTGCTGAATCTCAAACAATTTTTCAACGGTGATATCGCAGCGCGCAGCAACTTCTTCGGGTGTTGGGTCACGTTTCAGTTCGGCGGTGAGTTCGCGCTCTGAGCGCTGCACCCGGTTAACAACTTCCATCATGTGTCCGGGAATACGAATATTGCGACCCTGGTCGGCCATGGCCCGGGTCATCGACTGGCGAATCCACCAGGTGGCATAGGTGGAAAACTTAAAACCTTTTTCGTAGTCGTACTTATCCACGGCATGCATCAGCCCGATGTTGCCTTCTTGGATGAGATCCGACAAATGAAGTTCCTTGCGGTCATACCTGCGCGCAATCGACACGACGAGTCGCAGGTTGGCACGCACCATGCGGTCTTTGGCTTTCTCGGCGTCTTTGATTTCATCGCGCAGGCGCTTGCGGTCTGCCGCCGTGAGCTTGCCCTTGCCGGCCTCGAGCCGCAACTTGGCCGCTTGGCCGTCTTTTACTGCTTTGCCCAAGACTTTTTCGTCGGCCGAGGTGAGGAGCGGCACTTGGCCAATCTCGTTGAGATACTGCCGAACCGTGTCGGGCGAATCGCCCCCGGAAATACGCGGATGCCTCACTGGGTGTTTACGCCTCCACCGTTGAACAAACGTCGTACAGCCACATCAATAAATCCGTCACGTCAGAGTCTCGCACATCGCGGCCACTCAACGTGTCCATCTTCTGTTTGATGATGCGATCACGAGTGATGACCTCGACCGTGGTGTTGCTCACCCGGCGCTTAAGTTCGCGGCGCACGGCTGCACGCAACAAATTGAGGCCTTCAACACGCGGGTCGGCGTCGAGGGCAGCATCGAACACCAGCACCCGCGACAACAGCTCTTTGGCATCGGGGTCAAGGTCAACTTCGGCCAATTCGGGCTTGGCCTGATGCGCCAAGAGTGCTTTAAACACTCGCCGATGCGTGTCGTCGGCAAACACTTCTTCCGACACGATGCCCGACACTTCGTCGAGCTTGTGAATCATCAACGCCAAAATGACAAATTCGCCATTTTCCCGGTTGGCTACCGGCGCCGCCGACTGGCCATCGTTGCGCGCCCGTTTGGCTTGGAGTTGGCGGTCAACTTTTTGCACGATGTCATCAATATCTTGTTTCTCGCTGTAGCCGAGTTGGATTGCCAGCTGCATCGCATAGTCGCGACGAATGAGCACATCGGGATGTTCGTTAATAATTGCCAACGCTCGATCCATGACTCGCCGCTTGTCCTCGGGGGTCGCCAACGAGGCACCATCGACCACGCGTCGTACGCGAAAGGCCATGAAGGCTTCGGGTTGTTCAACTGCAGCCAGCAAACCTTGCGGGTCGCTGTCGGCCAGGTCGCCTGGGTCTTTGCCCCCACTCAATCGCGCCACTTTGACTTGAATATCAATCTTGCGCTCCCACTCATAGAACCGCTCGGCAGCACCCTGACCAGCAGCATCGGCGTCGAACGCCAGCACCACATTGTTGGCAAATCGTTTCATCAACCGCACGTGGTCTTCGGTCAATGCAGTGCCGCAAGTGGCGACGGCACGCGTAAACCCGATGCGATGAAAACCGATCACGTCGGTGTATCCCTCGCACACCACAATTTGGTCGGCTTTCACCACATCAGATTTGGCCCAGTTCAAACCGTAGAGCGTTTTGGATTTCGCATAAATTTTTGACTCAGCAGAGTTCTTATATTTCGCTGGGTCGGTGCTGCCTGGCAACACTCGCCCACCGAACGCCACTGCTTCACCCGAATCTTTAAAAATAGGAAACATCACGCGCGCACGAAACGAATCTTGCAAGCGCCCGCGACTGTTGGTAAATGCCAAGCCGCAATCGCGCAGCAACTCGACACCCACACCCAAGTCGCTACTGAGTGCGTCCCAGGCGTCGGGTGCCCAGCCGAGCCGGAATTGTCGCGCCACATCGCCGCTCAGCCCGCGTGTGCGCAGGTACTCGCGGGCTTCTTTGGCATCAGGTGCGGTGAGTAGCCGCTGGTGATACCACTCGACGGCTTGCTCCATGATTTCCAACAACTTTTTGTTGCGCTGACGATCAGGCGATGGCCCACCTGTGGTGTAAGTAAGCGTGATGCCCGCTTTGGCAGCCAGGTGCTCGATGGCACCCACGAAATCCATCCGTTCGGCTTCCTGCACGAACTTGAACACATCCCCCGACGCACCGCAACCAAAGCACTTGTAGCGACCGGTTTCGTCGCGCACATTAAACGACGGGGTCTTTTCGCCATGAAATGGGCAAAGACCCAGAAAATTGCGACCCGCCCGCTTGAGCGCGACATAGTTGCCAATGACCGCCGAAATTGGCTGCGCCATGCGCACCCGTTCTACGTCGTCGTCTGCGATGGCCACGCGCGAGACACTAGTTGGGGCGTCTACTTACCCGCTGATTTCGCACCGCCAATAACGGCCTGTGCAGCTGCCAAGCGCGCGATTGGCACGCGATACGGCGAGCAGCTCACATAATCCAAACCAGTGCGGTAAAAGAAGTCAATCGACTCGAGGTCGCCGCCGTGCTCGCCACACACACCGAGTTTGAGTTTGCGTTTGGTCTTGCGACCTCGCCTGGCTGCAATGGCCACGAGTTCACCGACACCGTTTTGATCGATGGTGTCGAATGGGTTGCGCTTGAGCAACCCGGCTGCCAGATACGCCGGCATCAGTCGGCTTTCAACATCGTCACGACTGAAACCAAACGTCATTTGGGTCAAGTCGTTGGTGCCAAAACTAAAGAAGTCGGCATGGGCAGCCAGCTGTTCCGCCTGCAGGGCTGCTCGTGGTGTTTCAATCATCGTGCCCACCGTTACTTGTGGGCGCTTCAATCGTTTGCCCGCGGTTGCAGCGCGGGGTCGCCGTGAG
This sequence comes from Ilumatobacteraceae bacterium, assembly GCA_030728545.1. Classification (GTDB taxonomy): domain Bacteria; phylum Actinomycetota; class Acidimicrobiia; order Acidimicrobiales; family Ilumatobacteraceae; genus F1-60-MAGs027. The sequence goes on from JANQZQ010000079.1 coordinate 3,398, forward strand.
AATTCGGCCAACACACCATCTACCCAGCCGCGCGCCAGGGCCAACTCGTCACTGGCAACAGTGAGCGGAATCATCACTTCGATGATCGGCTCTAAGCCTTCGTCGGCTGCTTGGTCGGCTGCTTCCATGAGCGCGCGCACTTGCATGGCATACAGCCCGGGTTTCATCACACCAAGGCGCACCCCACGCGTGCCCAACATGGGGTTGACCTCGGCCCACGTTTTGGCAGCCGACAACAGTTGCGACTCTTCTTCGTTGAGCCCGACGGTGGCTGCTTTGATTTCGAGTTCGTCAACTCGCGGCAAAAACTCGTGCAGCGGTGGGTCGAGCAGTCGCATGGTGACGGGCAGGCCGCTCATTGCGCGCAAGATGGCGACGAAGTCTTGTTTTTGCACCTCGCGTAGCTCTTCGAGTGCTGCGGTTTCGGTGGCCGGGGTGTCGGCCAAAATCATGCGCCGCACCACAGGCAAACGGTCGGGCGCTAAGAACATGTGCTCGGTGCGACACAGGCCGATGCCTTCGGCCCCAAACTCGCGCGCTGCAGTTGCGTCGGCGGCTGTGTCGGCGTTGGCACGCACGGCGAGTTTGCCTTTGCGAATTTCGTCGGCCCACTGCAAGAGCGTGGTGAACTCTTTCGGCGGTTTAGCAGCAGCCAGTGGAAGTTCGCCGAGCATCACTTCACCCGTGGCACCATCGAGTGACACCCAGTCGCCCTCGCGCACCACAACATCGTTGACCGTGAACTGCTGACCATTGATGTGCATCGCGTCAGCGCCCACCACCGCTGGTGTGCCCCACCCGCGCG
>JANQZQ010000080.1:0-5493 GCA_030728545.1 Ilumatobacteraceae bacterium
CTGAATGACGTGGTGTGTTGGGGTGATGGGTCCTATGGACGCTTAGGTACATCCGGTGGAGACGACGTAGGAATTTTGTCAAGTCAAATGGGTGCTGGCCTCACCGCGGTGCCACTCGGGGCTGGGCGCACGGCAGTGGCGGTGAGTGCTGGTGCTACCCACACCTGTGTGGTGCTCGACAACAACACGGGGAAGTGCTGGGGTGGTGGTGCAAGTGGCCGACTCGGAACGGGCAATCAGGACAATATCGGCGATCAACCTGACGAACTCGGTGACAATCTGGCTGCCATCGACTTGGGCACCAGTCGCACTGCCCGCACGGTGGTGGCCGGCGTGGCCCACACCTGTGTCGTGCTCGACACGTGGGCCCTCAAATGTTTTGGTCTTGGTTCAAGTGGTCGTCTCGGCTCGGGCAGCACCAGCACGCTGGGTGATGGCGCGAACGAGATGGGCGACAACCTCATACCGGTGCATCTTGGAACCGATCGCCGTGTGATGTCGCTCACCGAACCTGGCCGTGCCGGTGCACCAACCGGCACGGCTGGGGACGGCTCGGTGTCGCTCACCTGGGCCGCACCAGCCAGCGATGGTGGCAGTGCGATCACCGACTATGTGGTGGAGTATTCGACCGATGACACAACGTGGAGCACGTTTGTCGACGGCACATCGGCACTCACCTCGGCAACGGTGACGGGGTTGGCCAACGCCACGACGTATCGCTTTCGAGTGACAGCACGCAACGACGTGGCCGATGGAGTGGTGTCGACGGCAAGCGCAACAGTGACACCCGCAGCACCGACGACAACAACGACCACAACGACAACCACGGTTGCACCGACTCCGACGACAACACCACCTATCGCCACGGTTGCAACAACAACGACGGTCGCACCAACAACTACGACTACAACCACGGTCGCAACAACGACAACTGTCGCACCAACAACAACCACGCTCGCGCCGCCACCTGCCGCCCGCTCGTTGGTGCTCCGCCCGTTTGCACCACTGGCCACCAGGCTGAGTGCCATCCAACGCCGCCAGGTGGTGAGGTTCGCCACCACTCTCACGGTCGACGACAACATCACGTGTGTGGGTGGGGCTGGCTCGGGCCCAGTCAGACTGTTGCGCGATCTGGCTCGGTCTCGTGCCAATGCCGTGTGTGCATTGCTCGCCCGTCGTGTGCCAGGTGTGCGCACGGCAGTGGGTGTGGCGGTATCAGGCAAGGTGCAAGTGGCCGAAAGGGTGTCGACACCAGCCGAGGCCGTATCGCAGCAGGTGCTGCCGGCGCTGGTGGTAAGCCGCGACCTATCACGACGCGTGCTGGTGGTGGCGCAACCCGGCTGAGGTTGTGAACCCTCGCAGTCCGCTGGCACACTGAAATCACTATGAATTGCCGCACCAGTGTTGATGGGGGCCTCCCAGCCCGCCATGTGGTGGCCGTTGTAGTACTTGTCTAAGCGCCCGTCTATATATACGGGCGCCACCTCCCCTAAAAAGGGGAGGTTTTTTTATACCTAAAAACACGAAAACCCGAATCCACAGCGAGAATTGAGAAAGAGACCTCCATGAAAGAAAAACTCACCGGGGCACAAGCCCTCATTCGCGCCCTCGAGCACGAGAACGTGGACGTCATTTTTGGTTTGCCAGGTGGCTGCATCTTGCCGGCCTATGACCCACTGATCGAGTCAAAGATTCGCCACATTCTCGTGCGCCACGAACAAGGTGCTGGTCATATGGCCGAGGGTTATGCCCACGTCACTGGTCGACCAGGTGTGGCCATGGTGACGAGCGGCCCGGCGGCCACCAACTTGGTCACGCCGCTGTGCGATGCATATATGGACTCCATTCCGATGGTCGGCATCACTGGTCAGGTGCCCACTGCTGCAATTGGCACCGACGCATTTCAAGAGTGCGACACCGTGGGTATCACTCGCAGCATCACCAAACACAACGAGTTGGTGATGAACGCCCAAGATTTGCCGATGGTGGTGCGCCAAGCGTTTTACATTGCCACCACTGGTCGCCCCGGCCCAACGCTCATCGATATTCCCAAAGATGTTTTGCAAAACGAAATGGATTGGTATTGGCCGAGCGACGACGAGGTGCGCGACAGCCTGCCCGGCTACCGCCCCAATGCAAAAGGCCATACGAAGATGATCAAAGAAGCAGCGCGCATGATTTTGGCCGCGCGTCAGCCGGTGTTGTATGTGGGCGGCGGTGTGTTGAAAGCACGCGCTGCCGGTGTGTTGCGTGAACTCGCCGAACTCACCCAAATTCCTGTGGTCACCACATTGATGGCGCGCGGGGCCTTCCCCGACTCGCACCCGTTGTGTTTGGGCATGCCCGGCATGCACGGCACCGCCACTGCCGTAACCGCGATGCAAAAAGCCGACCTGCTCATTGCGCTCGGTTCGCGCTTCGACGACCGAGTCACCGGCAAGGTGTCGGGGTTTGCGCCGGATGCAAAAATTATCCACGTCGACATCGACCCCGCTGAGCAGGGCAAGGTGCGTCGCCCCGATGTGCCGATTGTTGGTGACTGTCGATTGGTGATCGAAGAAATGCTGAAGGCCATCAAAGACTTGCTGCAGTCGGGCGAAACTCAGGCCGATGTGGGCCCATGGCGCAGTCGCGTGAGTGGTTGGCGTGAACAGTTTCCGCTGGCCTACGACCAAAGCGAGCCGGGTGCGGCGCTCAAGCCACAGTTCTGCTTAGAAAAACTTCGTGATGGCGCACCAGAAGGCACCATCGTGGTGTCGGGCGTGGGCCAACATCAAATGTGGGCCAGCCAATACTGGAACTTCGAAGAGCCCTACACCTGGGTGAATTCGGGCGGGTTGGGCACCATGGGTTTTGCCGTGCCGGCAGCAATCGGGGCCAAAGTCGGCCGCCCCGACAAAACGGTGTGGGCCGTCGACGGTGATGGTTGCTTCCAGATGACCGCGCAAGAACTCGTGACGGCAGCACTCGAGAGAATCCCGGTGAAGATCGGCATTCTCAACAATTCATATCTCGGCATGGTGCGCCAGTGGCAAGAGATGTTCTATGGCGAGCGCTTCAGCGAAGTGAACCTCTCGGGCACTCTGCCGGATTTCGTGAAGTGGGCCGAAGCTATGGGTTGTGTCGGTATTCGCGTTGACGACCCACAAGAAGTCGAAGCAGCAATTGATAAAGCCAACTCCATCAATGACCGCCCTGTGGTCGTTGACTTCCGGGTAGCCGAAGACGAAAAAGTGTTTCCGATGGTTCCGTCTGGCAAGAGCAATGACGACATTTTGTTGCATCACTCGCAAGATTCCCGCCGGGAGTTCTTGAAGTGAGCGGTAGCAACCCGTACGGCCAGGATTCACAGCACCACGTGCTGTCGGTGTTGGTGCAAAACCGCCCTGGCGTGTTGGCGCGGGTGTCGGCGTTGTTTGCCCGTCGCGGCTACAACATTTTTTCGCTGGCCGTTGCCCCAACTGAGCACCCTGATCACAGTCGCATCACTATCGTGGTAGATCTGCAAAGTGCACCACTCGAGCAGATGACCAAACAGTTGTTCAAGCTCATTGATGTGGTGCGCATCAGCGAACTTGACCCACGCTTTTCGGTCGAGCGCGAGTTGATCATGGTCACGGTAAAAGCCACGGCTGAACAGCGCAGCCAAATTGTGGAGCTCACCGATATTTTTGAAGCCCGAATTTTGTCGGTCGGCGTTGAAGCACTCACCGTAAGCCTCGACGGCAGCCCAAGCGCCATTGATGACTTCATGAAAGCACTCCACCCGTACGGCATCGTCGAGTCGCAGCGCACTGGTCTGGTGGCGCTGCCTAAACTCGACCGCGCAGCACCGTCATCAGCACCGTCATCAGCGCAGTCGGCAGCATCCTCGAATACCGCTCATTCATCCCAAGGAAAGGCAAGATAATGGCCGCAAACGTGTACTACGACAAAGATGCCGACATCTCAATTATTCGCAGCAAGAAAGTAGCAATCATCGGTTACGGCAGCCAAGGTCATGCTCATGCCCTCAACTTGAAAGAGTCGGGTGTCGATGTAGTGGTGGGCTTGCGCGACGGCTCAGCGTCAGCAGCCAAAGCCAAAGATGCCGGCTTGCAGGTCATGTCGATTGCCGACGCTTCCAAATGGGCCGACGTCATCATGTTGCTGGCCCCTGACACCGAACAAAAAAAGATCTACGACGAGCACGTGAAGCAGCATCTCACCGATGGCAAGGCACTGGCCTTTGCCCACGGTTTCAATATTCGCTTTGAGCGCATCGCGCCTCCTGCCGGTGTCGATGTGATCATGATTGCCCCGAAAGGCCCAGGTCACCTCGTGCGCCGCACATTTACCGAAGGTGGCGGTGTGCCAGCGCTCATCGCGGTGTCACAAGATGCAACAGGCACCGCTAAGCAGTTGGCGCTGTCGTACGCCTCGGCCGTTGGTGGCGGCCGTGCAGGTGTAATCGAAACCACATTCCCTGAAGAAACCGAAACCGACTTGTTCGGCGAACAGGTGGTGTTGTGTGGCGGGCTCACTGCGTTGGTGCAGGCGGGTTACGAAACACTCGTTGAAGCGGGATATCAACCCGAGATGGCGTACTTCGAGTGCTTGCACGAAGTGAAACTGATTGTTGACCTCATGTACGAAGAAGGCATCGCCGGTATGCGTTACAGCATCAGCGACACCGCTGAATACGGCGATGTGTCACGTGGCCCGCGCATTATCGACGCCGATACCAAAAAGCGCATGAAGACCATCCTTGAAGAAATTCAAACAGGCAAGTTTGCCGAAGAATGGATTGCCGAGAGCGATTCTGGCCGTAAGCGTTTCAGCGAGTTGCGCAATGCAGGCAAAAACCACCCAATCGAAAAGGTTGGCGCCCAGTTGCGCGGCATGATGCCGTGGATCTCGAAGGGCAAAAAGAAGGTGTCTGAGGTGTCGGGTGGCTGAGTCAGGCTCGCAGTCAGGCGCAACACCCGACGTCACCATGTACACCACCACGTGGTGCGGCTACTGCAAGCGCCTGAAGCGCATGATGCAGGACGACGGCATCAATTTTGCAGAAGTCGATATTGAAACCACTCCGGGTACGGCCGAAATCGTCGAGCGGGTCAATAACGGCAACCAGACGGTGCCCACATTGGTGTTTACCGACGGCTCGGCCATGACCAACCCGTCGCTGGCCAAGGTCAAAGAGAAACTGGCCAGCCTCGCGACCTAACGGTCGATAATTTACCTTCCGTTCACCTTTTCGCCAGCATTGGTATAGGCGTTGCGGCGAGAGTTAGGGGCTGTGACCACGGTCGAAACCCCGACACCTCGCAAGATGACGGTCATCTACAGCAGGGCTGACAAGGTCTTCCGTGGCATCGTCACTGCCGGGGCATTGACATCGCTGGTCGCACTCGGAATCATCGCTGGATTTTTGATACTTCGGAGTTCAGGGACCTTCCGGGAATTTGGCTTCAACTTTCTCACCGGAACTGAGTGGTTCTCGGCCGGCGA
>JANQZQ010000080.1:5593-15254 GCA_030728545.1 Ilumatobacteraceae bacterium
CGATGAGGCGAACGATGGCAGCATTTTCTCCATCGGACCAATGATCGTCGGTTCCGTCGTCGTGGCATCGATCGCCCTCCTTTTTGCAGTTCCACTATCAATCGGTGGGGCGTTGTATATCGAATTCTTTGCACCACGATTCATCTACCGACCGCTTGTCATTTTGTTGGATCTCGCAGCTGCAATTCCGTCGCTCATCTTTGGTTTGTGGGGTGTCGAGATATTCACATCGTTCGGCGTTCGCTGGGCCACGTTTCTCAACGATCGCCTGGGGTTCATTCCAATTTTTTCCGTGGAGTTTGAAAACTTTGGGCGAAGCCCATTCGTAGCTGGATGTGTGCTTGCGGCACTCGTCGTGCCGATTACGACCTCTGTTGCACGAGAGGTGTACTCACGCACGCCACGTGACCTGATCGACACCTGTTACGCACTTGGCGGCACCAAGCTCGGGGCAATTCGCTCGGTCGTGTTGCCCTACGGCAAGAGTGGCGTATTCGCTGGCATCATGCTTGGCTTGGGGCGTGCTCTCGGCGAAACGGTTGCTATTTATTTGATGCTGAACCTGGTGTTTAAATACTCGTTTAACATTTTGGACTCAACTGGCGGCAATGTTGCATCAATGATTGCGCTCAAGTTCGGAGAAGCATCAGATAAGGAAATTTCCGCACTCATGGCCTCGGGTTTGGTGCTTTTCGTCATAACGCTCATCGTCAACACCATTGCGTCATCGATTATCCAGAGAACTACGCCTCGCGCATGAGCAACGTTGCTGCACTTACTGGGTCAACGAACCCTGAATCAACTGTTCCCACGCCTCAACGACCATGGGCGGGTCGCCGTAGCGAGCGACTAATCACCTTCGCTCGCCTCGTTGTCTTTGGCGTACTAGCAATTGGGCTTACGGTTGTCACCCCGTTGGCAGACGTCGATGGCTGGGCAGTTGCCTTCCTCATCCTCAACTTTGCTTGGGTGATTGGCATCACCTCTCGCCTGGGGACAAAAGAACGTCGTAACGCCATAGCGCGCGTTGTGGTGACAGCGCTGGGTGTCGTTGCATTTGTGCCGTGGCTCTCGATCTTTGCCACCGTGCTTTGGCGGGGCTATCGAGGGCTGTATCCCGGTTATTTCGTCGGCGACATGCGAGTTACCACCCCTGATGATGAGCTAAATCTTGGCGGCGCTGGTCACGCCGTTGTCGGCACGCTGATAATGGTGGCCATTGCAACGCTGATCACACTCCCACTCGGCATCCTGTGCGGTATTTACCTCACTGAAGTCCGTGGGCGACTCACGTTTTTGGTCAGGTTGTTTGTCCAGTCAATGGCCGGAGTTCCTTCAGTTGTCGCAGGTCTTTTCATATTTACCACGGTGGTTCGCTCGATGGAAAAATACTCGGGCTTGGCTGGAGGTCTCGCACTTGCAGTGCTGATGCTTCCTACGGTTTCGCGCACTGCCGAAGAGGTGCTCAAGCTCGTGCCTGACGACTTACGTAGCGCGGGCTATGCACTCGGTGCGCGTCAATGGCGCACTGCAATCATGGTGGTGCTACCGACGGTGCGTGCCGGGCTCATTACTGCCGGAATTCTCGGTGTTGCGCGTGTAGTTGGTGAAACTGCACCGTTGCTGCTCACATCGTTGAATACGAATGGTTTCGTATGGAATCCAGTGGGTGGAACGCTGGCATCACTGCCTACGTACATCTTTGCGATGTTCAACTATGGAACCGAGTACTCCGTTGCACGTGCGTGGACTGGGTCGTTAGTACTGCTTTCAATTGTGTCGGCACTGTTTTTCCTAGCACGACGCCTGGGACAGCGAAAGAACCAAAAGTAACGATATGGAATCCACTCAACAAAGGACATCAGAGATGACCCAAGGCACCACAAGCAGTTCGGCAGAGTCAACTTCAGTTGGGGGAACCGCACTTGAATTTCGCGGCCTCGAGACGAAGGCTGTACATGCCTGGTTCGGCAAACACCATGCACTCGCTGGGGTTTCTCTCACTTTCCCCGAGCGCACGGTGACCGGCCTTATCGGCCCCTCAGGTTGTGGCAAGTCGACCTTTATTCGATTACTCAACCGAATGCACGAGTTCATTCCCACTGCAGCGATGGCAGGTTCGGTTTTGCTCAATGGCAAAGACATTTATGATCCCTCGGAAGACCCTGCGATGATCCGCCTCAAGGTGGGCATGGTGTTTCAGAAGCCAAACCCATTTCCCGCCATGACTATTCGCGAAAATGTTCTCGCCGGAATCAAGCTTGCCCATCTGAAGCGAGACAATCACGACGAGATCGTAGAGAAATGTCTCACTCGTGCGGGATTGTGGAACGAGGTCAAAGATCGGCTCGACGCTTCAGGCGGATCGTTGTCTGGCGGTCAACAGCAACGCCTGTGCATTGCGCGCTCCCTTGCGGTGGAGCCACAAGTGCTGCTAATGGACGAACCATGTTCGGCGCTCGACCCAGGAAGTACCTTGCGCATTGAGGAAACCATCAAGGAATTGGCGGAAAAAATCACCATTGTGATCGTGACTCATAACATGCAGCAAGCCAGTCGAGTGAGTGACCATTGCGCTTTCTTCCTGACCGACGGTGGACCGGGGTATCTCGTAGAGGCAGACTCCACTCGCAAAATGTTCACCAATCCCAGTGATTCGCGAACCGCTGACTACGTGCAAGGAAAATTCGGCTGATCGTTTACCGATTGTTAATCAATCGGACATGGTCTAGTCGCTGTTACGCAAGCAGCCTGCAAGACAACCCTCCTACGGTTTGGATGTCAGAATCCCAACCCAATAGGAGACATCATGAAGAAACGAAATCAACGAATCACTGCGCTCTGTCTTGCAGTGGCCAGTGTTCTTTCCAGTGCGTCGATGGTGAAAGCCGAAGATGTTTCTGGTGGAGGCGCTTCCTTCCCCGTCAAGTTCCTTACTCCAGCAATTGCTGAGTTCAATAGGACGTACAACCACAACATCACCTATACCTCGACTGGCTCGGGAACAGGTAAATCGAACTTTAAGTCGGGTACCTTCAAGTTTGCGGGTACCGACTCGGCAGTCGAACCAGCCAAATTGCCGTCTTTTGGTTGGACGTACATTCCGTACGTAGCAAGCGCCATCGCGGTGGCATATCGCTTGGATGAGTTGAAAGGTGTAACACTGTCCTTGAGCCCAGCCACGATCAACGGTATTTTCGGCGGGACCATCGATAACTGGAATCACCCGAGCATTGCCCAGGACCTCAAACTCAACCCAACATGGGCCAACTCGAAGAAGAAGTCTGATGTCAAAGGAGCATCCACGCTATGGCAGAACGTCTCAAGAACTTCCGCCAAGTTGACGGTCAGCATGTTGCCCGCCACGCTCAAAGCGAACAAGGGTAAGAAGATTGAGCTCATCAACGACGCCACTAAGAAGTCGGTGAAGACCCTGACGGTTGGCACCAAAGGTGCAGTCAACATGACCTTCCCAGTGAAGGCGAAAGACTCGTTTTCGGTGAAAGTTGGTGGCAAGACTATTGCTCAGTACAAGCAGGCAACCGTCAGCTTGCCGAATAAGAGCATCCAAGTAGTGCACCGCGCCGATACCTCTGGCACCACCAACAACTTCTGTCAATACATGAAGGGTGCTGTGAACAGCGACTGGGGAATTAACGATGCCTTCCAGAATTGCGTGCCAGGTGGTACCACCAGGTTCGGTTCGCGCTTCGTTGGCCAGCCGCAAAACGCTGGCGTGGGTAACTATGTCGCCCGCACGAACGGCACGATTTCATACTTGGACGTTGCTGATGCCGCAGACCCAACGCGTGTTGCGCAAGGTGTTCGTATTGCAAACATCCGCAACGCAGCCGGTGCATACGTACCTCCAACGTCCGAGGGCTACGCCTCGCACTTGGGTGGTGGATCGCAGGATGCAAGGGGTCTCATTTCCTTCAACTGGAAGCAAACCAGCAACCGAACTGCATATCCGCTCGGTGCGGTGACCTACGGTCTGTGCCAGACGGCGTCAGATGCAAAGAACAAGGTTGTTGCGCAGTTGTTTGAATGGCTGATCAAGGACTTCGGGCCAAAGAATGCCGAAGCCCTCGGTTACACCCCCATCGTGGGTGCAGCTGCAACCCAAGGTATTGCGCTCGCCAAGAAGTGTGGCGCCAGCTGATACCAGTGAGGTAATCACCTCGTCCCCCACGAGGTAAGGAAGGGCCCCGGGCGAAAGCCCGGGGCTTTTCATTTGTCTACTTACGCAGATAGCGCAGAAGTGGCAGGGCAATGGCGCAACCCACAATTTGCATCACAATGAATAACGGCACCGACTCGGGTGCGATGCCCGCAAATGACTCGGTGAAGGCACGCGAAATGGTCACGGCTGGGTTGGCCAAAGAAGTCGATGAAGTGAACCAATAGGCGCCACCAATCCAGACACCCACAGCGACTGGAACCGAATCGGCGCGGTGTTTGCTGATGAGAAATATCACCATCAGCAAACCTAATGTTGCGACTACTTCTCCCAGCCAAATGCCGCTGCCCTCACGAATCTTCGTCGACGGCCCGAGAACATCGAGGTCAAACATGGTGTTTGCAATCGCAGCGCCAACGATTCCCCCCAGGGTTTGTGCGGCAAAGTATGGCGCTAAATCTCGCCATGGTCGTGCGTTCAACACACAATCACTGGCTGTGACTACCGGGTTGAAATGTGCTCCTGATATTGGCCCAAACATCATGATGAGGGCGATGAGTGCTCCGACAGTTGCTCCTGCATTGGCTAGAAGTTGAATGGCGACATCGTCGGTGAGATTCGTGGCCATGATGCCCGAACCCACTACCGCAATAATGAGGAGACCTGTGCCGACGCCTTCGGCAACGAGGCGCCGTGAAAGTGGTGTGGTCATTTGACGTTGACCGCTAGATCAGAAATCAGGCTTTCTACTCGCCGACGAATTTCTTCGCGAATTGGTCGAACCGCCGCAACATCTAGCCCAGCCGGGTCGTCGAGAGCCCAGTCCTCGTAGCGCTTGCCAGGAAAGATCGGGCAAGTATCGCCACAACCCATCGTGATGACCACATCGGCAGCCTGCACGATTTCCACTGCGAATGGCTTTGGGAATTCGTTGGCGATGTCGATGCCAACTTCGTTCATCGCTGCAATTGCCGCGGTGTTGAGGTCTTTGCCAGGAAGCGAGCCACCGGAGTAGACCTCGATTTTGCCCTTGGAGAGGTGACGCAGCCAGCCAGCAGCCATTTGCGACCGACCGGCATTGTGCACGCAGACAAACAATACCGAGGGCGGTGCGTCGGTGATGAAGCCACGCACCTTCGCCAGGGCACGCAGCCGGTCGTCGGCATAGCGGGTGGTGAATACTGGGACAAAGCTACGCACCTTGGCGTCAGCAAAACTTGCGAACGAGTCTGACACGATGGGTCGAATTTCGGACTCATCAAATTTTCCTGCATACTTGCGCGACAACTGATTCACAGTGTGCTCAATGATCTCAGATTCTTCACTGGGCTGGTAGATACTCATAACTGCTCCTTGTTTGCGTTGGGTCTTACTTGCTGAGCGGTGTAATGCGCTCAACGAGTTCTTGGTAGGTGGCTTCAAATGCAGCCATGGTGCCGTCTTCTACTGGGTCACGCAGCGACCAGTGCAGTCGCGATAGTGGTTGTTTCAAGTCATCATGCGACTGGTCGCAGACGGTAATGACCGTCTTGCCTCGACTGTGGCTAGCGAAGTATTGAAGCGGGACTGCGCTGCGCAGGTCAAGCTGGTGCTGCCGGGCAACTTGCATGGTAAGTGGGTGGACAGCTGTCGCTGGTGCAGTGCCAGCACTCGTGGCAGTGGTTCCGACAATGCGTTGCCATATTGCAGCAGCAAGCTGTGATCGCGCCGAGTTCTGGCGGCACACAAAAACCACGCTGGTGGCAGCAGGTGCCCCAATGAGTAGCGGGCGGTGCCGCTCGACGAGTCGCACGAACCGCTTACGTCGGTCGGCGTGTGACTCGGTTCGTTCAATGAGCCCGGCACTTTCCAAAACGTCCAAGTGGTGGGCCAACAGTGCCGAACTCATTTCGAACTTTTCGACGAGTTCGCCTGGCGTCCGGTCGGAGCGGGAGAGCTCTTCGGCAATCTCCAATCGGATGGGGTCTCCGAGTGCAGCGAACAACGCTGCGCGGTGGTGGATTGACGCCATGCACCAGACTCTATATCTCTCAACAAATATTGAGAGATATATAAAGTGAATTATTGGTGAACTTAGTCGTCGCCCTGCTCGCGTAGAAAGCGTTCAAAGGCGTCACCCAAATCATCGGCGCTCGGCATAACCGTGTCATTGCGTCGGTCATATTCAGCCTCGAGCATTCGCACGTAGTCCTTTGTTTGCTCGTCTTCTTCGAGCGCCGCCTCGTGAATATCGGCCCATCTCTGAATGTCGTCATACAGTTCGGCATGTTGGGTAGACACATTGAGCACGCGCTCGATGTGTCGCAAGAGCGCCGCTGATGACTTGGGGTGCTCAGACGATGCCAAGTAATGCGGAACCCCAACGCGCAAAGACACAGCCGGAATGCGTTCGTGCTCCAGTCGTTCAAGCAGCACACCAACGATGCCTGTCGGGCCTTCGTATTGCGGCCGCGAAAGCCCGAGCTTGTCGGCCAGAGCACGGTTTGTGGTGCTGCCGGTCACGACGGGTGTGCGGCTGTGGGGCAGTGCGTCGAGCATCGCACCAACAGTCACCACTGCACTGCACTGCAATTCGCGGGCACAACGCACGATGCAGGCCACGAACGTAGGCCAATGCAAATGGGGTTCAACACCTGAGATGACCACCAAGTCGCGGCCACCATCCGTGTCGCGCGTTGCCATCACCTCGTTGGAAGGCCAACGCACATGGCGCTGGTCGTCTTCATCCACCCAGATCTCAGGTCGTTCTTGAGTGAAATCAAAAAATGGATCTGGGTCAATTGAGGCAACAGTGACGAAGTTGCGATTTTGCATGAGCCAATCCAGAGCACCCGTGGCGGCCTTGGTTGCATCAAACCAACCTTGCAGAGCCACCAGCATTACTGGGCGTGACAAACGAGGAATCTCGTCAATATGCGAGTCGAGCACCTCGTCAACCGTGGGGTAGTTGTCAGAGAATTGTCGCATTGTCATGCACGCAATCGCTCGGCGACATAGTCGACACAGCGGGTGAGTGCTGCAACGTCGGCAGGTTCAACCGCGGGGAACATTCCGACTCGCAATTGGTTGCGGCCCAACTTGCGGTAACCGTCAGTGTCGACGATGCCGTTGTTGCGCAACACTGCACTCATATCGCTTGCTGCAACACCATCGAGGTCGATGGTGGCCACTACATGCGAGCGTTGAGCAGTGTTGGCTACGAATGGCGTGGCATACGCGCTTTGTTGTGCCCAGTTGTAGATAATGCTGGCTGACTCGGCCGTGCGTGCAGCACACCACGACAGGCCACCCTGCGCCAGCATCCACTGCAGTTGTTGGTCGAGCAGAAAGATGGTGGCGATAGCGGGGGTGTTGTAGGTCTGATCAGCACGCGAGTTGTCGAGAGCGATTTTCAGATCCAGCGACGCAGGTGTCCAGCGACCAGTGGAATTGATTTTTTCAATTCGTGCAATGGCACGCGGCGAACAGCAGGCGATCCACAAACCACCATCGCTGGCAAACGATTTTTGGGGGGCAAAGTAATAGACGTCAACTTCGCTCGGCGACCAGGCAAGACCGCCCGCAGCAGAAGTCGCATCAACAATGACCAGTGCATCGCCGATACCTGCAGGACGTGTGAGCCGCATGGCGACACCAGTTGAGGTTTCGTTATGAGTGAGGCAGTAGGTGTCGACATCGGCAGCAATGGCTGCGGGGTGAGTGCCGGGCTCACTGCTCACCACCATGGGCTGGCCAAGATGCGGTGCTGCTGCGGTGGCATCGGCAAACTTCTGAGAGAACTCGCCAAACACCAGGTGTTGGCTGCGTTGTTCGACAAGGCCGAAGGTGGCAACGTCCCAAAACACCGTCGAGCCACCATTGCCAAGAACGACTTCCCATCCATCGGGCAGCGAAAACAACTCGCGGATCCCGGCACGAACACTGCCCACCAGCTGTTTGATGGGCGGCTGGCGGTGCGAGGTGCCCATGAGTCGGCGGCCGGCCTCGGCAAGTGCGTCGAGTTGCGCATCGCGCACCTTGGAAGGGCCGCACCCGAAGCGCCCGTCACTCGGCAACATTTCGGCTGGAATTGTTATTGCTGTAGCGGGCTGCATCGTCACCGTCTTAGCATGGCAGGGATGTCGTCAAGTTCAACACCAGTAAACAAGAAGTCAAGGGTGTCGGCTCGACTGGCGGCCATCGCCGAATCTGCCACGTTGGCAGTCGATGCAAAAGCAAAGGCACTGCAGGCCAAAGGTGAACATGTCATCGGCTTTGGTGCCGGTGAGCCCGATTTCGCCACACCCGAACACATCGTTGAAGCGGCAGTAAAGGCAGCGCGTGACCCGAAGGCGCACCGTTACACACCAGCAGCTGGGTTGCCGGTCTTGCGCGACGCGATTGTTGCAAAAACCAAGCGTGACAGTGGCTTCGAGTGCGCATCGTCGCAGGTGCTGGTGACGGTCGGTGGCAAGTACGCAGTGTTTGTGGCGTTCGCCGCACTGTGCGACCCCGGCGACGAAGTGATTTGCCCAGCACCGTATTGGACTACGTATCCCGAAGCCATTGCGCTGGCTGGCGGTGTGCCCAAAGTGATCGACACCACCGAACAAACTGAATTCAAAGTCACCGTCGAGCAACTAGAACGTGCCAAGACACCGCGCACCAAGGTGTTGCTCTTTGTTTCGCCCGACAACCCGAGCGGCTCGGTGTATTCCCGTGCAGAAACCATTGCCATCGGCCAATGGGCAGCAAAAAATGACGTGTGGGTGGTAACCGACGAGATCTACGAGCACCTCACCTACGGCGGCCATGAGTTTCATTCGATGCCCACGTTGGTGCCCGAGATTGCCGACCGTTGTGTGATCGTCAACGGTGTCGCCAAAACCTATGCCATGACGGGCTGGCGCGTGGGTTGGATGATCGGGCCACCTGACGTGATGAAGGCTGCGATCAACTTTCAAAGCCACACCACAAGCAACGTGTCGAACGTGGCGCAATACGCCGCCCTTGCCGCACTCACTGGTGGTTTAGATGATGTCGCACGCATGCGCGCAGCCTTTGCGCGGCGTGGCGAGCAGATGCATCAGATGTTGACTGCGATACCGGGCGTTACCTGCATGCAGCCACAGGGTGCGTTTTACTGCTTCCCCAACGTGGGTGGTTTATTACAGCGCAATATTGGTGGCATCACCGCCCATAACACCATGCAATTGGCTGATCTCGTGCTCGACCAAGCAAAGGTCGCATTCGTGCCAGGCGAAGCCTTCGGTGCGCCGGGGTATGCCCGCTTTTCATTTGCGCTGGGTGACGACGACCTGCGCGAAGGCATTTCGCGATTCGCCTCGCTTGTTGCTGGCTGAACTGGTATGGTCGGTGTGCTGCAGCAATAGTTGCAGTGCATGTTCGTAAGCGAAGTCCGGTGAGATTCCGGCACTGTCCCGCAACGGTAATGCGACTCCCGATAGTTATCGGCGCGTCGTAAGTCCGGTCGCCTAACGA
>JANQZQ010000080.1:15354-21957 GCA_030728545.1 Ilumatobacteraceae bacterium
ATTTCAGCACTGAACCCCGACCTCGTGATCATTAGTTATGACCCAGGCAACTTGGTCGAGCAACTGACGACACTGTCAATACCCGTGTTCAATGCTGGTGCAGTGGCCAACTTGGACGAGGCGTACGCGCAAATCGAACAACTTGGGGCGCTCACCGGCCAACTCGCCGAGGCGGTGCAGGTATCTGGGGCCATGCAAGCAGCCATTGCAGAAATCGTGGATGGTGTGACCAAGGTTGACCCACCGCTCACGTATTTTTACGAACTCGACCCCACGCCATACACCGTCACCTCCAACACCTTTATCGGTGGTGTGATGGCGTTGATGGGCCTAGCCAATATTGCTGACGGTGTGGAAGAAGGCAACGACTACCCGCAATTGTCGGCGGAAATCATCGTCGAAAAGAACCCCGACATCATCTTCCTTGCTGACACCAAGTGCTGTGCGCAGTCGGCCGAGACCGTAGCTGCTCGTGATGGATGGGGTGGGTTGCAAGCAGTTTCGCTGGGCTCGATTGTGGCGCTCGATGATGACATCGCTTCGCGATGGGGCCCACGTCTGGTGGATTTGGTGCGTGCCGTGGCCGACGCAATCACCTCGCTGTTGGCAAAGTCTTAGGCGAATCAACGAGCAATCACCATGGCCACACCCAGCATGTTCGCCACACCGCGAGGCGGTCGCGTGACGTGGTGGCTGCTGGGCGGGCTAGCAGTGGTGCTAGCCGCAGTGGTCGGGCTATCACTCGGGCCGGCAGGGCCGACATGGTGGCGGGTGCCGCTGGTGTTGCTCGATCGGCTTCCACTGTTGTCTATTGACAGTGGTGTCACCGATGCACAGTGGAACATCGTGTGGCAGATTCGTGCTCCACGTGTGGCACTGGCGGCCTTGGTGGGGGCGATGTTGTCGTTGGCTGGTGCCAGTTATCAGGGTGTGTTTCGTAACCCATTGGTCGACCCGTATTTGTTGGGTGTGGCGGCGGGCGCCGGGCTTGGCGCAACGATTGCATTCGCCGTGAATCGCGACGCAACAGCAACGTGGCCGATTAACCCGGTGCCAATTGCGGCGTTCATTGGTGGTGTTGTCGCGGTGGCGCTCACATACACAGTTGGCACAGCATTCGGGCGTTCGCGTTCGGCAACCACGCTTGTGTTGGCAGGTGTCGCCGTCACATCACTAGCCACTGCAGTGCAAACGTTCGTGTTGCAACGCAACAACGATGTGGTGCGGCAGGTGTATTCGTGGATTCTTGGTCGTCTGACGTCCGCCACGTGGGGCGATGTGCGACTGGTATTGCCATATATTGCGGTGAGTGCAGTAACTCTGTTGCTGTATCGACGGGTGATCGACGTGTTGCGGGTTGGTGACGACGAAGCGCGAGCCCTTGGTGTGAATGTGAGCCAAGTTCGCATCATCGTGGTGCTGGCAGCAACACTCGGCACCTCTGCCGCTGTGGCGGTGAGTGGCCTGATTGGGTTTGTTGGCATCATCGTGCCACATGCGGTGCGATTGTTGATGGGCTCGTCGAATCGCATCGTGCTACCGCTCAGCATGTTTGCGGGCGCGGCGTTTTTGATTGCCGCCGACATACCCGGCCGCATCCTTACGTCGCCATCTGAAACACCCATCGGTGTAGTGACGGCTTTTTTTGGTGCACCGTTCTTTTTGTTTCTGTTGCGCGTGCGTGAGGCCCGCCAATGAACGGTCTCACCCTGCGTGGCGTGCGTGTGGAATACGGCGGCTGTGCAGTGGTCAGCAGTGTCGACGAAACGCTCTCGGCAGGCGAGTGGCTGTGCTTGATTGGCCCAAATGGTGCCGGCAAGTCTTCGCTACTGCGTGCATTGGCGGGGATTGTTGATTTTTCGGGCAGCGTGCAACTTGACGGCAGCGAAATATGTGGCTTGAGCGCCCGCGAATTGGCTAGGCAAGTGGCTTTTGTGCCGCAAGATCCGGTATTGCCCGATGACATGTCGGTAACCGACTACGTCATGCTTGGGCGCAACCCGTATATCTCTACATTCGGGCGCGAGTCGGCGCATGACCGCGATGTCGTCGCCGGACTCATCACGGAACTGTCATTGGCGGTGTATGCCCGGCGGATGCTTGGCACGTTGTCGGGTGGTGAGCGTCAACGCGTTGTGATTGCGCGGGCACTCGCCCAAGAGGCGCCGGTGCTGCTGCTTGACGAGCCCACTAGTGCGCTTGACCTTGGCCACCAACAACATGCGTTGGAACTCGTCGATCGACTGCGGCGGGCCAAGAACCTCATCGTGGTATCGGCGATGCACGATCTCACATTGGCGGGTTTGTATAGCGATCGACTGCTCTTGCTACATCAAGGGGTCGGCGTTGCACGCGGTAGTGCTCGCGAAGTGTTGCGAAGTGAAACGCTGGCTGAGTTCTACGGCGTTTCTGCTCGCGTCATTCACGAACAAGACGGTACGGTGGTGGTCGTGCCACAGCGCAGCCACGGAGAGATTTAAACATCTTGGACGAAGTAGCAGCACGAGCATTAGATGCCCAGGTTGCTGGTTGTGCAGCAGCACACCAACGCTTGCTGGCAAGCCTCGCCGAGTTGAGTGATACCGACGCTCGAGCAGATTCAGTGCTGCCCGGTTGGTCGCGGGGTCATGTGTTGAACCACTTGGCGCGCAACGCCGATAGTCATGCGCGCATGTTCGAAGCCGCGACCAGGGGGCAAGAGGCGCCGCAGTATCCGGGTGGCATGGAGGGTCGGGTTGCGGAAATTGAAGCCGGTGCAAGTCGCACCGCCACAGAGCTCGTCGCCGATACACGGGTGTCGATCTACACACTCGAAGCCGCGTGGGCGGGGGCGTCAGCCACCACCTGGGATGGCTATGGCATCAAGTCCCACTCCGATGGTGCGCCGCGCGTGCGCATTTCGGATCTGGTGCTGATGCGTTGGTGTGAAGTTGAGGTGCATCATGCCGACTTGAACATTGGTTTTACCCACCATGATTGGACACCATTGTTTGTTCGCTACGACCTAGATCGACAAGCGATGTCGTGGAAGGCACGCAAGCCGATGGGGCTTACTACGCTGCCCGAAGTGATTCAAAAACTCGCACCAAATGATCGTTTGGCATGGTTTTACAACCGCATCACCGTTGCCGGGGTGCCCGCCCCACAGGCCTATTGATGCGCACTCAACGAATGGCGGCATCGCTTGTCGTAGCGATGTTGATGATTGCTGCCTGTGGCGGTGAATCAAATGGCCCCAAGCAGGGCGTGCACGATCATGGTGGCAAAGATGCATTCAATGCTTCGCTGGTGGCAGAAAATGTGATTGCAGATGTAACGGTGGCACCTGCCAAAGTTGGCGATGTACTCGTGCACATGGAATTCGCCCCGCCTGGTGGCAAGTTGCAGCAAGTGGTGTCGGTAACCGGCAACTTGATACCGCCGGATGCGGCGCTGTCGACATTGGTGTTGTGGTTTGAAAAGAGTGGCACGAACCACTTTCACTACGAACTTGCCGTGCCGACACCAGGTGAGTGGACGCTGGAATTTGACGCAGTCTTGGCTGACGGCACTGCAGCGCTGTACACCACCAAAGTGACTTTTACGTCGTAACGGTCTCCCGCGACACCAAGTGATGCGGCATTCCCGAAACGGGTTCGATAAATCGCTCGTCAACGATGTGGAACCCGCAACGCTCGTAAAAATACAACGCTGAATCACGGGCTTTGGCCCACACGTAGCGGGCACCAACGCTGTGAGCGTGGGCCATGCCGGCATCGATGAGTGCGTGCCCGACGCCCGAGTTCTGCATCTCGTCGAGCACGGCCATGCCGCGTAGTTGTATAGCCATCGCGGTGGTGTCGTATTGCCATGGCCGTATCAACCAGGTTGAAGTGGCCACCACGCGGTTGCCGATTGCAGCACCGATGTGGGCGGTCTGCGGCTCGTCGTCACCGTCGTATGTGGCATCTTGCGATGGTGTGCCCCGTCGCAATACGTCGAGCCGCACGGGCAGGGCATCGGCCACGGTGATGTGTCGAATCGTGAAGGCTGATGACATTGCCTTCAAGTCTGGCGGGCAATCACCTATGCGGACAACGTCGCAAACTCGATAGAGCGATGGCACAACGCAGCACCTTCGGCACGGTCGTGGGTTACATGCACCACCGTGGTGCCGAGTTGCTCAAAAAGGCTGCGCACATCGCCCAGCAACTGGTCGTGCAGCTCATCGTCAAGGCCGTTGAGTGGCTCGTCGAGCAGCACGATGTTTGGCCCACCAGCCAATGTGCGGGCAAGCGCAACACGCTTGGCTTCACCCCCCGACAAGCTCGCCGTGCGACGATGTTGAAAGCCGCTGAGCCCCACACGCTCGAGCCATTCTTGGGCAACGCTGAAGCGCTCGCGTTTTGCAACACCACGCACACGCAGCGCATACGACACGTTGTCGGCTACGTCGAGATGGGCAAAGAGTTGATCGTCTTGAAACACCAACCCCACGCCACGTTGGTGGGCTCGGGTGTGGGTCACATCGTGGTGATTGAGGCTGATTGACCCAGCGTCAATGTGCACCAGACCTGCGATGGCATGCAGCAAGGTGGTTTTGCCGCAACCGCTTGGGCCATGCACGGCAACGCGTTCACCAGGCTGCACCACCAGCGAAACGCCATCGAGCACTCGGTGCCCATCACGCACCACCACGAGATCAGCGACGTGCAACACGGTCAGACCTCCCGAGGGCAGATTCCACCAACACGAGCGCAGCGATACACACCACCACGAGTAGCGACGCCAGCACAAAAGCCTGCGCCCGCACCAAGTCGCCAGTGCGCGAGAGCAAACGCGCAATCACGACCGGCATCGTTTCGCCACCTGCCCGCGACATGAGCGACGCTGCACCAAACTCGCCAAGTGACACCGCAATGATCAAGCCGAGTGACGCCACGATCGCCGGGCGCATGCGGCGTAAGTCGATGTCAACGAGGCGGCGCAATTCTCCGGCACCGAGCACGGCAGCTGCTTGATGCATCCCAATCGGTGTGGTGCGCCACGCTGGCACCAACACCCGAACTGCCAGCGGAAACGCCACCAAGGTGTGGGCTAGTGCCACGAACCACCATTTTGCTCGCCAGTCAAACCAACCGATGTCGAAAGTGAGCATGAGACCAAGACCCAACGTCACCGGTGACACGGCGAGGGCCACGATCGAGAACATGTCAATGAGGCGTCCAATTGCGCCCAACCGCACGACGGCCAAAGTGGTGAGTACTGCCAGTGCCACACCCAACACACCCGCCAACAGTGCGGTGCGCGCCGAAGCCCATAGTGACGCAGCGAGAGACGAGTCGTACATCGTGCGCCAGGCCGCCAGCGACAATGTGTCGCCCACCTGCACAGATCGCCACAGCAATGCAGCAATTGGTAGCAGCACGAATGTTGCAGTTGCGATTGCCACACAACATGCAAAGAGTCGTTGGCGATGGGCAACAGCCGTGGGTGGCAACGCCGCAAGACGTGAAAGCCCCTGCTCGCGACCGCTGAGTTGACGAATCACACCAATCACACTGACCACGATGACGAGTTGCACGAGAGCGAGCACGGTTGCTGCCGGTATGTCGCCGATGCCGAATGCACGCAGGGCGATGTCACTTTCCAACGTGCTGCGGCGGGGGCCACCGAGCACTCGCACCACTGCGAACGAAGTGAAGCAGTACAAAAAAATCACTGCAGCAGCCGCAGCCACAGCCCCTCGAATGAGCGGCCAGACAATGGTGCGCCAGACAGTGATGGGCGGGGCACCAAGTGTGCGAGCAGCGTTGATGAGTTGGATATCAAGTAATTCGAGGCGCGCACCAACCACGCGAACCACAACTGCAATGTTGAAATATGCGTGGGCAATCACCACTGCAAACATCGTGTAGTGCAACGAGCGCGGCAATATGGCGAGAAATGCCGTGGCTACTACGACCGATGGCAGCAAAAAGCCCACAGTGGTAGTGGCCCGCAGGATGCGTCGACCGCGAAAGCGATGCAGGCCGATGAGCCAGGTAACCGGCGCAGCAACTATGAGTGTGACGGCAACACTGATTGCAGATTGCCACAGCGAAAACCACACCAGACGCCAGGTTGATGGCAAGGCGAGAACGCGTGAGATATCTGACGGCGCCACGAACCCGCCAACCATGGTGAGCACTGGCGCGACCAGAAACACCCCGAGCCACAACGACACCACGACCAGTGCCACGCGTGCTGGGGCAGGGTGCCAGACAGGCTCGCTTATGGACACGGGCTCGCCCCTGGACAAAGGCTTGCTCATGGACAAGGGCTCGCCCATGGACAAAGACTCGCTCATCGCAGCATGATGTCGCTGAATTGCTCGAGCCATTCGGCCCGCCGTTCGGCAATGACGGCTGGGTCAATGATTAGTGGGTTGTCGGGCCGCAGTGCATAGTCGAGAAACTCTTTGGGCACGCTGGCCGTGTTGTTGATTGGCCACACAAACTGAGTGAGCGGCAAATCTTCTTGAAACTGGCGCGAAACCAAAAAGTCGATGAGTAGTTGGGCTTGTGGCTCGTGTTTGGTGCCCCGCAAAATGCCTGCAAATTCATACTGTCGAAAGCAGGTGAG
>JANQZQ010000081.1 GCA_030728545.1 Ilumatobacteraceae bacterium
GATCAGCACGGTGCCGAGTGTCGATTAAGCGAACCGTGCCACTGCGCACTCGCATCACCAAACTCTGTGACGTTGCGCCGTAGGCGTCGTAGCGCACCCCACGCAGGAGGTCCCCATCGGTCACGCCAGTTGCCGCAAAGAAGGCATCCTCGCAGTGCACGAGATCGTCGGTGGTTAGCACGCGGTTCATCTCGATGCCTGATTTCTTTGCCAGTGCCTTGTCTTCGTCACCGCGTGCCCACAGCAAACCTTGAATCTCGCCCCCGAGCGCCTTGAGCGCTGCTGCCGAAGTAACACCCTCGGGTGTGCCGCCGATACCCATCAAAGCGTCAATACCAGTTTGCGGCCAAGCGGCAGCAATTGCACCGAAGATGTCACCGTCGGTAATCATTTTGATGCGACACCCAGCAGCGCGAATTTCACCGACGAGGTCGTCGTGACGGGGGCGGTCAAGCACCACGATGGTCAGCTCGTTGAGTGTTTTGTGTTTGGCACGCGCGATGGAATCCAGGTTGTGGCGAACCGATTTGGTGATGTCGATTGCTCCGCGGGCATCAGGGCCGACGGCAATCTTGTTCATGTAGACGAACGGCCCTGGGTTGAACATTGAGCCGCGCTCAGACACTGCAATCACGCTGAGCGCGTTGCCGCGGCCAAGTGAAGTGAGGGTGGTGCCGTCAATTGGGTCGACGGCCACGTCGGTTACTGGTTTGCTGCCATTGCCGACCTTTTCACCGTTGAACAACATGGGGGCTTCGTCTTTTTCTCCCTCGCCGATCACGACGATGCCATCCATGTTGACGGTTTCCAACAGGTTGCGCATCGCATCCACAGCAGCACCATCGGCGGCGTTCTTGTCGCCGCGGCCCACCCATTTAGAAGCCGCAAGGGCCGCCGACTCGGTGACACGTACGAGTTCCATCGCCAAGTTGCGATCGGGCTTTTCGGAAAGAACCATGAGACCCAAATTAGCCCATTCGCCACGCACTAGCGTTCGGCGCATGAGCGAGTGGGACCCACGCAACCCCGAGTCGCTGACTGTGCGCTACGACTTGGCTGACTGGTCGCTTGAGGAGCGTGTGGAATTAGTCGAACTACTTGCCGACGCTGATATTCGTCACGATTGGGACGGCAACGAATTGCTCGTGCCAGCGGATCGCGAATCGGTCGTTGACGACATTCTGGATGATGTTGAAGACGCTGATGGGCCTGCTGGGGCACCGACGTCACTGGCGGGTGAACTGGAAGAGTTCGAACTCAACGAGTGGACCTCGGCCGACCGCATGGAGTTTGCCGCGGTGTTAGTCGAGCGCGGCATCGGGCACCGCTGGGAAGACAACCTGCTGCTGGTGGGCGTTGATGACGCAGACGTAGTTGAAGATCTGCTGGATGAGTTTGACCGCTGACGGCGGGCGCTCAGTAGCGTTCGGCGAGTGAACGAAGCGAATCCGCAGCTGCTGGCTGAAGTCGAGATATTCCACTCGCGGACCCACTCGCCCACGCGCAGGCTTTCGCTGGGTCATTTGGTGTTGCCGGTGGATCCGGCGCCAGGTCTTGGTGGCCTGCTGCTTGGTGGCATCGTGGCAGCGCATCTACATGAAGTGGATGAAGATCTGGTGCCCGATGTTCATCGCTTGGTGTTGCAAGTGGACCGTGGTGATCGTGTGTTGCAGCCACGCTTGCGTCATCGTTACCAAACTGATCGGCAAGGTTTGTCGCGCAGTCGTCACCGATTGGTTGGCGACGGCGAGCAGCTGAGTTATGAATTTGAAACCAATGGCAGCCCGCTTCAGCAAGTGCTTGGCGCGGTGTACGCACTCGAGCGACTCGATGTCTTGGCGCGACACGCACTCACCCCGGTCGTGCACAAAGCGATGCGATGGCGCGGCCCGATTGATGCCAACTTTCTTTCGTATCTGGCTGGCACAGCCACGGCATCAATCACGGCGATGACCGACCCTCGGGCGTGGGCACTCGAGCTGTTGGGGTTCCCAGCAGGCACAGTGAGCCCGTCGAAGCGCGATGTGCAAAGGCGTTACCGCGAAAGCCTGCGTGGCGCTCACCCCGACCATGGCGGCAGCATCGACAATGCCGGCCAGCGCATCGAACAGCTGAGCGAAGCCCGGCGAGTGTTACTTGCTGCGATCGGGTGACCGACATTCAGGGTGTGGTGCTGTTTCCGGGTGCTGGTTCGAGCGCTGATCACTCGTCACTCGTCGCGATTGCGGCTGCGCTAGCACCGCTGCCAGTGATGCGCGTTGACTTTGCCTATCGGCGCCTCGGTCGCAAGATTCCTGATCGTGCACCGGTGTTGATTCGTGCGGTGCGCGAAGCAGTAGACGACGCGTGTCGGGCCTGGTCGTGCGCGCCAACACAGCTGGTGATTGGTGGTCGTTCGATGGGTGGCCGCATGTGCTCGATGGCAGTTGCCGGCTTTGATGGCTATGACCGCAATGACCGCAATAACGGTGCATCTCAGCCAGCAGATGCGCCTCTACAAGTTGGCGGCTTGGTCTGTATCAGTTATCCGTTGCATCCGCCCAAGCAGCCTGCAAAGTTGCGTATTGCGCATCTGCCGCAGGTGCGCGTGCCATCGCTGTTTGTCAGCGGCACACGAGATGAGTTTGCAACCCCAGTCGAGTTGGGTGAACATCTGGCTGTTGTGCCAGTGGCACCCATCGTGCGCTGGGTAGACGGTGCCCGCCACGACCTGCGCGGCCACGACGACCACGTGGCTGGCATAGTGGCCAGCGTCGTAGCCGAGTGGGCGCGGGGTGCGTCGGCCCAGCCACCGCGCACGTAGCCTGCGGAGCACGATGCGAGGTCTGGGAACGCTCATCAATGCCGGCCTCGTGGTGCTGGGCAGCGGCCTCGGCGTGCTGATCGGTGATCGCATTCCCGAGCAGATGCGCATAACACTGCTGCAGGTAATTGGCCTGGTGACCATTGCGTTGGGTGTCAGCGATGCCATTGACACACGCAACATGGTGTTTCCGCTGGTGGGCATGGCGGTGGGTGCACTGATCGGTGAATTGCTGGCAATCGAGAGCCGTCTCGAGCGCCTTGGCGAGCGTTTGCAGCGCCGCTTTGCTCGTGATGCAGGCAGCGATGGTGGCGAGGGGAAATTTGTCAAAGGGTTCGTGACTGCTTCAGCGCTGTACTGCATCGGGCCGCTCACCGTCTTGGGGGCCATCGAAGACGCCAGTGGTCAAACCCCGCAGCTGTACATCATCAAAGGGTCATTGGACGGGTTCGTTTCCATCATGTTCGCCGCCATGTATGGCATCGGGGTGGCGTTCAGTGCGTTGTCGGTATTGGTGGTGCAAGGCAGCCTCACGCTTGGGGGTGCGGGGCTCGACGCTGTGCTCGACGATCGCATGCGCACCGAGTTGTTCGCTGCAGGTGGCATCGCCGTCATCGGAATCGGTCTCAACTTGTTGCAGGTCACCAAAATTCGTTTGGCCAACCTGCTGCCAGGGCTGGTGATTACCACTGTGCTGGTGGCCATTTTCGCTGTGTAACACCCGTCTGCGACGATGGGGTCATGACAGCAGAACACATCAACGAAGGCGACATCTGTTCGGTGTGCGGCCTGCCGGTGTTTTTCTATGGCGATGCAGCCATCGATTGCCCACAGTGCGGCACCGAATACGTGAACGCAGACGGCGAAGATGCCGACTAGCGATGTTGACTAGCGATGTTGATTAGCGCTGTCGACTAACAGCATTGGCAGCTTCGCTACTCGGAAGAGTCGCTCTTGCCGAGGCCATCCAGCCGCAGCAGAAACGGCGTGGGTTCATGATCGGGGTCTAACCGAAAGAGCGCCGCGGGCTTGCCGTACCGCTCGAAGGTGGGCCGCGATTCTCCTTCGACCGAGGTCAAAATGTTGAGCTTGTGGATGCGGCGGGCAAAGTTGGTGGGGTCAAGTGGTTTGATGAGTCGTGGGGAGCGGGGCGCGCGAGTGCGGCTACTTTGTCGCACGAGTCTTGCCA
>JANQZQ010000082.1 GCA_030728545.1 Ilumatobacteraceae bacterium
AAAGTGTGTGAGCGTTGCGGTCGCACCATGCAGTGGCGCGCCAAATGGGCACGCAACTGGAATGAAGTCAAATACTGCTCGGACGCGTGCCGCAAACAGCGGCTCACTGCCGTCGATACTGCGCTCGAAGATGCGATCCTGCAGTTGCTCAATGCTCGGGCGCGTGATGCATCCATCTGCCCATCAGAGGCAGCGCGGGCGGTGGGTGGCGAGTCATGGCAGTCGTTGATGGAGCCCGCACGAAAAGCCGCACGACGATTGGTCGCCCAGGAAAAAGCGCAGATCACCCAAGGCGGGAAGGTGGTTGATCCGAGCCGCGCGAAGGGCCCGATTCGGATTCGTCGATTTCAATAATCACACTGGCGCGAACATCCACGCTTGAGGCCGCAATCAGAATTTCCCACTCACCACCCTCTACTCGCCACGCACGACGTGCTGGGTTCCAGCGCCGAAACGCCGTCCACGGCACATTGACCACTACGTCTGCGACTGAACTCGGCTCAATCACCCGCTTGCACCACGCCGCAAGTCGCGGCGGGTTGGTGTCACCGGCACGACGCACGTAACACTGCACAACAACCGTGGCGGCACGTGCCGACACACAACTCACGGGCACGGTAACTTCGCAGCGCGGCCAAGAACGATCCGTCGATACATGCGGGGCACCCCAAGTCGCCTCGCCGTAACTCAACCCATGACCAAACGGAATGAGTGGCTCGACCATGTTGCGTGCCTGACCACGCCAGCCATACCACTCGCCTTCGGTATATCGCTGGGCACCATTCACCGGCGCGTAATCACGCATTGCTGGTGAATCTTCAAGGTGCTTTGGGTACGCCACGGGCAAGCGCCCGCCCGGGTCCGCATCGCCAGCAAGCACGTCAGCGATGGCATTGCCCATTTCCATGCCGCCGAAGAAACCGATGAGTACTGCTTGAACATCGTTGATCCACGGCATCGCCACTGGTGCTCCTGCATTAACCACCACGATGGTTCGTGGGTTTACTGCGGCAACCCGTCGCACGAGTTCGTCTTGGCGACCTGGCAACGTGATCGAGTCACGGTCATGGCCCTCGGTTTCCCATTCGTCATTGGTGCCCACCACCACGATGGCAACATCGGCATCCGCCGCAAGTTGCACAGCATCGTTCAATTCATCTGGGTCTTGTGGGGCGCGCACACCTATGCGAACCGCACTAAAGCCAGCACGTGTGCGCATGCGGGCCTCGAATCGCACGGGTACGCCTTGTTTCATGGGGATGCCATGCAGTTGCTCTTCACTGCCGAAACCAAAATATTCACGGCTACGCGGTAGCACTCCGAGCGAGTCGTCAACGACAACTTCATCGTTCACAGTAAGTGAACCCATGCCAGTGATCACGAGCGAAACATCATGTGTGCCGTCAACATCGGGGATAAATTCGCCTGTGATCACCACCGTGAAATCAAACGGGTCAACACCTGGTGGTGCTGCACCAAAAAACGTGAGCGCCGAACGCTCGGTGGTATCGGTGCGGGCCGGTGGCGAACTCGTATCATCACGGTCGAAATAGTCCACGCGCCAGCCAGGTTTGCCGTCTGGCGTACGCAGTTGTTCAGCACCGACGGTTGGCGCAAGTTTGTCGATTGACGTGCCACGTCGCCATTTCACGGCGTCGTCGCCATAACGGGCCTGTAACCCACCAAGAATCGTGCTCGTCGAAATTTCCTGCAGGCTCGACGACCCGCCACCCTGCGTGCGCGTCACCTTTGCATTTGGCCCCACAACTGCGATCGACCGAACACTGCCTGGGGTTATCGGCAACGCGGGTGAGCCGTTGGGCGCCGACTGATTGCTCACCAATGCGTTGCGCACGAGAACACTGCCCGCCGCCGATGCCTTTCGAATAAGCGCTCGTTCGCTCGGGTCATCCACCGTGTGCTCGGCTGACGACGCCGGGCGTTCGTCGGCTCGTGTGCGCTCGATGAGCCGCAGCACTGCCTCGACACGAGCATTGATTTCTGCTTCGCCCACTAGACCCTCTTCGACGGCTTGCAGCAGTTTCTTGCCGTAAATCGTGGTCGGGCCGGGCATCGGCACATCGAGCCCCGCCCGCACCGAGGCAACAGTGTCATGCGAACCGAACCAGTCAGACACCACGAAGCCGTTGAACCCCCAGTCGACACGCAAGATCTCGTGCAGCAACTCGCGGTTGTTGGCTGCGTGCTCACCGTTCAGTTTGTTGTAGCTGCTCATCACACCCCACGCGCCCGCATCAATCACCGTTGCCTCAAACGGCCGTAAGTAGAACTCGCGCAACGTTGTTTCATCCATTTGAGCATCAACCGTCATACGATCCACTTCGGTGTCGTTGGCCGCAAAATGCTTCACCGTCACCGCCACTTCTTGCGATTGCACACCGCGCACAATCGCCACGGCGAGTTGTGCTGTTAGTTCGGGGTCTTCACTCAGACACTCAAACGTGCGCCCACCGATTGGCGTGCGATGCAAATTAACGGTTGGGGCAAGCAACACATGCACTGCTTTGCGCCGCGCCTCACGCCCGAGCAGCAACCCAAGTTGGTGCGCCAGGTCAACATCCCACGAGGCCCCCACCACGATGGATGTTGGAATACTCAGCCCTGGTGTGCGAGTTGCACCGAGTGACTCACCGCGCACGCCGTTGGGGCCGTCTGACATTTTGATTTCCGGAATGTTGAGACGTGGTATCGCATGCGTGCGCCACGTGGATGCCCCACCGAGCAGACGGCACTTTTCTTGCAAGGTGAGCGACGCCAGACGATCGGCAATTCGTTCATCACTTCCTTGAGCCATACGCCCCTCGTTCGTCACAGCAGTGACGATAGACGATTATCTGTCCGTAGAATTCAGTTATGTCGACACCAGCGAGCACCTTGCACGATCTCTTGGCTCGCGCTCCGAAAGCCCTACTGCACGACCATCTTGATGGTGGCTTGCGACCCGAGTCGGTCATTGAATTGGCGCGCGAATACAAATACACCGGCCTGCCAACGACTGATGTGGTGGATCTACAAAAGTGGTTTCACCGTGGCGCCAAGCGCAACGATCTGGTGCTGTATCTCGAGACGTTCGCCCACACTGTGGCGGTCATGCAGCATCGTGATGCGATTGAACGCGTGGCATTTGAGTGTGCGCAAGATTTGGCCGCCGACAATGTGGTGTATGCCGAGGTGCGATTTGCACCCGAACTCAACACCGATGCCGGTTTGACACTCGACGAAGTGGTGCGTGCCGTGCTGGAAGGTTTTCGCCGTGGGGCTGCGGGCACCAACCTGACTATCTACACCATCCTGTGTGCCATGCGTACTGCGGCACGCAGTTCAGAAATCGCCCAACTTGCCGTGAAGTTTCGCGACGAAGGCGTGGTGGGTTTCGACATCGCTGGCGCCGAGGCCGGGCATCCACCCACACGACATTTAGACGCATTCCAGTTGGTGCAGCGGGAGAACTTCCACTCCACTATTCATGCCGGTGAAGCATTCGGGTTGCCATCCATTTGGGAAGCATTGCAATTCTGTGGGGCTGAGCGACTCGGCCACGGCGTGCGCATCGTTGACGACATCACCGGTGAGCCTGGCCACGAACAACTTGGCCGACTCGCCGAGTATGTGCTCGACCGACGTATTCCGCTGGAGTTATGCCCGACATCCAACGTGAACACGGGTGTATGCAAGTCGATTGCCGAACACCCCGTTGGCATGTTGCGCCGACTGCGCTTTCGAGTAACGCTGAACACCGACAACCGTCTGATGAGCAACACCTCAATGACCCGCGAGTTCACCCAATGTGCCGATGCCTTCGGCTGGACGCTGGATGACTTTCAGTGGATCACGGTCAACTCGGTCAAGAGCGCCTTCGCCCACTTTGACGAACGCCTCAAGATCATCAACACCGTCGTGAAGCCACGGTATGCGGAGCTGCGGCAGGAGTCCGCTCGCAACTAAAGACAGCCAGCC
>JANQZQ010000083.1 GCA_030728545.1 Ilumatobacteraceae bacterium
CGCGCACCGCTTCCGGTGTAGTGGCCTTCAGCCGCACCTGCACGCATGCCGGTGCACCCGTTTCGCCTGGCGCTTCTGGGCAACTTGCTTGCCCCGCCCACGGCTCGGTGTTCAACGCCTCAACTGGTGCGGTGATTAAGGGCCCCGCAGATCAGTCGCTCACGCAGTACAAAGCCACCGAGCGCAGCGGCTCGATCTATATCACGATCTAACGCAGACGTGTGGCCAAGCCCGCAATACGACGGGCCAGACCGCGTGGCGTAAACGTCGACACGGTCGCCAGCGATTTGTTCACCAAGCCCGGCACGCAGATGGCTATACCCTCGGCTACTGCTCGCAGCCCATCGCGCGCCACGTCATCGGCCGACATCCACGCAAAATCTGGAAACTTCGACTCGAGCCCTGATGTATTGGAAATGCTCTGGAATTCGGTGTGGGTCAGCCCTGGGCACAACGCCGTGACTCGTATGCCCGAACCACGAAGTTCTTCGTGCATCGCCTCGGTGAGGCTGGTGACGAACGCCTTTGTTGCTGCGTAGACCGCCAAGTCGGGGCCGGGCTGAAACGAAGCAATGCTCGAGACGTTGAGCACATATCCGCGGCCACGGGGCCGCATTAATCGCACCGCCTCGTGCGAAATGCGTGTCAGTGCGTTGACATTGAGTGAAATCTCGTTGCTCAAACGCTGTGGGTCGGCGTCGGCAAACGCACCCGACGTGCCAAAGCCCGCGTTGTTGACCACCAAATCAATTTGCGTCAGTGAATCGCTGCGCAAGCGAGCGATGACTGCATCGAGACCCGCCTCAGTGGTGAGATCAGCGACAAGCACTTCGACATTTGGGTAGAGGGCCGCAATCGCGTCGAGGCGATCCTTGCGGCGAGCAACCAACACCATGCCCACTCCCGCTTTGCCCAACTTGTGAGCAACCGAGGCACCGATGCCACTTGAAGCACCCGTGACGAGGGCGTGAGTGAACGGTGCTTTACTCACAACTATTACTCACAGAGAGTTAATGATTGTCAAGTCCACCGGTTGCAGAGAGGCGTGCATGCGCGCGACGCAAGTCAGCCTCTACCGCTGCCGTTGAACCTTCGTTTTGAGCGCGCTCGGCCCGCTCCTTGGCCGCACGCGCACGCGCAACGTCAATATCTTCGGCCAGCTCGGCATTGTCAGAGAGCAACGTCACATGACCACCAGATGCTTCGACAAAGCCGCCGTGCACTGCGACACTTTGCACCCTGCCATCTTCAAGAAAGATACGGGTGTGGTTTTCGGTCAGCACACCAAGAAATGAAGTGTGGCCAGGCAGAAAGGCAATTTCGCCACCACTCTCGGTACGTGTGATGAGTTGGGTGGCGACACCTGAAAACAGCACGCGCTCAGGCGACACCACTTCCACTTTCATTGTCGCCCCGCTTGCCATCTGCTTGAAAGCCTACGCCGCAGAGTCTTGCAAGGTTTTCGCCTTGGCCAATACCTGCTCGACACTGCCGACGTTCAAAAACGCCTGCTCGGGCACATCGTCCAAGTCGCCCTTCACGATGGATTCAAAGCTTTCTACAGTTTCAGAAGTTGGGACATATTCGCCCTTGACACCGGTGAACACTTCGGCCACATAGAACGGCTGCGACAAGAAGCGCTGTACCTTGCGGGCACGCGACACCGTCTGGCGGTCTTCTTCTGACAATTCGTCCAACCCAAGAATTGCGATGATGTCCTGGAGTTCTTTGTAGCGCTGCAAAATTTCTTGCACGCGGCGAGCCACGTTGTAGTGACGCTCGCCCACCACTTCGGGTGACAAAATTGTGGAAGTTGACGCCAACGGGTCGACCGCCGGGTAAATACCCAGCGATGCAATTTGTCGTGACAACTCGGTTGTTGCGTCCAAGAAGGTGAACGTGGTGAATGGTGCTGGGTCGGTGTAGTCATCGGCTGGCACATACACCGCTTGCAGCGAAGTAATCGAGCGGCCACGGGTAGAAGTAATGCGCTCCTGCAACTGGCCCATCTCGTCGGCCAAGGTGGGCTGGTAACCCACTGCCGACGGCATGCGACCAAGCAGAGTCGACACTTCAGAGCCGGCTTGCACGAAGCGGAAGATGTTGTCGACGAACAACAACACGTCTTGGTTCTTTACATCGCGGAAGTACTCAGCCATCGTGAGTGCCGACAGCGCCACGCGCAGACGCACGCCTGGTGGCTCGTCCATCTGGCCGAATACCAAGGCTGCTTTTTCAAACACGCCAGACTCGGCCATTTCAATTCGCAGGTCGGTGCCTTCGCGAGTGCGCTCACCGACGCCAGCAAACACCGACACACCACCGTGTTTGGATGCCACACGGTTGATCATTTCGGTGATGAGCACGGTCTTGCCTACGCCTGCACCACCGAAGAGACCGATCTTGCCACCAGCCAAATAGGGCGTAAGCAAGTCGATGACCTTGATGCCGGTTTCGAACATGCGCATCGTGGGTTCGAGCGAGTCGAATGACGGAGCCGGACGATGGATATCCCAGCGCTCGACATCTTTGAAATCGTCGTTATTGCCATCCAACACTTCGCCCCAAACGTTCCACACGTGACCCAGGGTCTTTTCACCGACCGGCACACAGATGCCGCGCCCCGTATCGCGCACTGGTGTGCCGCGTCGCAAACCATCGGTTGGCTTCATGCACACCGCGCGCACTCGGCTGTGCCCGAGTTGTTGGGCGACTTCAGCCAAAATCACGTTTGGCTTGCCGTCGACGTCGACCACGAACTCAAGGGCTCGGTTCAGTTCGGGTAGGTGGCCACGGGGAAACTCAACGTCAATAACTGGGCCCGCGATGGCGACTACGCGACCTTCGGTGGTCTTGTTCGTCGTTGATGGCATGGTTGCTGTCATGATTGCTCCTTTTTCGAATGTTTTCAGATCTGATTGAGATGTGCGTTGGTAGTCACAGTTTCACGCTTACTTTGTCGTTGGCACCGCTCAGGGCCTCGGCACCGCCGACGATTTCCATGATTTCGGTGGTGATCGAATCTTGTCGCGCGCGGTTCATGGTGCGTGACAAGCCCTTAATGAGTTCTTCGGCGTTGTCGGTGGCGGCCTTCATGGCCCGCTGGCGAAAGGCGTGTTCACTGGCGGCTGCATTGAGCAACGCCGCATAGATACGGGCTTCTACGTAGCGCGGCAACAGCGAGCCCAGGATGTCTTCGGCACTCGGCTCGAACTCATAGGCGCTCGCCCCACCTTCGGGTTTGCCGTCGCCGCCCTCCACCGCTTCGCGCTCAAGCGGGATAAGTGGCCGACGCACCACTTCTTGCGTGCCTGCAGAGACAAAGCGGGTGTACACCAACTCCACTCGATCGACCTCTTTTTTCAAGAACAAATCCACGACGTACTCACCGATGGCCTTGGCGTTTTCATACTTCGGTGCATCGGAAAAACCAGCGAATGGCTGCATCAACGAATACCCGCGGAACTTGAAATAACTTTCGCTCTTGCGACCCACGGGCACGACGGCGTACGTCTTGTTGGCCAACACATCGGCTTTGACTTCACCTTCGGTGGCTCGCAACACACCAGCGTTGTAGCCGCCACACAGCCCGCGGTCAGCAGTGATTGCCACGTAACACGTGGTCTTGACCACATCACGTGGCTTCAAGAATGCCGACTCGGTGCTCGAACCCCCAGCTACGAGGTCTTTGACCACGTTCGTAATCATCTCGCTGTACGGCACTGCCGACTGCACACGCTGCTGTGCCTTGACGATTCGTGACGCAGCAATGAGTTCCATGGCGCGGGTAATTTTCTTCGTTGCCTGGACGGATCGAATCCGACTCCGAAGAATGCGTTCTTGACCGCCGGCCATGGTGCTGGACTACTCCGTCGCCAAGGTTTTCTTGCTGGCGGCTTCGCCGACTTCACCAGCCGACGTCTTTGTCGGATCAGCCTCAACACCGCC
>JANQZQ010000084.1 GCA_030728545.1 Ilumatobacteraceae bacterium
CGCAACTTGCATGGCTAAACAGCCGACACCTGGCGAACCAGCGAACCCGCCGCGGGTGGCGTTGCCCGTGCTGGTGGTCTTCATGCGACGGGCGCTGTACGACGACTGCACAAACATCTGCAGCACACCGTCTTTGATCAACACGTTGCGCCGTGCGGCGAGACCTTCGCCATCAATATCCGTGGCGGTGTAAGCCAACTTGTTCGTGGGGTCATCCACCAGCGTAAAAAATGGCACGGCCACTTTTTCGCCGAGGCGCTCGGCAAAGATGCTGCGACCCTTGGACACGTTTTCGCCATTGAAGGCGCTCGACAGAATGCTGATGAACTGCGAAGTCACATACGGGTCGAGCACAATCGTGGTGCGTTTGGTGGCCGGCTTGGTGGCACCGAGCAAGCGCGTGGCGCGGTCTGCGGCTTCGCGCGCTGCTTTGTCGAGATCAAAATCTTTCGGTGAATCGCCAACTGAAAACCCGAACCCTGTCTGCGTTTCATCGCCGTCATCGGCCAGCGTCACCACCGACACGTAACACGAATTCGACCGACCGCTGGCGCGAATGCCCGTGGTGGTGGCAAATGCCGATTCATCCCAACCGTCGTCATAGTTGGCCGACTCGGTGCGCACCCGCGAATCGGCTGCCAGTGCTCGACGCTCGAGATCTTTGGTGAGATCCACCTTGCCCTCGGTTGCGTAGTTGGCCAGCTCTTCATCCCAAAACTTTTGGGGCACAACAGCAACACCATCGGGTGTGGCGAGCCCGGCGAATTCGTCTTGGGTGCCGAACTGCACGTTGTCGCGGGCCTCGGCCAGCACTTCGGCTATTGCAGTGGCGTCGAGCGCGCCGGCGTATGCAGTGCCAGTGCGACCATCTTTGATGACCCGAATACCCACGCCATCGCTTTGCGCCGAAACGAAGTGTTCGAGTTCGCCTTCGTACACGCGCACCGATGTTTCACCACCGCGGCCCACATAGGCCTCGATCTGCTCACCTGGCTTGGCTTGCCCGACGATGCGATCAGCGATCGCTTGCAGTTCAGGAACTTCTATGGTCACGCTGCCGTGCCACCGATGGTGAGGCTCTTTACTCGCAGCGTTGGCTGCCCGTCACCCACTGGCACGCCCTGGCCATCTTTGCCGCAGGTGCCGGGGTTACCCATTGCAAAGTCATTGCCGAGCAAATCGATGTCGCGCAACACCTGTGGGCCGTTGCCAATCAGGTTGCCGTCGCGCAGCGGTTCGGTGATTTCACCGTTTTCGATGAGATACGCCTCGGTCATGCCGAACACGAAGTCACCACTGGCAGTGTCGACTTGTCCGCCACCCAACTTGGCGACGTACACACCGTTTTTGGTGTCGCGCACGATTGCCGCTGGGTCGTGTGGGCCGTTCAACACAAACGTGTTGGTCATCCGCACCATCGGCAGGTGCTGATAGCTCTGGCGGCGACCATTGCCCGACTGACGGCGGCCTTCGTTGCGGGCCCGCAGATAATCCCACATGTAGTCGGTGAGCACACCATCTTGAATGAGCACGTTGCGCTGCGACGGGTGGCCTTCGTCGTCGATGCCAATGGCGCCCCACTCGGCGGTCATCGTGCCGTCGTCAATCAAAGTCACTAGTGGGGATGCCACGAGCTCACCTTTTTTGTCTTTGTACACGCTCGCACCCTTGCTGATGATGTCAGCTTCTAAACCGTGGCCGCACGCCTCGTGAAACAACACACCGCCCGAACCATGTTTGATGACGACTGGCAGTGAGCCCGACGGTGCCGGACGCGCACTCAACTTGGTGACTGCTTGTTGGGCAGCCGAACGAGCGAGTTCTTCGACATCGTTTTGGTCAAACACTTCGAAGCCAATCGTGTGCCCGAGCGACTGAAAACCGGTTTGCATACCGCCGTCACCGCTGGCCACCACGCTGACGCGCAACAACGTGCGCACCTGTTCGTCGGCAGCGAGCACGCCTTCGCTATTGGCGATCAGAATTCGCTTGCGCGAGTCGCCGTAGCCGGCAGAAACCTGCACGATTGCCCTGTGCACCCCGCGAGCGGCTGCATCAACCCGCTGCAAGAGCGCAACTTTTTCGCGCTTGGTTACTTCGTCGGGCCATTTTTCAATCGTGTTCACCGGGTGGCGCACCACAGCCCCGAGGGCCACGCTGTTCACACCGCCACCGCCACGCGAGGCGGCAGCAGCCGCCGCTTCGGCCGCAGCCAACAAACCTTTTTCGCTTAGGTCGCTCGTGTGCGCAAAGCCCGTGGTGTCACCTTTGACCACTCGAATGCCTGCGCCGCGGTCGCGACCGCTGGATACTTGCTCGATTTTTCCGTCGTCTAGCCCAGCCGAAGTGCTGCGCTTGTCTTCGACGAAGACCTCCGAAAAATCGGCGCCGGTCGAACGCCCCTGGGCCAACACTCGTGACAACACATCAGGTGCAACTAACAGGTTTTCGTTGTTTGACATGGCGAGAGCCTACCGATTTACCCCGTAGCGATGACAAGCGCATGTGACCAAAACCTGCATCAATCACTGCCTGGGGCACTCTCGCGCGCTCAGCAGCGAGTCGCTCGTGAGGGCTAGCGTTCTACCTTGCTATGGCGCTTGCTGATATCCGCCAACCGAGTGATCTGCGTGCCCTGAGCCACTCGCAGTTAGACGAGCTGGCAGGTGAGATTCGTGACTTCATCGTTGCAGCGGTTTCCGAAACCGGCGGGCACTTGGGTTCGAATCTGGGCGCGGTCGAACTCACCCTGGCGTTGCATCGCGTGTTCGAGTCGCCACGCGACGCCATCTTGTGGGACACCGGACACCAGGCCTACATTCACAAATTGGTCACAGGTCGACGCGGCGGATTTGCACAATTGCGACAAGCTGGCGGGCTTTCGGGATACCCCAGCCGTGAAGAAAGCGTGCACGACTTCATCGAAAATAGTCACGCATCGACGGTGCTGTCATATGCCCACGGCATGGCAGTGGCGCGCGACAAAGGCCAGCCTGCTGACAGGCGCCATGTTGTTGCCGTAATCGGTGACGGCTCCCTCACCGGGGGCATGGCTTACGAAGCTCTCAACAACTTGGGCCATTCAAAGAGTCGCGTCATCATCGTGTTGAACGACAACGGCCGCTCGTATGCGCCAACGGTGTCAAACCTGGTGCATCATCCGCATCCACTGGATGAAACAAGTGAAATGTCGCGACCGCACGACCGCCTCACACGGCGTTTGTCGCGGGCGCTCACCAACGTGCGACTCAACCCGGTGTATGTGCGGCGCCAGCGACGCTTAGAGCGATGGCTGCACGACTTGCCCGTTGTCGGCCCACAAGCCGAGCGCGGGCTTGAAGCCGTAAAAGCGGGTATTCGCGAGTATCTGCAGCCCACTGCATTTTTTGAAGCACTCGGCGTGCGTTACGTGGGCCCAGTTGATGGCCACAACTTTGCCGAGTTAGAACACGCGCTGAGCGCTGCTGCTATGCGGGCTGAAGAAGGGCCCATCGTGGTGCATGTGATTACTCAAAAAGGTCGGGGCTATTCGCCAGCCGAAGACGACGACGAAAAACACTTGCATGACGCACCGATCTTTGACCCTGTTAACGGCCCACCGAAAGCGGTGCCGACGGGCTACACCCAAGCATTTGCTGACGCGTTGGTTAAAGAAGCCCAGAGCGACCAGCGCATCGTTGCCATTACCGCCGCGATGCCCGGGCCAACCGGGTTGATTGCATTCGAATCACATTTTCCCGATCGGTTCTTTGACGTCGGTATCGCCGAGCAACACGCCGTAACTTTTGCTGCCGGTCTGGCGATGAATGGCATGCGACCAGTAGTGGCGCTGTATTCCACCTTCTTGAATCG
>JANQZQ010000085.1 GCA_030728545.1 Ilumatobacteraceae bacterium
CAACGAACACACGCAGTTGGGTGCTGTGACCAAAGGGAGGCACGCCACCAATCGGAAACCCTGTTGCCTCTCGTACTGCATCAGCATCAACACGCGAACACTTCACGCCACCCGCGGCCGCTGCCAACTTTTTTTCATCTAATTGATTCGCACCACTCACGTATGCCATCACGATCTCGCCATCAACAGCAAACACCAGGCTCTTCACGATCTGCCCAACCAAAACCCCAATGGCATTGGCGGCATCTTGCGCGGTTTTGGTGCCTTCAGGAAAGCGTCGCGTGGTGATTTCCAAGCCCAACGCGCGAGCCGCCTCCACCACACGCACCACATTGGGATGCAGGTCGCTCATTGCTCCCCCGTCGTGGCTGGCCCAGCCAGCGAAAAAAACATCACGCCAATCAGCGAGCAAACGCCTGCTGCCAGATACGACGCGCGATAGCCCCCGGCGTTGTCATATAGCCATCCTAAAAGAATTGGCCCTGCGGCGGTTCCGGTGAATGAAATCAAACCATGTCGAGCAACGATGCGTGGATAGTCGAGCACGCCGAAGCGCTGCGCAAACAACAACGACTGCATCATCAAGATGACACCAATTGTCAACCCAAAGCAGGCGACACTGATCAGCAAGGGCACTCGGGTGTCGGAAACCGCCACGAAGATAAGTGAAAACCCCTGAACAGCCGTGATGCCGATGGTAAATCGCGTCATGTCAGTTTTTGCAATGATGCGACTGCCACCAAAACGTCCGAGGATGGCAAACAGCGAAAGCACGACTGTGGCGAACGTTGCCGTGCCACGATCGGTGCGCTCTTCGATCAACTTCACAAGTTGCTGCACACCACCAACTTGTGCACCGAATGTAAAGACGAATGCCACCGTGACCGCAATGAAAAACCTGGTGCGAACCGCTTCGGCCAGCGGCGTGCCCTTTACGACGGGTTGCTCGCCTGGCTCGACCCGTGCACCGTCGGGCCGCCAGCCGTAGGCATGCGGGAAGGGCCGCATGAACAGCATGGTGATGGGCACGGTGCCAACGAACCAAATGAGGGCAAGCCACGCCGAGCCATCACGAATGCCTTGCTCGTCGAGAATCCATTTGATGAACGGTGCGACGAAAATTCCGCCAGCAGAAAGGCCGGTGGTGGCGATTGCGATGGCACTTGCCCGCTTGGCGTGAAACCAACGGGTTACCACCGTGGTCACGGGGCCCACCCCCGATGCCGACCAGCCCAGAGCAAAGGTGCCGTACACCAAAAACAGTTGCCAGCGCTCGTTGACGAATCGCATAGAAAACAATGAACCCGTGGCAACAACTGCGCCAGCCACGATCATGATTCGCACATCGCGTTTGGCGATGAACTTGGCGATCGACAAACCCGAAACACCACCAACAAGAAAAAAGAACGTGGTGGCAAGCGAAATTGACGACACCGACCAGCCCAACTCGCGACTGAACGCCTGCAAATACACCGCTAACCCATAGAAGCCAACACCAGAAGAAAACGTAAGCAATGTGAATGACGCGACCAGAATCCAACGCCCAGGAAACTTCTCGGTGCTGGCGAAGACGCCGCGCGTAGTTGTAGAGGTCATAAGTTGGCGCTTGGCGCGCTCTCTATGAGAGCACTTCGTTGATGCGTTGAGCGAGTCGGGCGTCGCGCTCTGTAATAACACCGCCTGCGTCGTGTGATCGCAGTGAAATCTCGACCACATTCCAGCTGTTCGACCAATCGGGGTGATGGTCATGTTCTTCAGCAATCTCAGCGACCCGAGTCATGAATGCAAAGGCTGCGGCAAAATCGGCAAAAGTCAGGCGACGGTGGAGCGCGCCATCGACCACGTCCCAGCCGTTTGGGGTTGGGCTGGCGGTGTTACTCACCCACGCGAGCGTAGGTCAGTTCAATGGTGCGTGACACGCCACGCGGCTGGTGTTACGCGACACCAACTCGGGGCGATTACTCACGCACCTTGCTGCCACATCGGCGGGCAATGTTGCGCGAATCTGACAGCGCGTGTGGAATCGACACCCACTTGGCGGGTTGGCTGGGCTAGGCAATTCGCCTTGCAAGATGATGCGCTTGCGCACTCGCTCGACCGCTGGGTCTGGAGTCGGCACAGCCGAGAGCAACGCCTGCGTGTATGGGTGTTGCGGCCGCGCGAACACCTCGTCGACCGGGCCCGACTCCACGATGCCGCCCAAGTACATGACCGCGACGTCATCGGCCACATGCTGCACCACGGCGAGGTCGTGTGAAACAAACAAATACGACAGTTTCAATTTTTCTTGCAACTCTGCCAACAGGTTCAAAACGCCCGCGCGCACGCTTACGTCGAGCGCTGACACGGGTTCGTCAAGTGCCAACACCTTTGGGTTGAGGGCAAGTGCTCGGGCAATCGCGATGCGCTGGCGCTGACCGCCGGAAAACTCTGCGGGATACCTGCTGGCGTGGTCGCGCTGCAGGCCGACGAGCTCGAGCAACTCCATCACGCGCTGGTTTTGCTCGGCCTTGGGCATGCCGAAGTTGTCGAGCGGCTCAGCGATTGCATCGCCAACTGGCAGACGCGGGTCGAGTGAGGCAAACGGATCTTGGAAGACACTTTGCAGATCTGTACGCGTCTCTAGCCGTTGTTTTTTGGAGAGTTCGGCCACATTGCGACCTAACACGGTGATGGTGCCGGTCTCTGGCGCCACCATGTTGAGGATTTCGAGCAGCGTGGTGGTCTTTCCGCAACCCGACTCACCGACCAAGGCCAAACTGCGACCTTCGCGCAGTGTGAGATCAACGCCGTCCACCGCAAACACCGAACCGACACGTCGCCGCAACACCGAACCCTTCATGAGCGGGAAGGTCTTTTTCAGCCCACGTACTTCGAGCGCGACGGATTGGCCCAGTGACTGCAAGGCCACATGCTGAGGGCCCTCAACAAACAACTTGCCTGATGACTGCAACCCAGCAATCTCGCTATGTCGCGTGCAGGCAATCATGCGGGTGGCCGACAGCGACACGAGGTCGGGAATTTTTTCATCACACTGCGGTGCGGCCGCCGGGCAACGCGGTGCAAACGCGCAGCCAGCCGGCAGCGCAACTGGCGATGGAGGTACTCCATCAATTGACGTAAGTCGACTCGAGCCAACTGCATCGACACGCGGAATCGAACGCAGCAGACCAATGGTGTACGGCATCGCTGGCGCTTCATACACATCGTCAACATTGCCGAGCTCGACAACCTTGCCCGCATACATAATGGCAACTCGGTCGGCCAGACCGGCTACCACGCCGAGGTCGTGTGTTACGAGCACTACGGCAGCACCCGTCATGTCGCGCGCAGTTTTGAGCACATCCAGAATTTGCGCTTGCACGGTTACATCAAGCGCAGTCGTTGGCTCGTCGGCCAAGATCACCTTGGGTTGGTTGGCAATCGCCAGCGCGATCATGACTCGCTGACGCATGCCACCAGAAAACTCGTGCGGGTACGACTGTGCGCGTTCGGCTGGTCGCGGAATGCCGACAATCTCGAGCAGTTCGACTGCTCGAGCAAGTGCAGCTTCCTTAGAAACGTCACTATGAATATGAATTGCCTCGGCAATTTGCCGGCCGATGGTGTGCACGGGGTTGAGCGCCGAGAGCGGGTCTTGAAACACCATGGCAATGTCTTTGCCTCGATACTTCGACATCTCGTTGTCGT
>JANQZQ010000086.1 GCA_030728545.1 Ilumatobacteraceae bacterium
CCGACTGGGTGTGGAACTACTTCGTGTGGACACCGCGCCGCACCATCACCGAATAGTCGACAACTGCCGAAGTGAGCAGTAACCCCGACAGGCTCAAGTTTTTTTCGTCGTAGCGCTCTTTTCGCCCAGGCGCGGTGTGTCGCCACTGAACTACCATCAGACATCGGAGAGGGGTATCGCAGTTATCAGCACACCTGTACGAATCGCCGATTACGGCATCACTAAGGAATTCGGTTACATGCAGACGGTGGATCCCGTCAAACACCTCGGCGAAGAAAATGCGCAGTGGGATGATCTGGCCAACAACCTGCCGAAGTATCTCATGGGTTCGGGGTTTCGCGAGCGCGTAAAAGCCATGCCACCGTTCGCTGTGCAAGCGCTTTCTAGCAGTGGTGAGGTTCGTCGGGCGATGTTGGCTCTCAGCTACATCGGTCAGGCGTATCAGTGGTGTGACACCGCTGCCGCAGACACGCTTCCTGGCGTACTTGCCAAACCGTGGTACGCCGTAGGCCAACTAGTGGGACGTCCACCAATTCTGAGCTACTCCAGTTATTCCATCGACAACTGGCGCCGTCTCGATCCCAAAGGCCCCATTGAGTGCGGAAATATCGCACTCCTGCAGTGCTTTCTTGGTGGCCAAGACGAAGAGTGGTTCATTCTTATTCACATCGACATCGAAAAGAAGGCTGGGGGTGCACTGCAGGCAATTGAAGACGCTCAACATGCAGTAGCTGCAAACGACGCTGACAAGCTCGACACAGCACTCCGTGATCTTCGCGACGGAATCCAAGCCATGTACGACGTGCTTGCTCGCATGCCCGAGAAGTGCGACCCATACGTGTATTTCCACCGGGTGCGACCGTACATTTTTGGGTGGAAGAACAATCCTGCACTCCCCAACGGCGTGGTTTACGAAGGCGTCAGCGAACTCGGTGGCAAGGGCATGTCGTATCGCGGCGAGACTGGTGCACAAAGCGCCATCGTGCCTGCGCTTGACGGTGCGCTCGGCATTGAACACGAGCGCGACGAACTTCGCGAGTACCTCATGGAAATGCGCACCTACATGCCACCTGATCATGTTCGGTTCATCGAAGCGGTGGAGGCTGGTCCGAGTATTCGTGCTTTCGTCAAGTCGGCTGGGCGATCAAGCACCACCGAGTTGTTCAACCAATCTGTCAACCTCGTTGCCGATTTTCGTGCTATGCACTTGCAGTACGCCAGCACATATATATTTTCTCAGGCGCAAAACACCCCTGGTAACCCGTCGGCGGTGGGCACGGGCGGCACACCATTCATCCCATATCTCCGCAAGCACCGCGATGAAACGCGCAGCCAAACCATCGCCTAGTTTTGCGATATGAGCATCGACCCCGACAAGCTCAAGTTCTTTTCTTTCCTGCTTTTCACCAAATTGGAAGGTGCAGTCACCTCGGGCATGGTGCACTTGGGCGACCACCTGGGCTTGTATCGCGCCCTAGCCGCAGCACCGCAGCCACTCACCACCACGCAACTCGCCGCCGCAACGGGGTTACGCGAGCGCTGGGTGCGCGAATGGGCCTACAACCAAGCAGCAGCCAAGCTCATAAGTTTTTCGTCGTTGCGTTCACAACCGGCCCAACTTGACGACGACACGTTTTTTCTTTCACCCGAGCAAATAGCCGTGCTGGCCGACGAGTCGCACCCAGCGTTCGGCATGGGCATGTTTCATCGCCTGCCGCAAACTATGGAATCGCTCAAGCGCATGCCTGAATCATTTCGCACGGGCATCGGGCACAACTACGACAGTCACGGCCCCGACGGCGCCATCGGTATTGAACGAAGTTTCGAGCCGTGGAACAATGCCAACCTCATCCCGCTCGTGCTGCCCGCAGTTGGTGTAATCGACACGCTGCGTGCTGGCGCCACGGTTGCTGATGTCGGCTCGGGTGCTGGTGGGGCGGTGTTGCGCATGGCCGCTGAGTTTCCCAACAGCACCTTCGTGGGCTACGACATTTCGCAATACGCCTTGGCCCGTGCCAACGAGCGTCTCGGTGCCTCTGGCCTCACCAACGCACGATTCGCCGACCCGCAGGTCGAGCCACTCCCCACTGATA
Source organism: Ilumatobacteraceae bacterium (assembly GCA_030728545.1). Lineage (GTDB taxonomy): Bacteria > Actinomycetota > Acidimicrobiia > Acidimicrobiales > Ilumatobacteraceae > F1-60-MAGs027. Next base: position 2,094 of record JANQZQ010000086.1, read on the forward strand.
ACAGCGTCAACTTTGTGTGCACCTTTGATTGCATCCACGACATGACGCATCCGCTTGTGGTGATGAAGGCGATTCGGGCCGCACTGCGCAACGATGGCGTGTGGCTCTTGGTGGACATCAAGGCGCACGACGGCTTTGCGATGAACGCCGAGAAAAACCCAATGGCTTCACTGATGTACGGCGTCAGTGTTTTGTCGTGTATGTCGTCGTCACTGTCAACCCCTGACGGGGCCGGGCTCGGCACGCTGGGGCTGTCGGAGATGACCGCCGAAACCATGGCTCGCTCCGCCGGATTCACCCAATTTGAACGCTTGAATGTGGAACACTCAGTTAATGCGTTTTATTCGATTCGACCTTGATTAGGGCTCGACGATGGCGAAACCCATCGAGAACTCGTCTAAGTTGCCGAATACGGTGATGAGCGCACCTGCATCACCTTCGATTGTTGCGAGCCCGCCCGACATTGCGTCAACGAACGTGGTTTCCTGACCAACTACATCTAGCAACGTCGATCGTGACATGGTCACGGTTGCACTTGCACCACTTGCGTGTCGACCTCGGGTGGAATAGATGGTGCGGTTTGACACCCCGAGTGTCCAGCGTTCATCTGCTGTGCCACGTAAATCGGTAAACACCCAATTGATGGCCAACGACACACCGCCAAGTTGTTCAGACATCGTTCGCACGGCCAAAGCATCGAACACCTGCTCGATCGTCATTTCTCGTATCAGCCCGCGTGCCCGCACGTTGGGGTTGCGGTTTGTTGGCGGGCCTTGTCGAAGCTCTTGAGCACCCATCAAGTAGGCATTGCGAAACGTCGACGACTCTGCTTGATATGCCATCTGCTCGAGGGCGTTGGCCTGCAGGTGGCGAGCGGCCTCGTTGGTTGGGTCGGCGAACACCAAGTGATTCACCACTTCCGCTACCCAGCGGTAGTCGCCACGATCAAACGCTTCTTGCGCATGCGCAAGGAGTACATCGGCGCCACCGGCTAGCGCCACATAACGCTGGCCCACTTCTACTGGTGGCAACTTGTGCAGGTTTGCTGGGTTGCCGTCATACCAACTCAGATAACGCTGATACACCGCCTTGGCATTGTGCACAAGGTCGCCATAAAAACCACGAGTGTGCTCGTGGGCCAAAAACTCTTCAGGCAACTCGAGTGTTTCGGCAATCTCCAAAGGGGTAAGGCCCAAATTGGCATGGCGCATGGTTTGGTCGTGCATCCATTTATAGAGATCACGCTGCAACACCAAAAACTCGCGCAGGTCTGCCCCACCCCACCGCGGCCAGTTGTGCGAAGCAAACAGCACTTCGGCATCGCTGCCAAACAGCAGCAAACTTTCGTTGATGTACTTTGACCAGTTCAACGCGTTGCGCACTAGCGCACCGCGAATCGGCACCAGATTGTGCATGGTGTGTGAGCAATTCTCAGCCATACAGAGCGCCCGCAAATCGGGGAAATAAAAGTTCATCTCGGCCGGCGCTTCAGTCTCTGGTGTCAGTTGAAAAAC
>JANQZQ010000087.1 GCA_030728545.1 Ilumatobacteraceae bacterium
GTAACGGGTTGTGTTGCAGTGTTGATGAGTTGTTTTGTGGCGGGCCTCAAATTGGTGATTATGTATAAGTGGGATGCCGGCAAGGCACTCGAAATCATCGAGCGCGAACAGATCACCAACTTCATCGGAGTGCCCACCCAAAGCTGGGACCTCGTCAACCACCCCGACTTTGCCAAGTTCGACACGTCGTCGCTGCGTTCGGTGGGTGGTGGTGGCGCACCCGCACCAGCCACGTTGGTGCACAAGGTGGCTGACAGTTTCAAAAAAGGCGGGCCGCAACTCGGCTATGGCATGACCGAAACCAATGCGTTTGGCCCCGGCAACCGTGGTCACGACTATGTGTCGCACCCCACCAGCACGGGCCGTTGTGCGCCGCCAATGTTGGTAGAGATTCGCGACGACAACTTGGTAGCACTTCCGGCGGGTAAGACGGGTGAAATCTGGATGTTTGGCCCGATGCTCATTCGCGGCTACTGGAACAAGCCTGAGGCCACCGCCGAAACCATCGTTGATGGCTGGTTGCGCTCGGGCGACATCGGCCGCATGGATGACGAGGGTTTTGTCTACATCGAAGATCGCGCCAAAGACATGATTCTGCGCGCAGGCGAAAACGTGTATGGCGCCGAGGTAGAGCACGCCATTTACGAGCACCCCGCCGTGCACGAGGCAGCCGTGTTCGGCGTGCCGCACGAGCGTCTCGGCGAAGAAGTTGCCGTGGCGTTATATGCCAAAGTGGGCCAACGCATTACGCCAACCGAATTGTGGAACTTTCTCGACGGCAAGATTGCTGCGTTCAAGATTCCGGCTCACGTGGTGTTGATGAGCGAGCCGTTGCCGCGAAACGCAGCAGGCAAGTTTTTGAAGCGCGAACTGCGTGAACAAATCGTGAATGGCACCCTGAAAGCCGACCGCCGCTAGGGCATTTCAGCCTGATGTTATAACGCTCACAGTAATGCCTTCGGGGCATATGTGGCACTTGGCGAACACCCATCAACTACCTTGACATCTGATGGTTTGTGGTGTTGTGAGCCCAATGCATGGCATGTCGCATGAGTGACCCGTTTACCATCGCATTGTGGTGCGCCGACACCACTCGTTTTGCGTCAATGGTGGCGTCGCACTTGTTGACCGAAGGCATCCACGCTGCTAACAGTGGCCGAATCGAGAATCGCTTACCCGTTGTTGTCGGGGTGGCCAACACTCGTCGCTGGCCTGTGCTTGCTCGCACGGTTGCGGCCCGTGGCGTGATTGGTGCTCGCACACCGCACATCACCACCATGCGTCAACACCATTATCTGCTCACTGTGGTGAGTGGTGCATCGGTGGATTCAGGCGGTGCACCGCGGGCAGCAGCAGCGCGGGTGATTGAAGCCCACAAGTTGGTGATGGCACTCGAGGCCGTAACCCCAAGCGAATTGAATGGCGAGCAACTCGTTGATGTGTTTGCGTCAGTGGCTCAGCAGCCAGTGAACATTCGGGTGAGCAAAGAAGTTGATGTCATGCACGTTGCCGACAGCTGTCAGCGACTGGTGAGCGCTCTGGCTCGATGACCTAGCGCTTTGAGCGCTTGGCTTCGACAAGGTCTGCGAGGCGACACTTCAACACCACACTCAAGCGGGTGAGGGTGTCGAGCGATGGCGAGAAGTGGCCGTTTTCGATTCTGTTAATGGTTTTGCGATCTACACCGGCCAGTTCGGCCAAGCGAGCCTGTGAAAAGCCGCGCTCTGCGCGCAATGCCACGAGTCGATCAGCCACTGTTTGCGCCGAGAGGGATGAGGCTTTTTTGAGTTGTGCTGTGAGCGTTTTTGCTTTCATAGTCGGGGGCCTTTCACGTATCTGAGACTTTATAACCTAGTGCGCTCACGGTGGTTTGCTGGATGATTGACACCATCTAGGGTGATGAAGTCGTGAAACCTGCCACGCTGCACGCCGTCACCATTGGCAACGCCATGGTCGACATCATCGCGTCGGTGGATGAGGAATTTCTTTCTGAGCACAATCTCACGAAAGCATCAATGATGCTGGTGGATGATGGGCGTTCGGCATTTTTGCGATCACAAATTGCCCCGAATGTGATGTCGAGCGGTGGCTCGGTGGCTAATACCAGTCACGGTTTGGCAAGCCTCGGTGGTCGCGCCGGCTTCATCGGCAAAATCGCCAACGACGATTTGGGCGGTGTGTTCTCGAGCGACCTCCACGAGGCCGGGGTGTCGTTTTTCCCGGCACCCAAAGACCACGGGCTGCCCACCGGCCGCTGTGTCATCGTGGTCACCCCCGACGGCCAGCGCACCATGAGCACCTATTTGGGTGCTGGCGCGGTGTTGTGCCCAGCCGATGTCTCTAAGCCAGCGGTGCAAAGCGCCGAGTGGGTGCTGCTCGAGGGCTATTTATATGACAAAGACGACGCCAAAGAGGCCTTCCGGGTGGCCGCGCAATATGCCCACGAGGCCGGGCGCAAAGTGGCGCTCACGTTGTCGGATTCGTTCTGTGTGCAGCGGCATCACGGCGATTTTCACGCCTTGGTGTGTGACGACGTGGATTTGTTGTTTGCCAACGAGCACGAACTTGCGGTGTTGTTTGGCACCGACGACTTCGCAGCATCGGTGCAGGTGCTGCGCGACAAGTGCCCGCTGGCAGTGGTGACCCGCAGTAAACAAGGCAGTGTTGTGATTACCGCTGACGACTACATCGAAGTGCCGGCGTTGCCTGTTGACCCAATCATCGACGCCACTGGGGCAGGCGACATGTATGCCGCTGGGTTTTTGTATGGGCTCACCCACGGCAAATCACTCGAGCAAAGCGCCGAAATCGGCACCATCTGTGCCGCCGAAGTCATCATGCATATGGGCCCGCGCCCGCAGGTGGCGTTGGCGTCGTTGTTGCCCGACGATTTGCGCTAGTTCGCTGAGCGCTCGTTTGCGCCCAAGCCGCGGGTGGCTGCGTTATTTGTCGTCGTCAGCGGGGTGGTAGGCAAACTGCAGGTCGCCCAACTTCACCAGTGTTGACGCCACCCATCCACCAAGCGAACCAAAGTGTTGGTCGAGTGTGGCATTGGTGCCGTCGGCCAGAGTTTCTTCCGACAATTCGTAGGCGCCTTGATACACGATTTCGGCGGCATGGTCGATAGGGCGCTTCACGTTGGCGGTGGTGATGGTTTCGCTGCTGATGCTTTCGCGATTGAGTTGTTGGTTGCCCAGACGTGGGCTGGTTAACGGCGCCACACCCGCGATCTGCGTGGCATCGGGCAAGGTGGCTAGCCGCTGCAGGCGAAACACGATTTCCATTTCAATAAGTGGTGATTCGTGAAAAATCTCGTCGACATACCACGCGCGATACGTGGCCTGGCTCCACGATGGCCAGGTGAAGGTGATGTGCGCAACCACCCGCGGCGGTTGGCCTTCGCCGGGCAGGCCGTAACTGGTGGCCCATACCAAGTCGCCGAGCAGCACGTCGGAATGCAGGTGTTCTTCAAAGGCTTGGCGTTCGAGAAACGCGTTGGTGAATGCATCGCGCAATGCCCCGATTGCATCGGTAAACACGTGGTCGAGCACGAAATCACGCTACCTGTGTGCGAGAAT
>JANQZQ010000088.1 GCA_030728545.1 Ilumatobacteraceae bacterium
GTCGACACGATCTCGTCTTGGCCGACCACTGCGTTGTTCAACCAGCCACCTTGGGCATCAAGCGGCATGAACTCGATAAATCGCACTTCAATGTTTTTTTCACGACCAAACGTGGCAAGGGCGATAATTTCGTCGTCGTTCACCCCGCGTTGCACGACGGCATTCACCTTTACCGGCGCCATGCCCACTGCAATTGCAGCATCGATGCCTTCGAGCACCGAGGCGAGTTCGTCACGCTTGGTGATCTGCTTGAATTTTTCGCAGTTCAGCGTGTCGAGGCTCACGTTGATGCGCCGCAAACCGGCACGCTTCAAGTCGGCGGCCACCAACGCGAGCGTGGCGCCATTGGTGGTGACCGCCACGTCGATGGGCTGACCCGCCAACGGCGAATCGGCGGTGGCGGGCACGGTGAGCACGGCGAGAGCTGAAATCAGTTTCGTAAGGTGGGCCCGCACGGTGGGCTCGCCACCGGTGAGGCGAATGCCATCCACCCCAAACCGCTCTACACAGATGCGTGCAACGCGGGCGATTTCTTCATAGGTCAACACCTCGGTGCGCGGCAACCACACCATGCCTTCTTCGGGCATGCAATACGTGCAGCGAAAGTTGCAGCGGTCGGTCACCGAAATGCGCAAGTCGCGCACCGTGCGACCGTACGAATCAATGAGTTCGGGCTTGGTCGCGCTCGACATGGCCAAAGCCTACGCCCGATGACTTCATGCCGCCTTAGGCGAGCAACAGCACATCCACGCTGCCACCAGCATCGATGCCAGCGCCGTCGGGCACTAGTGCCAAGCCATTGGCCGCTGCGGTGGCTGCCAGTTGATGGCTGCCTTGCGGGCCCGAGTCGCGCACATGCAATCGCCCGTCGTCGGCGAAATGGGCGAACACGCGCATGAAATGCACTTTGCCGTCGGGCTTGCGTCGCAGCGGTGCATCGGCCACGGCGCGAACCGTTGGGCGCAACAAGTTTTGCGTGTGCCCCATCATCTTGCGCAAGGCGGGGCGCGCGAGCAACTCGAAACTAATCATCGACGACACGGGGTTGCCCGGCAAACCAAACACCGGCACGCGCCGTTGTGCGTCGCTGAGCAAACCGAAAGCAAACGGCTTGGCAGGTTTCACCGCCATCTGCATCCACTGCATGTCGGCAATGCGCGACAGCACGGCTTTGACCACGTCAAAGTCGCCCATGCTCACACCACCACTGGTGACAATTGCATCGTGTGTGCTCGCCGCGTGGCGCAAGGTGCGCTCGAGCAACGCCTCGTCGTCGGCGATGACACCAAGATTGGTGACCTCACATTGCGAACCTGCAATCAAAATCTCGAGCATCGTGAGATTGCTTTCTCGAATTTGGCCGCGGCTGAGCGGCGAGCCATCGGTGACGAGTTCATCACCAGTCGATAGCAACGCCACTTTGGCCCGCGGATACACCAGCACCTGGCGGGCATTCATGCTCGACAACACACCTGCCCCGGCGGCGTTCAGCACGCTGCCTGCGCCAAACACCGTGTCGCCGGCGCGCACATCATCGGCAACAGGTCGCACCGCTGCACCCACGGCAACCGACTTGCCCACCTGCACACGCTCGCGGGTTGGCTGCTCACAATCTTCGACCATCACCACAGCATCGGCGCCGGTGGGCATCGGGGCCCCAGTCATAATGCGTAGCGCTTCGCCTGCACCCACGTGCCACTCGGTGCCGTCACCGGCAGCACACGTGCCAATCACTCGCAGCTCGACCGGCGCGTGCGCAACATCGGCTGCGCGCACCGCAAAACCATCCACGGCTGTGTTGGCAAACGGCGGCACATGTTCACTAGCCACCACATCTTGCGCCAGCACCAAACCGGCCGCAAGATTGCAGGCAATTTGCACCGGGCTAAGCGGGGCAACCCCGTCGAGCACACGTTGTTGCGCTTCGCTGAGCGGGATCACCTCTTGGACGGTATCTGGCACGTAGCGTGTCGTGCGAGGCTGTGATGTGGCCACCTTTGCCCCGTTTCCACAATCGCCGCTGCATGTTGCGTGGGATCTTGCCGACGGCTCGACCAGCGAACTTGAAGTGCGATTCGAAAACGAAGGATGGACCGCCCAAGGCACACTCGGGCGCGATGAAGCACAATTCGTCATACGACTTTCGGCCAGTTTGGTCGTGCAGCAGTTCATGCTGTTTCGCGACATGGACGAGCCCGACCTATGGCTTGGCCGTGACCGCTCCGGGCAGTGGGGTGAAATGAACGGCGCTCATCGCACCGAACTCGACGGCTGCACCGACATCGAACTGCGCATGAACCCATTTACCACGTCGGCCATCATCAAACGCTTGCCATTGCACGACTCGCACGCTGCCAACCTCACAGTTGCCGTGGTGGATGTAGAGACTCTTGAGGTGTCGGCACAACAGCGCACCTTCGCACGGCTCGACGCCCGCCGTTGGCGATATCTGAGCCCATATTGTGCCCGCGAAGTTGAAGCCGAACTCGACGAATATGGTTTGGTGCTCAACGAGCCGGGTGCGTTTACGCGACGAGTGCTTGATACACCAGATTCTTGAAATACGGCCGAATCGGCCACGTGCTCGACGGCAACAATTGTGTGTAAAACGCGGCAGCAATTCCTTCGTTGCGATTCACCCAAAACGTGGTGCTTGCCGCCCCACCCCAGCCAAATTCGCCCAGTGAGCCGATCGACTTTGCTTTGGATTGGTTCACCAACACAGAAAAGCCAAGGCCGAACCCGAACCCGTCATAGGCGTTGTACACGTCAAGGGGTCGGCCGAACTCAGTCATATCTGAATTATGCGGAAGATGATTCGATGTCATCAACCGCACGGTCTGCGGCGATAAAACTCGCACACCGTCGAGTTCTCCACCATTGAGCAACATGTGCAGAAACCGATGGAAGTCGTGTGCCGTCGATATCAACCCACCACCACCGCTCAATAGCGCGGGACGCTTGGCCTCGGATGCACCGAGGCTTGCCAAGAGCTTCACGCGTTGCGTGGCGGGGTCGGGTTGATATAGCGCTGCAAAGCGATTGGCTTTTTCTGCGGGCACAAAAAAACTGGTGTCGCACATGCCGAGTGGTGCAAAAATTCGCTGCGCAAAAAACTCGTCAAGGCTTTGCCCGGAAATCACCTCGACAAGGCGACCCACCACGTCGGTGGCCACGCTGTAGTTCCATTCGGTGCCGGGCTGAAACAGCAATGGCAGCGAGGCCCATTTGTCACACGCTTGTTCCAGCGACGTGTCACGCGGAATGCGCCATTCGTATCCGGCGCGTCGGTAGACCTCATCCACTGGCGACTGATACAAGAATCCGTACGTCAGACCCGCAGTATGCGTGAGCAAATGCCACACCAACATTGGCTCCGCGACTGGCTCGGTGAGTGGTTTGATGACCGAACCACCACGCCACACGCGTGCTGCACCAAACGATGGGATGAACTTGCTCACCGGGTCGGTTAGTAGCAGGCGGCCCTCTTCGACCAACATCATGAGTGCCACCGATGTGACGGGTTTGGTCATCGAATAAATGCGATA
>JANQZQ010000089.1:0-12281 GCA_030728545.1 Ilumatobacteraceae bacterium
GACTCGGTTTTACGCGGGTCGCTGACGATGACTCCGTCAAGCACCTTGTCGATTGCCTTGAGGGTGTCGGTATCAAGCACCAACCCAGCGCCGTTGACGCTGTCGTCGAGTTGCTCGGGTCGGGTTGCGCCGACAATTGCCGAGGCCACGTTCTTGTTTTGCAATACCCAGGCAATCGACATTGTTGCCATGCTGATGCCTGCCTGCTGAGCAATTGGCTTGAGCAGTTGAACCTTTTGCAGCACATCATCGTTCAGCCAGCGAGCAATGAAGTTCTTGCCGCTCAATTCATCAGTTGCGCGCGACCCAGGAGGTGGCGGTTGGCCGGGCAAGTACTTTCCACTCAGTACACCTTGAGCCATTGGCGACCAAACAATCTGTGACATTCCTGCATCTTGCGATGCTGGCACCACTTCTTGCTCGATTATGCGCCACAGCATCGAATACTGGGGCTGATTAGAAATAAACGGCACTTGCAGTTCGCGTGCGAGTGCTGCGCCACGGGTGATCTGATCAGCATCCCATTCTGAGACCCCGATGTACAGCGCCTTGCCCTGACGCACGATGTCGGCAAAGGCAAGCATCGTTTCTTCAAGTGGTGTTTCGACATCAAATCGATGCGCTTGGTACAGATCAAAGTAATCAATTTTCATCCGCTTCAGCGATGCGTCAATCGAGTGCATGATGTGTTTGCGTGAGAGCCCACGATTGTTGACACCAGCACCTGTCGGCCAGTACACCTTGGTGAAAATCTCGACACTCTCGCGTCGCACGCCGGCCAGCGCACGACCCAAAACTTCTTCGGCTCGTGTGCCGGCATAAACATCAGCCGTGTCAAACGTGGTGATGCCCAGTTCGAGTGCATGTTTGACGCACGCGTTGGCGGCATCTTCTTCGACTTGGCTGCCATGGGTAATCCAGTTACCGAAACTGACTTCTGAGACTTTAAGACCACTGTTGCCGAGGTATCTGTGTTTCATGTGACTTAACCTACCCGAGGAACACTCAGCGCCTAACGTGAGTGTCAGGTACGGTGCGACGTGAGAAAAATTGCGCAAATCATCCTTGGTCTGGGGCTCGCATTTGCAGGCACTACGCACCTTGGCGCGAACCGAGCCGAGTTTCAAGCACAGGTGCCGAACGTGCTGAAGGATTATGCCGATTTTGTCGTGTTGGCGTCGGGTGTAGTGGAAATCTTGCTTGGGCTCGGTCTGATTATTGTCTGGAAGTACCGAGTGCAAATTGGGTGGGTGGTTGCGGCATTTTTCGTGGCCATCTTTTGGGGCAACATCTCGCAGTATGTGAACGGTGTTGATGCGTTCGGTTTAAATAGCGATGCAGCACGCGCCACACGGCTGTTGTTTCAACCGTTGTTGGTGATCTGGGCCCTGTGGTCAACGGGCGCCTGGCGTGCTCGCCGTTCTCGCTAGCCGCCATGGTGCCGATCAATCTGCAAGAAGACGTGCTGGCCAATATTGAACGACACTTCGGTGGTTTGTTCTCGGGTGATATCGGGGCGAGTTCTATAGCGGGTGGCCAAAGTGCAGCGAATGCTGCCTTGGCGCAACTCGACATCACCGGCTACGCGAACACCCGGTCGCAGGTGTTGCCAAAAAATCGTCGTGGGGCGACCATGTTGTCACCATATATACGTCACAACATTTTGACGCTGGACCAGGTGTATCGCGCAGTGAAGCATGCGCCCTACAAAGACCGGGAGAAGTTTCGTGACGAGCTCTTCTGGCAGGAGTACGCACGGCACCTGTACGCGCGCATTGGCACGCGACTATTTGAGAACCTGCGCTATGAAGCGAATGCCGACACGCCAGGCGATGGGTGGAACCCCGAGATGCTGTGCATGGCAGAGACTGTCGCCGAGTTGGAAACCGATGGCTGGATCGTGAACCAGACCAGGATGTGGCTGGCCTCGCATTGGACGGTGAGAAATGGCAAGGGATGGATTGCTGGCCAAGAACGGATGTATCGCAACTTGCTCGATGGCTCACGCGCCGCCAATCTGTTGGGTTGGCAGTGGACTGTCGGCGCCGGAACGGGCAAGCCGTATGGTTTTGCAAAGTGGCAGGTGGACAAACGCGCCGCTGGGCTGTGCAACAGATGCCCGCTCAAGAATCAGTGCCCGATTCAAGAATTTCCTGCCGAGATTGCACTGCGCGAGGTCTCTCGCGATGCAATTTTGGATACCGACCCGGATGTGTCTGCAACAACGGGGCCGACGTCAATGGTCGTGAATGGTGAGGCAAGCCATGTGCTGTTGACCATTGACTCACTCGGTGATGATGACCCCGCGCTCGCGGCAAACTCACATTTGCCTGCGGTATTTGTGTTCAATGAACAAGCGCTCAGAAAACTTCAACTGAGTTCGCGGCGGATCGCTTTTTATCTGCAGACACTGGCGGACTTGAACACTCGTCGACCAGTGGCCGTGTATCTCGGTGATCCATACCAATTTGCCCAAGACAACGCGGTTGCCGTGACGTATGCCCCAGTGCCGTCATTCAAGAAATTCAGCAAACTTGCCGAGGTTCACCCGTATCCGTGGCTACGAGCACCACACGCAGGCACGGTCAAGAGCTTTTCATCATGGCGTAAAAAGTTGTCGCACGACGAATAATTGTCGTACTTCTTGTAATAAGGTAAAAGCGATGTCTGGGCCAGCACCGATTCGCGTTGGCCTCTTGGCATACGGTGCCATCGGCTACGAGCACAATCTGGCGATACAAAACACACCTGGGCTGCGCCTTGTTGCTGTTTGCGATGCCAAGCCCGAGCGCCTGGCTGCTGCCAGCGAACTTGCTGCAGATTTCACCGGCTTTGCCGATGCCACACAGATGCTCGACTCGGGCTTGCTTGATCTTGTCGTGATTTCAACCCCGCCGAATAGTCACTTTCATTGGGCCAAAGAGTCACTTGCGCGTGGCATTCATGTGGTGCTTGAAAAACCCATGGCGCTGACCGCGACTGAATGCGACGAGTTGATGGCCTTGGCGCACGAAAAGAGTCTGCTCCTCGTGGTGTATCAAAATCGCCGCTTTGACGCTGACTTCGTAACGCTGCGGTCACTCATCGCCTCGGGTGCCATCGGAGACGTGTATCAGTTCGACACGTTTGTTGGTGGCTACTCACGGCCCTGCGACTATTGGCATTCTGATGCCGCAGTGTCGGGTGGTGCAATTTTCGATTGGGGTAGTCACTTCATCGACCAAATTCTCAACGTAATCACCGACGATGTTGCGCATGTGAGCGGGCAGAACCACAAGCGCGTCTGGAAACATGCGACCAATGCCGATCACGCCCAAGTGACCATTACCTTTGCCACGGGTAAGCAAGCCACCTTCATTCACTCGGATTTAGCCGCCGCGCGCAAACCAAAGTTTTATGTGCTCGGCACGCTCGGCGCCATCGTCGGCGACTGGAACCCGCTGGCCGAACCTGCTGTGGCCGACCTTCCGGCCGTGATCACGGTGCATCGTCAGAACTCAGCAGTCGAGCAAATTGAGCTTGCGCCACTAGCCGACTACGAATTTCATCGTTCGATAGTGGCGTACCTCACCACTGGCACGCCGATGTCGGTAGCGGCAGTTCAGTCGCGCAATGTGGTGGCAATCATGCAAGCCGCCGAAGAATCGGCGCTCAACAATGCAATGCCCGTCGTGCCGAAACTTTGCGCCGACAACACAATTCACGTGGCCTGACCGTGTCGACCAACGTGTCGGCCAACGTGTCGGCCAATCTGGCGGTCAAGTGGGGATTCCTTGGCGCTGGATACGTAGCAAATCAGGCGATGGGGTCGGCAGTTCATGCAGCAACGAATGCCCAATTGTTTGGTGTCGCGAGCCGCGACAAGCGGCGCTCAAAGAAACTCAAGCCAGTCCAGGTCTACGACACCTATCAGCAGTTGCTTGACGACCCGCAAATTGATGCCGTGTACATCAGTCTGGCGAATCATCAGCATCTCGAATGGGTGACAAAGTCGCTTGAGGCCGGCAAGCACGTGCTGTGCGAGAAGCCACTCGGCTTGCGAGCAGCAGAAGTGCAAGAGATGATGGCGTGTGCGCAGCGATGTGAGAGGTTTTTGGTTGAAGCAGTGTGGAGCCGCTGGCACCCAAGATTCACAAGAATTGCCGAGGTCGTTGCATCGGGAGAAATTGGCCAAGTCATCAGCATCGACTCGCAATTTGCTTTCAAGTCGGCGATGACCGACAACTATCGACTTGACCCGTCGATGGGTGGTGGGGCGCTGCTCGACGTGGGCTGTTATCAGGTCAACGCGTGGGTGGGCCTGACGAATGGTGCACACGATGTGGCCATCAGCAAAGTGACTCGCAATGTTGGGCCAACGAATGTAGATCTCACTACACAAGTTGAAGCCGTTATCGATGGTCAAGTATCGGTGCGTTCAACCAGCTCGTTCGAGACGAATCTTGCGCAGAGCCTGGTGATTACGGGCACGGCCGGCAGCATCGCAACCGTAAACGGTGAAGCGTTTTCTACTTGGCGTGAGCCAACGTCGTTACGTATCAACGAGCGTGTTGAACATTTCGCGTCGGTCGATGCCTTCGTTGCCATGACCGAGGCAGTAAGCGACCGTTTTGCTGGTGGCTCGGGTTGGGTGCTGCCACTCAGCGAGTCGTTGCGGGTGGCCCAAATATTGGATCAGATTGCAGCAAGCAGCTAGCCGCGCTCGCCGAGCATGGCGTCGGCAAATGCGCGCAGTGATGCAAACTCCCAATGTGGCGTAACCGCTGCAGCAACGGGTGTGGCACCCACCGACCCCGCGGCGGCACGTTTGGCACCGTATCGATTGATCCACACCGTCTGTAGCCCAACGGTTTGGGCGGGAACGTGGTCGTGAAACAAACTCTGAGCCACATGTAGGTGCTGATGAAGTGGCACACCCATGTCGCTGGCGCGCTGCAGCAGCACATGAAAGTTATTGAGGTCTGGCTTGTACGAGCCAATGTCTTGGGCGGTGAGGATGGCATCAAATGTGATGTCGAGTCGTTTGTTTGAACCAGCGAAACTCTCGTTATCAACGTTTGAAAGAATCACGAGTTTGCACTGGCGCTGTAAGTCGAGCAATGCCTCGTGGCTGTCGTCGAACGCCGGCCAGTTTGGCACCGAAGATGCGAATGCTTGTGCGTCACGCTCGCACTGCGCGGGGTGGGTGAGTGAATCCGGCAGGCCCATGCTCGTGGCCATGCGTCGCCATGTTTCGGCAAGGATCACCGGATACGTCCATGTTGGGTTCGCATCCTGCACGTGCGTTTCGTGTGATGCAAACTGCGAGAGAATTTCGGCGTCGGTTGGGTGCACACCGTGAACTGCAGCAAGACCACTCACAGTTTCGGTGATACCGAGCTCCCAATCGATGAGTGTGCCGTAGCAATCAAAACTGAGCAGGCGAATATCTGCAAGTTGCATACGTTATGTGAGTTTATGTCACAGCATCGTTACAAACGTTTGCAGCACATCAAATCCGCGCCCTTGCAATGCAACTTCGGTACGGTGACTGCAAGTTATCCAACGCGTTGCACTCAAAGGAGAAACATGAAGCGGATCTTTCTGGTGAGCACATTGCTCGCATCACTTTTTGTCGTACAACTCGGCAGCGGCGTTGCTTCGGCGAATGCCCAAATCACCCCCACCGCGCAATCTGTGAGCGGCGTTGTGGGAAGCGCCATCACCGCTACTACGGCGTATACAGCAACGGGAATCAGCGGTACCAAAGTCTTCGTCATTAGCCCATCGTTGCCTGGCGGACTTTCGATCAACACCGCAACTGGTGTGGTCTCGGGAACCCCAACCGAAGCCAGTGTCGCGGCCAACTACACGGTCACGGTGTCGGACGGGGCCACATCGGCGACTGCCACCATCACCATTGCAGTTTCTGGAACAGCAACACTGTCGCCTGGAACCCAAACCGTCACAGGTCGTGTTGGTGCGCCGATTACGGCAACCACAGCGCTCACTTCAACGGGTCTTGGCACCAAGTTTTTCTCGATTGCTCCGGCGTTACCTGCAGGACTCACTTTCAGTTCAGCGACGGGCGTTCTTTCTGGCACTGCCACAGCAGCCAAGGCAGCCACCACCTACGTGGTTACTGCCGCTGACGGAACCAACTATGCGGTGGCCACCATGCGAGTGACGATTGCGGCAGTTCCCGTGATGACCCCGGCAACTCAGTCGATTTCTGGGTTGATTGGCACTGCTATTGCCGCAACATCTGCGTTCGCGGCACCAACGGTGACAGGCACCAAAACCTTTTCGGTGTCACCAGCACTCCCGGCCGGGCTCTCGCTCAACACCGCAACTGGCGTGGTGTCGGGTACACCCACAGCAGTTACCGCCCAGGCAACCCACGTCGTAACGGCCACAGATGGAACCAACTTCGCTACATCGTCATTGAGTGTGGTCGTCAACTCAACCACTGCGCCGACCACCACTGTTCCATCCACCAGTCAAGGTTGTGTAACCCCAAACATCGGTGGGCGACTCGCCAACACGATCAACGTGGCGAGTGCATCACTACCGCTGAGCCAGTTTGCTTGCTCGATGCGAATTGGTGTGCGCCCAGCCAAGACCGTGGTCGTGGCAATTGCCCATCAAGGCACAACGGTCAATCGTGCGGTGGCTCGTTACTCGGTGGTGCTCACTCGGGTGAACGGCGGTTCAATTACTCGAGCTCTCACCATGGCAACCACACCTGGCGTTCTGCGCGCAAATTACCAACGACTTATCTCGGGAACGTGGTCGGTGACCGTGGTGGCACTGTCGGCAGACGGAACAGCCGTGGGCACCTACACCTCGGAAGCCTTCAGGGTTGGGTGACGCCCAAGAGAAATTCGCGCCGCAATGTGAGCGCTGTTTCGACTTCGTCAATGGATCGAGCCAGCACGTTTAACGAGCACTGCATCATGAGGTTGACCGCCTCGAGTTGTGATGGAAAGCGTGCCCGCCAGTCGGTGAATAGCCCAATGCCATATTTTCCCAGAGCAAACGCATAGCCGAGTTCCCACGCTGTGCCGTCGTCAGTGGTGATGCCATTCAAGTTGGCAACAATGACGTCGCAACGATCAATAGCACTTTTGTCATTGTCGAAGATGGTGTGAATGTTGTGTTCAGTTTTTGGTGGGTTGTCACGATGGGGCAAAAATGTGCGAAAGCCAAGTGCGGCAACGCGAGCCTCGAGATGTTCGATGAACCACCGCTCACCTTCGTCAAACAACGGCCCCGCAATGTAAGCAAACGGCTGTGGCGCGGGCACGTTGTGGAGACTATTCGTCAGCGGGCCGTGCGAGCCGAGTTCTTCTGGCAGTTGGCACATACCCCAATTGCATCCAACCGGTGACCAGTAACCACGAATCGGGCAGACTTGGCCGCACTTTGCAAGACGCGTTCGAGTTCGCGTTCGGTGGAGGAGCCCACTTCAAAGTCGTCGATTGATCCACACTTGTCGCAAATCAAATGGTGATGGTGGCCGATGAGGTCTTCGTTGAGTTCGTAACGGGCGTGGTCGTCGCTGCCGGCAACTTTGTGAATGATGCCGACAGCTTCAAGGTCGGCCAAATTTCTATAGGTCGAGCTTTGGGTTAAACGTGCGCGATTCTTTAGCAATTCGGGCACGCTGGCAGGGCGCCCATGCTTGAGTAGGAGTTCTACTAATTGGCGGCGGCCTGCCGTATACACGAGTGCAGACTCACGCAAACGTGCGGATATCTGGGCG
Organism: Ilumatobacteraceae bacterium; assembly: GCA_030728545.1. Lineage (GTDB taxonomy): Bacteria > Actinomycetota > Acidimicrobiia > Acidimicrobiales > Ilumatobacteraceae > F1-60-MAGs027. Next base: position 7,745 of record JANQZQ010000089.1, read on the forward strand.
TGGATGTTTTCTGAGCGACTCACCACAGTGACGAGCGTACTTAGGTTGCATCTCGCGGGGCGCAGTCACCTAGTGTTCGCACTCATGACACCAGCCCAGTCCACAACTCGGGTGCTGGTCACGGGGGCCACTGGGTATGTGGGTGGGCGACTTGCGCCGCTGTTGGTGGAAGAAGGTTTTGCTGTGCGCGTGCTCGTGCGCTCGGCTGCGAAGGTGGCAAATACGCCCTGGATTGACCAGGTGGAAGTAGTCGAAGGTGACGCCATGAGTGTTGCTTCGCTTGATCAAGCCCTCGCCGGTGTAGACGTGGCGTTTTACCTGCTGCACTCCATTAGTACGGGCGCAAAATTTGACGATCTCGAGTCGGCAATGGCCCGCACGTTTGCCGAGGCAGCGTCGCGAATGGGTGTGAAGCGCATCGTGTATTTAGGCGGTATCGCCAACGACGAAAACCTGAGCAAGCATCTGGAGTCGCGCCGATCGGTGGGCAAGATGTTGGCTGGCACCGGTGTGCCAGTTATCGAATTGCGGGCTGGGGTGATTATCGGGTCGGGCTCGGCATCGTTCGAGATGCTGCGTTATCTCACCGAACACTTGCCGGCAATGGTGACCCCTAAGTGGGTGGACAACCCGACGCAGCCAATTGCGATTGTCAACATCCTGCACTTCTTGGTTGCTGCAGCACGCGCCCCCCAAGATGTGCAAGGTGTCTTCGACGTTGGCGGTGCAGAAACTATTACCTATCGCAACATGATGGCGCGCTACGCAAAAGCGGCAGGGCTGCGTCGGCGAATCATCGTGCGTGTGCCACTGTTGACGCCGCGAGTCTCGAGCATGTGGGTTGGTCTTGTTACGCCGGTGCCAGCGTCGATAGCGCGACCACTCATTGATTCACTCATCAACAAAGTGGTGGTTGACCCCGCCAAGTCGGTGCTGAACGCGTTACCTCCACCACCTGGCGGTTTGCTCAGTTTTGATCAAGCCGTCAAGCGCGCAATTGAACGAACCAATGCGCCAACTCGCTGGACGGATGCCTCACGCCCGTGGGCAGCGTGGGACGTGGCGGTCACCGACCCAGCGTGGACGGGTGGTTCATTGTTCGTTGACGAGCGCGAGCAAACAACACGAGCATCAAAAGCCGAGGTGTGGAAGGTGTTGTCATCGTTGGGTGGTTCAACGGGCTGGTACGGCTTTGAATGGTTGTGGCGACTGCGCGGTCGCATCGACTCGGTGTTTGGTGGTGTTGGCATGCGCACCGGCCGACGCGATCAACACGTGTTACGGGTGGGTGACGCACTGGATTTTTGGCGTATCGCCGATGTGAAAGAGGGTGAAATGTTGCTGTTGTGTGCCGAAATGCGACTGCCCGGCCAAGCATGGCTCGAGTTTCGTTTAAGCACCAAAGAGGATGGCACCCACGTGGTGCAGCGGGCAATTTTTCGCCCGCGTGGTCTGGCAGGTCGGCTGTATTGGTGGGCGCTCATCCCATTTCACGCAATTATTTTCCCGGGGATGTTACGAAATGCTCTCGCGCAGGCCGAAAAGTCATAGCGTGTAACTATGTCGTTGCATCTGAAGCCAGGAACCGCATTCGTCGATTATCACGCTCGTGCTCGCGCGGTGGCACCTGAGGCTTTTGACGCTTCGTCGCTGCGCAACTTGATTGGTGGCGAATGGGTGAGTGGCGGCACCACTCGACCACACGTAGTGCCAGTGGATGGTTCGCAGATTATTGGGGCACCAATTATTTCTTCTGATGAAGCCCATCGGGCCATGGCGTTGGCGGTGAAACAGAACGCCGAATGGTCAAAGACACCGCTTGACGAGCGAATGCGCCGAGTGACCAAGGCAGTGGCACTGCTGCGCGAACAGCGAGAAGTCATTGCCGGCCTCCTCATGTGGGAAATCGGCAAGCCATGGAAGCTTGCCTGCGATGATATTGATCGCTGCATTGACGGCGTGGAGTGGTACCTCACCCAAATTGAGCGACAGCTCAAAGATCGCGTTCCACTCGGCGGGCCGGTATCCAACATTGCGTCATGGAACTATCCACTCAGTGTGTTGGTGCACGCCGAATTGGTGCAGCTCTTGGCAGGCAACGCCGTAGTAGCAAAGACGCCAACTCAAGGTGGCTTCCATGCACTCACGCTGGCGCACGCAATGATGGCGCGCGCGGGTTTGCCCGCCACATTGGTGTCGGGCAGCGGGGCAGAACTCAGCGAAGCACTCATCAGCACCCCAGAATTGGGTGCACTGGTGTTTGTCGGGGGCCGCACGAATGGCCGCAAAGTTGCAACGCGCTTGGCCGACTTGCGCAAACGACATGTGTTGGAACAAGAAGGTTTGAACGCGTGGGGTGTGTGGAACTATTCGCAGTGGAATGACTTGGCAGGGCACCTGAAGAAAGGTTTTGCCTACGCCAAACAACGCTGTACTGCGTATCCGCGTTACGTGGTGCAGCGACGACTGTTGCCTGAGTTTCTCGAAATGTATTACCCCGTGGTGGCTTCGCTCAAGTTCGGGCACCCATGTGCAGTAGAAAACGACACCGATGCTCTGCCCGACTTGGACTTTGGTCCGGTTATTCAACGATCTAAAGCCGAGACCTTGGCTGCTCAGTTTGAAGAAGCCATCACCACTGGTGGCATCCCGCTGTTGCACGCAGCGCTCAGCAAAGGGCGCTTCATCGAAGGCCAAGACACTTCGGCGTATGCAGCCCCATCGTGTGTGCTTGAACCACCGTCGGCTTGGTCGCTGCACCACGCCGAGCCGTTCGGGCCGATCGACTCGATCGTTGTGGTCGATACTGAAGCCGAATTTTTGAGCGCGATGAATGCCTCCAATGGCTCACTTGTTGCCTCGGTGGCAACTGACGACATGAACTTTGCCGAACGAGTTGCCGACGAGATTCAGTCGTTCAAAGTGGGCATCAATAAACCGCGCTCACGTGGTGATCGAGAAGAAGTGTTCGGCGGGCGTGGTGGTTCGTGGAAGGGTGCATTCGTGGGCGGTGACTTGCTGGTGGATTCGGTAACTAATGGAGACCGCCCGTTGTACGGCAACTTTCCAGACGGGTCGCGCTACCCGAAAACCTGACAGACTTTGGGCATGACACAACTCGCAGGTGAATACATCCCCAGCACCATGCAATGGGTGCGCGATCAAGTCGAGCAATATGAACGAACGGGTGGCCGCGAAGGCGGCACGTTACGTGAAACAGGGATTCCTGTCATCATCGTGTCGATGCGTGGTGTCGCGTCGGGGAGTGTGCGCAAAATTGCTCTGATGCGCGTCGAGCACGACGGCGAGTATGCATTAGTGGCGTCATACGGGGGTGCGCCGGAGCATCCGGCGTGGTATCACAACTTGGTTGCTCACCCAACCGAGGTAACAGTGCAAGATGGCCCCGAGCCATTTCTTGTGCACGTGCGGCTGGTGGATGGTGAAGAGTACGACACCTGGTGGGCGCGAAGCGTTGCGGTGTTTGCGCCATATGCCCAGTACAAAGAAAAGACATCTCGTCGGATTCCACTGTTTGTTGCATCGAGGCCCCAAGCGTGAACCTGATTGTTCGCTGGGCGGTTCTCACCGTCGCAGTGTGGTTGGCCGACTTGGTCGTTGGTGGCATCGCGATTGCCGACGGACTGTGGAGTCACCTCTGGGTTGCTGCTCTATTCGGTTTGGCCAATGCCGTGCTCGGAAACCTCATTCGCCTGGTGGCGTTTCCGGCGCTGATTTTGACGCTCGGGTTATTTGGCATCGTGGTGAACGCGTGGATGCTGATGTTGGTCGGCGATGTGAGCAGCGCCCTTGACGTGCGCGGCTTTTGGCCAGCATTTGGTGCTGGTGCGATTATCAGCGTGGTGTCGACAGTGCTTGGGCGGGCGCGTCGCAAGGGCGACTAAATGCCGCGGGCGTCATCCATTTGTGATTCGGTTGGCCGCTTGAAAATTGCGAGCATTGCGATGCCGGCCGCAAGATAAATAAAGGCATTCATCAGCCACGCAGCATGAATTTCGATTTTTGATACGTCGAGCACCGATTGACCCGCGCTTCGGGCAGCTTCGACACGCGAGAGTGTCGGGGCTGCGATTGCCAGTGACAGTGCGGCGCCTAGTGCCGTGCCAACTTGTCGAAAGGTGTTGTTGAGTGCCGAGCCCATTGCCAACTGCGTGGGCTTCAAAAATGCGGTCGCCGAACTTGAGAGCGTCGAGATACTCAAGCCCACGCCGATACCTGTGATGAACATCCACGGCAAGTAGCGAGTGAGATACGCAGGCGAGTCGGGAATCGTTGCATTCAAACCGAAGGTGCCACCCGCCAGCAGCAATGCCCCAACGAAGAGCACCCGTGAGTGGCCGAACCGGTCGGCATACTTGCCCGCAAATGGCGCGACGAACGCCGCGCTAGCCGGACCAGGGAATGTGGCAAGGCCGGACATCGCCACGCCGTAGCCCCACACTGCTTGCAACCAAAACGTATTGAGCAGCCACATGCCGATGAAGCCCATGCTGAAAAGCACACCTGCGACGTTTGC
>JANQZQ010000089.1:12381-19177 GCA_030728545.1 Ilumatobacteraceae bacterium
GGAATGTTGACAAAAAACAATGAGCGCCAGCCGAGTGTGTCGACCAAGACGCCACCGATTGGCGGCCCGAGTGCTGCCGCGAGCCCGCCAGAGGCACCCCAGATGGCGATTGCCTGGGTGCGCTTTTCGACGGGGAATTCGGGAAGCACGAGTGCCAGCGAGGCCGGAGTAAGTTGCGCGCCACCAAAAGCCTGCACCACTCGTGCTGCAACCAGAAACCATGCAGTTGGTGCAAAGCCGCACAGCAGCGAGCCGAAACTGAACCACAACACACCTCGAATGAAACTTCGCTTGCGACCGAACACATCCGCGAAGCGTCCTGCAGTCAGCAAGGCTGCCGCATAGGCGATGGCGTAGGCAGAAAACACCCAGGTGAGAAGACTTCCGCCACCAAGGTCTTCGTCAATGGTGCGCTTGGCAACAATCACAATCGACAAATCAAGCGAGACCAGAAAAACGGCAATAGATGTGAGCGCGAGTACGCGGTAAGCGTGTTTGAGTGAGGGTGCCGCAGCGGCTGTTTCAGAAGTAATGAAGTGACGCTAACCGTCATCTAACCTTGGCTCATCATGGGAGAACTCCAACGGCGGCCCGAGCGGGGCACTCGCGAAAGCCAAAAAGTGCGCGAGATTCTTGCCGATGGCTTGGTGGCGCACGTTGGCATCATCGACGCAGAGGGTGCACCGGTGGTGATTCCCATGGCGTATGCGCTGGACGGCGACAGCATTTTGATTCACGGTTCAGTCGCAAGCCGCTTGATGCGAACCGACGGCCCCATCTGCGTAACGGTCACGTTGTTGGACGGGTTGGTGGTTGCACGATCACTATTTAATTCGTCAATGAACTATCGCAGTGTGGTGGTCACCGGTGTGCCGGTGTCGTTGGATGGAGACGAACGCGACCGTGCGCTGAGCGTGCTCAGCGACTTTTTGTTGCCGGGGCGCGTCGGCAATGCCCGTGAGCCAAGCCGCCCAGAAACTCGCCAGACCGCTGTGTGGAGACTCTCGCTGGAAAACGCTGTGGCAAAAATTCGCACTGGTCCGCCAGTTGAAGACCCAGCCAGCGATTACGACCTGCCGTATTGGGGTGGGGTCGTGCCCGTCAAGACCGTGTTTGGTGAACCCGAATCAGACGGCGCAGGTGTTGCGATGCCAACACCCGACCACATTCGCCGGGGCTGAACTACTGCGAAAGTGCTTCGATGTAGTCAACGATGTCAGAAATTTGTTCATCGGTGAGATTGTTGTACGGCATCACCACTGAATAGCCAACCCGAAGTTTCTTGTCGGGGTATTTGATGGCTTCAACGAGATAATCACGATCAACTACACCTGACGAGCCACCTTTAAATGCCACTGACTGCCCGATGATGCCTTGCCAAGTGGGGCCTGTGCCACCGCCAAAATCTGCACCATGACACGACGCGCAACCTGATTGCTGAGAAGTCTTCAAACCGCGTTCTGCCGAGGGAGTCAAGTCGACGGCCAGTGGCTGAGCAGAAGTGCAACCGACCAAGGCCAGTGCACCTATTAGCACCAGAATTTTTCGCATGAGTGTCAGACTACCGAGACGGGCGCCTGACTGAACTACATTTCACGCTGTGACGTGGTCAACAGAAGATGGCGGCCCACGTCGGCTGCAGTGGGTTGATGGCGCACGCCTAGCCATTGCGGCGGGCGAGACGCTGCAGGTGACCAGCCGGTCGATGATGGTGGTCACCATGGTGGTGGTTGCATCACCCGACGACGTATTCGTGCTTTGTCACACGGGTGGCGATGGCGCTGTGTCGTGGGTGGAGCGTGTGCATCCGGAAACTCTCGAAACTCTCGCCACCAGCGAGCATCTCGCAGGTGGGCCAGCCTGGCCAGGGGGAACCGCGGTGCACTCCAACGGGGATATATATGTGGTGTTCGGTAACCATGCACACCGATTGAATCGCAGCTTGCAGGTGGTTGCCTCACGTGAGTTGCCACGGATAAGGCCGTACAACAGTTTTGTTGTATTGCCCGATGGGCACTTGGTCACCAAAGATTTTGGCGGTTCACGACCCGGTAACGAGATGGAAGAACCCTTTGCGCCAACGCAACTCGTTGTGCTCGAGCCGACTGGGCTGAACATCGTTGCCACACTCGATCTTCCCGAGGCATCGATTGCCCGACTTTCGGCCAACGAAAACGACGTCTACGTAGTCGGCACCTCGTCGCTGTGGCGAGTGCGCTGGGATGGCGAATCGTTGCATTCAGATGGATGGCGCGCTGAATATCGGCAACTACAAGGCCAGACCTATGGCTGGGATGTGGTGATTGCAGATACTGATGCGTGGTTTTTGGACAACGGCGAGTCAACTCATAAGTTTGCTGGCACCTTGCGCGGTGTGGGCACTGCAACTGCACCGTTGCATCTTGTGCGTGTGAATCTGGCAAGCGGTCGAGTATCTCTTCACGAAATTTGTGAGCTGGCTGGTGGCGTCGTTGCGAATCCGCCTCTTGTTGACGAGCAACGCCAAATGGTGGTGGGTTTTGATTCTGGCAATGGTGTGTTGGCGGGGTTCTCGTACGACGAGACGAAAGTGCGCAAGGTGTGGTCGGTCGAGCAAAACCACGGATCCCACATGTTGTTGTACCCCGAGTCGGGTGAGTTTGTGAGTGCTCATTACGACCAAGAGCGTGGGGTCGAGCAAGTGGTGGTGCGTGATATCTCGACAGGCCGAGAGATTGCCCGTGCCGACACGGGGTCGCCGATTCAATCGGTGGTGTTTCCGGCCTGTGGAACCCGCCGTGATTTTTACTGGTGCAGCATGTTGTCACTCAATCGCGTGACCGTTGTCTAACTGCTGCGCGATAGTTGCCTGACAATTACCCGACGAAGGGTGTCTACGAAGTCATACCCCGTAAGCCGACAAGATGGCGCGCGTATTCAATTTCGCCCATGTGCCGCAAAGCGTGCTGGTAGATCCAACATTCGAGCCCGTCAAGCACCGTGATGCCGACATCACCACCGACGCGTGCCGAGAATGTTGTCGCTATTTGCGGCGGGTATGGCTTGGCGAAGATGACGCGCGACAAGTCGGCAGGTGAAAGTTCGACCAGCCACGACTCGACCCGATTGAACACCTGTGACATGTAGTCGGTGAATGCTGCATAGTCACCGATTTGTTGGTGCACCATTTCTTCGACGGTTCGGTGTTTGCCGTGGTCAGCGATTGCAGGGCCAACACGGGCAGCCCACTCATCGTTCCAGAGTGGTGGCTTGCCGTTGAGCAACATGAGCGACGCATCAATCATGTTCACGATGTGGAACAGGCTGAATGCAATTGGCAGCACATCGTCACGCTCTTTGTAGTTGATATGCCGAAGTTCCATGGTGGATACGGCGTCTTCGTAGAGCGAAAAGATGGCCCGCATTCGCCGCCGTAGGGAGTCGAGCACTAAATCCGACATGGCGCGAGCGTACACCGACGCAGTGATTATTGATGTTCTGGAAGAATGACCGATCGACCCTCGGCCGTGGTGGTCACCTGAATTTTTTGGTGATACACATCGCTGAGTAGCGCCGGTGTGAGCACAGATTGGGGGTCGCCGCTGGCCACGCAACGCCCTTCATGAATCACCACGACACGTGTTGCAAAACGCATGGCGACGTTTAAATCGTGGAGCACGGCCACAACACCGCGACCCTCATCGACCAGTGAGCGGGCAATGGCCAAGAATCGCTCTTGCTGACCAATGTCAAAGCCGGCAGTTGGTTCGTCTAACAGCAACAGGGGGGTGTCTTGGGCCAGCACACGTGCCATGGAAACCCGCGCCTGCTCGCCGACGGAAAGAGTCTGATAGACGCGCTCCTGTAGAGCCGTCACGTCGAGCCGTTGCATGGCGGCATCGATGCGCATGGTGTCGTTGGTGTCACGCCATGGGCTGCGACCCATCGCAACAATTTCGCGAACAGTGAACGGGAATGAGATCGATATCTGTTGCGGCAACACGGCCCGCACTCGCGCCAGATCATTTGGGGCAAGTTTGTCGATGTTGCTGCCGTTGAGAGTCACCGAGCCAGACGTAAGCGGAAAGTCGCCAGCGACAGCACCAAGCAACGTTGATTTTCCGGCCCCGTTGGGGCCCAGTACGGCAACAAGTTCGCCAGCGCTGACCTCGAGCGAGACATCATTCAAGAGCGTGGTTGACCCGCGCACCACAACGAGGTTTTTGGCTACGAGTGCAGCGGTCATGCCCAGCCCCCTTGGCTGCGGCGAGTGCTACGCAAGAGGAGCAAAAAGAACGGCGCACCAATTAATGCCGTCACCACGCCAAGCGGGAGTTCGGCCGGCGACAACAGGGTGCGGGCGGCAAGGTCGGCAAGCAGCGTGACGGTGGCCCCAAGGAGAGCTGAAGTCCACAACAAATGTCGGTGACGTGGGCCAAGCACGATGCGCATGATGTGCGGCACGAGTAAACCCACGAATGCAATGATGCCAGTTGCAGCAACCGCACTCGAAGCAAGCAGGCCCACCACGGCGATGGCTTGCAGTCGCACAGGTTCAACCCGTACTCCGAGATGCGAAGCGGGGCGGTCACCTAACGCAAGGATGTCGAGCACTCGGGAAAATTTGGTGCTGATCAGAATTCCAAGCAGGGCCAGCGGGGCGACGACACCGACGGCATTCCAAGTTGCCAGCCCCAGTGTGCCAAGACTCCAAAAAGTCACTGAGCGCAGCTCGTCATCATCGGCGACAAAGATACCGAAACCGATGACGGCTCCGGCAAAAGCATTGATGGCAATTCCGGTCAAGATCATGGTGACTACTTCTGTTTTGCCATCAGACCTTGAGAGTAAATAGACGAGCGCTGTCGACAATGTTCCGCCAATAAATGCTGCAAGCTGCACCCCGAGTGGGAATGCGTTGAGCCCGACAATGATTGCAATCACAGCACCAACGGCTGCGCCTGCCGACACGCCAACGGTCGCCGGCTCGGCCAGCGGATTGCGAAACACGCCCTGCATAATCACACCGGCGACGGCGAGACTCGAGCCCACGAGCATCGCGAGCACCACTCGCGGTAGTCGCACCTGCCAGAACACGTTGTGAGCAACGGCGTCAAGTGCGTCGCCATTCGGGCCGGTGCCGATGATGCGCAACAGATCAGGCAAGGCAATACGAAATGCTCCGAACGCAAGCGAAAGAAGCGTGGTGGCGAGCAACAGCGCTAATAGGAATACTCCGACAGCAAAGATGCTGGTGCGTCGCGCAATAGTCATGTGTCGCTGCTGTACATGTCGAGAAGTTCTGCCAGTCGTGAGATGAGCGCCCCGGTACGCGGACCAAATGAGAGTAGTAGGTCGTCGTCAACAGCAATAACGGCACGCGACTTTGCGGCACGAGTGCTCGAGATGCCGGGTAATGCCAGGAGCCCGTCGATGCCACCCACTGAATCCAGCCCACGTGTCATGACCAGTAAGACGTCTGGGTCGACCTGCACTATCGCCTCGGCGGTGAGTGGAGTAAAAGCAGGCAGCCCGTTGGCTGCGCCAATGTCGATGGCGCCGGCAGCAGCAAGCAACTCGTCGGCACCTGAGCCAGAACCGCCGAGCAGATACACCGACGCAGAACCGCGCACGTACAAAAACGCCACTCGGGGCACCGATGTATACGCAGCAACATCCTGCAACGCTTGGGCAACTGCTTGTTCGCTCACTTCGATGAGCGCTTGGCCAGCACTTGGCACGCCGAGCGCCTCGGCAATCATCGACACACGTTGAGGCAGGGCCGACAGCGACCACACTTCGGGTGCGAGCAGCACGGGTACGCCTGCGCTGCGCAGTTGTTCGATCGCTTCCCGCGGCCCGGTTCGTGTATCACCGATGACCACAGACGGGCGCAGCGACAACACACGTTCGGCGCTGATGTCGTGGCCGCTACTTACCTCGGCAATGTCAGCGAGAGAATCCAGCGTGGTCGTTGCATCGCGACCGATAATGCGGTTCTGCAGACCGAGTGACACCACAATTTCAGCAATCGCCTGGTTGAGCACAATGATGCGAGATGAATCGGTGACCTTGACCACAACCCCATCGGCACCAGTGACCGAAGTGGGCAACGACGGCTCTGGAGCTGCGAGCGTGGGAAGTGGGTAGTCCTGCGACAGAATGAAGCGGGCAACACCGTCGGTTTCAACCGGCGTGCTGCCACAACCCGTGACAACACCCATGAGCAAAGAGCCCACCAATAACCAGCGTCGCGACATCGCCTCTAAGGGTATGAGCCGAGCCGACGCCCGCCGAAGCCTGGTGCTGAGACGTTGGTTACCTGCTGCGTGGTTACTTGTGGTGGTGGGTGGCTGCGGAACTGTTGAAACAGCCCCGCAATCCACGCTTGTGGAGTCGACCAGCGAGGCTGTGCCCACGAGCGTCGTCGTTTCGACAACCGAGGCTGAACCCCTTGCGGGTGTCACGACCACGAAGCCACCCAGCACAGTCGCGTCGAGCACAGTTGCGTCGACCGTTTCAACCACTGTCTCAACCACCGTCTCGACCTCTACTTCGGTGAGCACACCGGTGCGACCACAACCCAAGATCACCGTGAGTCAAACCAGCGGCCTTGACCCCAAAGGTGGCCTGGTGACGGTGCGTGGCTCGGGGTTTGATGTCACAAAAGGTGTCTATGTATTTGTATGCAATCAAGCCACCTGGAACGCGGCTCGCCGTTGCGTGGGCGGAATAAACCTTGATGGGTCCTCGCCGCTCTCACAGTGGATTTCGTCGAATCCACCGGGCTATGCCATAGGTCTCACGGTTCCCTTCG
>JANQZQ010000090.1 GCA_030728545.1 Ilumatobacteraceae bacterium
CGCGGGCATACATTGCCGCAATGGCTCGCGTCTTTGGCCCCGGGCAAGGAATCTCGCGCTCGTCGACCGAACGCACCGAACCCACTTCGGCAGCGGTGCCACAAGCAAAGATTTCTTCGGCGATGTACAGATCGCTGCGCGCAATGTTGTCAACTCGAATGTCATAGCCCAGATCGCGGGCAATGGTCATGACGCTGTTTTGAGTGATGCCTTCAAGTGCACCAGCCGACAATGGCGGGGTAAGGATTACTCCGTTTCGCACCGCAAAGATGTTTTCACCGGTGCACTCGGCCACCAAGCCGTTGGGTGCCAGCATGATTGCTTCGTCATAGCCAGCGTTCAAGGCTTCAACTTTGGCGAGTGATGAGTTCACATAGTTGCCAACGGTCTTGGCCGCCGGCGGCATCGTGTTGTGGTCGTGGCGTGTCCATGAAGAAATCTTCATGCGCACACCTTTTTCCACTGCATCATCACCGAGGTACGCCCCCCATGGCCAGCAGGCGATGGCGACATCCACTTTGCACGGCAACGTGTTCAAGCCCATCTCGCCGTAGCCGTAATACGCCAACGGTCGCACGTAACACGCTGACAACCCGGTGGAACGCACCGTGGCCTTGGTGGCTTCGACTAATTCTTCAACCGAGTACGGCATCGGCATGCCCATGATTTTGGCGCTGTTGTGCAGACGCACGATGTGATCAGTAAGACGAAATACGGCTGGGCCTTTGTCGGTTTCATAGGCCCGAATGCCCTCGAACACACCCGTGCCGTAATGCAGCGTGTGCGTGAGCACATGCACCTGGGCGTCAGCCCAATCAACGAGGGCACCATTCATCCAGATTTTTGGCGTCGTCGTGATCGGCATCGTGACTCCTTGGTTGTTCGTATTTACGCTATCTGTTGCCCTGCAACCGACGACAGATTTCATCACCGACTGCAATCGTTGAGCCACTCACGGGTGCGTTGCACGCTGCCCGAATGGCATCGGCAGTGGCAGATTCGCCAAGGTGGTCGAGCATGAGTGCCGCCGACAAAATCGCAGCCAGCGGGTTGGCCACACCCTTGCCGGCGATGTCCGGGGCCGAGCCATGCACGGGTTCAAACAGCGACGGGCCAGTGCGCGCCGGGTTGAGGTTGGCCGACGAGGCCAAACCGATGCCACCGCTCACTGCCCCACCGAGGTCGGTGAGAATGTCGCCGAACAAGTTGTCGGTCACAATCACGTCATAGCGATGCGGGTCTTGGACGAAATAAATACAAGCGGCATCCACATGGTTGTAGGCCACACCAACTTGCGGAAACTCGGTCGCCACCGCATCGAACGTGCGCTGCCACAAGTCGCCAGCGAACGTGAGCACGTTCGTTTTGTGCACCAACGTCACATGTTTGCGTTCACGTTGTGCAGCCAGTTCGAATGCATAACGAATGCAACGCTCGACTCCGAACCGTGTGTTCACACTGCCCTGCGTGGCAACCTCGTGCACAGTTCCTTTGCGCAAGACTCCACCTTCACCGGCATACGAGCCTTCGGTGTTTTCGCGAATCACCACAAAGCTGTGCGGCTGGGTATGCCCTGGTGCCGTGCCGGTAAATGGTCGCTGATTGATATACAGATCCAAACTGAAACGCAACTTCAACAACAAGCCCCGTTCAATTACACCTGGTGGCACTCCGGGTGTGCCTACGGCACCGAGCAAAATCGCATCAAACTCGCCGAGCGCGGCCAGCGTGTCGTCGCTCAACACTTCACCGTCGCGCAAGTAGCGCGCACCGCCAAGATCAAAGAATGTGGTGTCCAGTTCCACTCCGCCGGCGCGCACCACTTTGAGTGCTTCGGCGATTACTTCGGGGCCGATTCCATCGCCCCCGATGACGGCCACACGATGCGTGACGCGCGGCGCAGTGCTCTTCACCTCCTTCAGGCTATGGATAACCTGACGGTATGCCGACGCACCGACTTTCGCGCGTGGCCCTTGAGCGTTTGCAGGCAGAGCACCTTGACCTCACCACGCGCGGGCGAATCGAAGTCGCAGCCCGCATCGGCCGGGCCCGCGAGATGGGCGACCTCAAAGAAAATGGCGACTATCACGCCGCCAAAGACGACCAAGGCCACATGGAAGGGCGCATCCGCCAAATTGAATCCATCTTGGAAAACCACGAACTTGTCGAGGTTGTCGATGACGGGAGTGTGGTCATCGGCTGCACCGTGACGGTGCTCTACAAAGGCGACGCGCCGAGCCAAGCCGAGCGCTATCTCATCGGCCACATGGAAGAACAACCCAAAGATGCATCAGTCAGCGTGATGAGCCCCACGTCCCCATTGGGTGCGGCCTTGCTGGGGGCCAAAGCAGGCGCCTCGGTTACTTACGATGCCCCCAACGGCACCTTGACCGTGAGCGTGGTGCACGTCGAAGCCAGCAGTTGACATGATTGTTCACACCCACGCCGCACGCGACGGCTTTCCGGTCGGACACGAAGTAGAACTCACTGGCCGCGGACGCACGTTCGTGCGCGAAGTTGCTGGCCCGCCAGGTGCACCCACGGTGATTTTGTTGCACGGTTGGACGGCAACGGCTGATCTCAACTGGTTCACCTGCTTTGCTCCACTTGGTGAACACTTTCGCGTGCTCGCCCCCGATCATCGCGGTCACGGGCGCGGCATTCGCCCCAATGGTGGCTTTCGCTTGACTGACTGCGCCGACGACGTGGCGGCCATCGCCGATGTGTTTGGCGTCAACACGTTTGTCCCCGTTGGATATTCGATGGGTGGCGCAATCGCGCAGCTCGTTGCCTTGCGCCACGAGGCCCGCACTCGCGGGCTGGTGCTCGCCGCCACCGCTGGATACTTTGCATCTTCACGCGACGAGCGACTCAACTTCCTCGGCCTGACAGGTTTGGCACGCTTGTCGCGGCTGACGACTGCTCAGGCACGGTCGTGGGTGACCGAGCAGGTCTATTTGCAGCGCAAAACACATTCGTTGGCGGATTGGGCTGCGCGACAAATTGCCAGTCACGACTGGCGACATGTGCTGGAAGCCGGCAGCGAAATCGGCTCGTTTGATTCGCGACCATGGCTGAGCGAACTCGCCGTGCCAGCAGCAATGATCATGACAACCAAAGACCAAGTCGTGCCGCTGCAGCGCCAGATGGAGCTCGCGTCCACGTTTGGCACGCCGACGGTGACGCACCACATCGAGGCTGGTCACGACGCCGTCTTTGCCGCCCAAGACCGCTTTGTGCCGCTGTTGATCGACGCCTGCCAACAAGTGGTACAGCACGCCAGCGTTGCCTGAGGGCATCATTGCTCGTCGGTGGCTTGAATCGCATCGCGCCACAACTGTTCGACAGCATCGGCGAGTGAGCCTTTGGCGTTGCCCGGGTCGGTGATGATCTCGTCGGGTGTGTCGGCAAATCGCAACACCGAACCAACACCAGCATCACCAACAACCACCACCAGGCGCACGCGGCG
>JANQZQ010000091.1 GCA_030728545.1 Ilumatobacteraceae bacterium
CTCGGTGAGTCTTTGCACGATAGTGAATCGCTGCGTTTCGTGTAGTTGCCGTTGTAATACGAATGCCACCGGCAGCCAGAGGAGCGACAACAGATACAGCCATCGCCAACCTGCGTCGCTGGTATCAGCCAACGGCAGGGCAACAACCGCCACGCCGGCGCCAACACTGCTGGCTATGGCGACCAGACCAATTGATCGGGCGCGAGTTTCGCGCGACATCTCCTCGGTGAGAATTACCAGAATCAGCACATTGATGACCAGTGCCAATGGTCGAGCAAGTGACTGTGAAACAACGAGCCATTCGTAATTTGGCGCCAACGCACCGCTGGCTGCAACTAATGGTGCTGCCCATGCTGCAGCAACCAGCACGGTTCGCCGACCTATGCGGTCGGCAAAGAGTGCAATTGGAGGCACGATGACGACACCCCAACGCACGATGGCAGCCCCGAAACCGATGGCCGAATCTGTGCGACCAAAGTCATCGGCAGCAAACGAGACGGTCTGGGTAAACAGTGTGTTGACGAATGTAAAGGGGAGAGAAGCCAAGGCCAGCAACCACAACATGCGGCGTTCACCCTTCAGCGGCATTGCGCGAGCATACTGAGAGTGGTGAAAATTGAATCCCCACGCATCATCGTGCGGCGCAGTGGCCCACTTTCAGGTTCGGTGCAGGTGCCTGGTGCCAAAAATTCGGTGCTCAAACTTATGGCAGCGACCTTGTTGGCCGAGGGTGATTATGTACTCACCAACGTGCCCGCCATCACTGACGTGCACACGATGGCTGAAACCCTCGGGGCACTCGGCGTTTCGTCATCTTGGTTGGGGCCGCACGAGCTGTCGCTCACCAACTCGGGCAATATCACGCCCGAAGTGCCATTCGAGAAGTTTGACAAGATGCGCGCCAGCCTCAATGTGCTTGGCCCGCTCTTGACACATTATGGATCAGCGCGCATCAACTGGCCAGGTGGTGACGACTTCGGTGGTCGACCAATCAATCTGCACGTTGCGGGGCTGCAAAAAATGGGCGCCACCGTTGAAGAAGGTTTGTATGACATCTTTGCCGTTGCCGATCGGTTGAAGGGCACCAACATCGAATTGGATATCCCGAGTGTTGGTGCCACTGAAAACTTGCTCACTGCGGCCATCTACGCCCGTGGGGTGACAGTCATCGACAATGCCGCGCGCGAACCCGAGGTGCAGGACTTATGCAACATGTTGATTTCCATGGGCGCCGACATCGAGGGCATCGGAACTTCGCGGTTAATCATCCATGGCTGTGAACGCGGCTCGCTGAAGGGAACGAAACATGCGGTGGTGCCCGACCGCGTGCAAGCCGCTACGTATATGGCAGCCGTGGCGGTGGCAGGTGGTGACATCGTGGTGCGATCTGCACGCACCGAACACATGGAAGAACTGCTCAACTGTTATGCCCGAATGGGTGTGGCAGTGACACCGCAACGCGATGGCGTGCGCGTCACCTCACACGAGCGCTTGCGGGCAATCGACTTCATCACTGAGCCGTATCCCGGTATCGCCACCGACTACAAGCCGTTGCTTCTGGCGATGTTGTGCGTGAGCCGTGGCGAGGGCTCGGTGACCGAGACGCTGTTTCCGGGTCGCTTCCGATACATCGAAGAGTTCCGTCGCCTCGGCGCATCGATTGCGATCTATGGCAACAAAGCCACGGTGCGTGGCGTGTATGAACTCATCGGTAGCGAGGTGCGGGTGCCAGATATTCGTGCCGGTGCCGCACTTGTGGTCGCTGGCCTCGTTGCCCAAGGCGAGACCATCGTGCATGACATCCACCACATTGACCGGGGATACGACGATTTAGTTGGTCGCCTCAGCGGTCTTGGTGCTGATGTGACTCGCGTTTGACACGCCTGGTTGCCCGCCATAGTGCAAACACGATGACAGCGATTGGCCCCGCCACGAGCAGAATCTCGTCCCAACCACCTTGGTGTGCAATCACGCACCTATCGTAGAAGGTGTTCGTCGCCCACCGATGCGCTGAACCGTACGAGGTGAAAAGTGTCAATCACAAGTCAAGTTGAAGAAACGATCGAAGTGATTCGTCCGGCGTTGCAGGCCGACGGTGGAGACATCGTGTTGCGCAGCGTCGACGAGTTGACCGGGATTGTGTCGGTGACATTGGTCGGCGCGTGCGGCACCTGCCCAGCCAGCGATCAAACGCTCAAAGCAGGCATCGAGCGCATCATGCGCGATCGCGTGGATGGTGTGACTGAAGTAGTCGCGATCGCTTAGCAATGGCGAGTCGTTCAAGTGACCCCGCCCAATTATTTGGTGCGGCAGCAAAAGGAGACCGCGGTGCGCTGGCGCGACTGTTGTCGTTGGCAGAACGCGGGGGAGACCAAGGGCGTGAAGTGGCGCGACTCGCCAGCCCGCATGCTGGTCGCGGCTATGTGGTGGGCATCACTGGCGCACCTGGCGCCGGCAAGAGCACGCTCACATCGGCGTTGATCGGCGAGTTACGCGCTCGCGGGGCACGAGTAGGGGTATTAGCCATTGACCCTTCGTCGCCGTACACGGGTGGGGCAATTTTGGGTGATCGAGTGCGCATGCAAGACCACACGCACGACGACAAGGTGTACATCCGATCGATGGCAACTCGCGGTCACCTGGGAGGTTTGTCGTTGGCTACGAGCGAGGCCATTCGACTGTTGGACGCCACCGGTCACGACTGGGTCATCGTCGAAACGGTCGGCGTTGGACAGGTGGAAGTAGAAATTGCCGGCAAAGCAGACAGCACAGTGGTGGTGGTTAACCCTGGCTGGGGTGATGCCGTGCAAGCCAATAAGGCCGGGTTGCTCGAGATTGCGGACATCTTTGCCATCAACAAAGCCGATCGCGACGGCGTGGAATCTACCCGCCGCGATTTGCAAGCCATGCTTGACCTCACCGAGTTTGCCGAGGGCGAATGGCAACCCACCATTGTTTCGACCGTGGCAACCACCGGATACGGTGTTGTTGAGTTGGTGGATGCAGTGGTGGCGCATCGTGCTGATGCCCAAGCCAGCGGTGAACTTGTGCGTCGTCGCGAAGTGCGTCGTCGCGAAGAGTTGCGCGAAATAGTCGAACGTCGGTTGGAGCTGCGCGCCCGCGAACTATGCAGTGGTGCCAAGTGGGATGCCCTGGAAGCACAAGTGGTGTCTGGTCTGCTCGACCCATGGTCGGCAGCAGACGACATGCTCCGTGGCATTTCGGCATGAGCGACGCGTCATCTCTGAGTTCGCCTGCTGCTGAACGCAAGCGGGTCATGAATGCCAGCCTCACGCTGGGCGGTGCAGTGGGCATCACTGCATTGTCGTTCGGTCTAGCCGCCGTTTCGGCTGGTGCCAGCGTGTGGCAGGCGTGCGC
>JANQZQ010000092.1 GCA_030728545.1 Ilumatobacteraceae bacterium
AGCCGCAGCGGTCGCCACACGCAGCACCAAGGTGGGGTCACCGGCCGGGTCAGCATCATCATCCAGATGCACCTCGCCATTGATCAACGCCACACCCGGAGCAAGAGGCTGTTTGCGCGAGGCCCGGTTGGGTGCTGGGTCGAGACGTGCCCATGTTTCTTCTGAGATCCACATCACCTGCCGACCAACTGCGGCGAGTGCGGCCATCAGCGCATCGTCGTTGGCAAAACCTGCCGCTTCAGCGACTGCGCCTTGATCTTGGAGGTGCAGCACATCACCCGGGCGTCCGGTGGTGTGGTGCAGCGCCGTACGAATACGCAGCAACGTCTCGTTGCATTCCGCAAGGGCACGCAGGTCCGCGTTGTCAACACCGAAGCCCACGGCATTGGCCCACCACACAGCATGAATATCACGCAGACCACCCAGCCCATCTTTTAGGTCAGGCTCAAGCAGATATGCAACCTCGCCAGCAACTCGGTGTCGCTCGGTCACTCTGGTGTGTAGTTCGGTCAGCCACTTTCGGCCTTGCTTGCGGATGCGCGTGCGGCACTGATCAATGACTCTTTGACCGAACTCAGCGTCGCCGGCCACGACACGGGCGGTGACCAGGGCGGTTGCGGTATCAAGATCTGAGCGAATCATCGCGAACGTTTCTTTAGGCGTGCGCACGGCGTGACCAACTTTGCGACCTGCGTCCCACAGCGGATACCACAACGATTGGGCAAATGCGCCGTCAAGTGTTTTTCGTTCGTGAACGAGCAACACATCAAGATCGCTGAATGGCGCTAACTCGCTTCGTCCGTACCCACCAACAGCCAACAGTGCCACACGTCCGCGCGGCTGATGCTTGTCGATTGCTGCAGTGAAGAGCTGCTGCAGGGTTACGTCAGTCTCAGCAGCAAGGTTCTGCCAGGGATACGCCACACCACTCACCGCAGCAATCGGCATAATCAGCCGATTTCAATGCGCAGGCGCTTATTGCCTTTGCCTTTGCTCTCTGTCTTCACCACCCGAAAGGTACCAACCTCTTTGGTCGAGCGCACATGGGTGCCCCCGTCGGCCTGTTTATCTAGCCCCACGATGTCAACCACGCGAATCTCGGCGACAGTTTCAGGAATCAGGGATACTTTTGTGCGAATCAATTCGGCATCCTGAACTGCTGTCGACCGCGGCAAAAACGACACTGCAATCGGATAATCCCGCTCAATTGCGTCATTGACCAATTGCTCAACCCGCCCCACGAAACCCTCTGGCAACGGATCAAACTCAAAGTCCATGCGGGCCGAAAGTGGCTCCATGTTGCCGCCGGTTACTGGCACCCGCCACTCATTCCAAATCACTCCACACAAAATGTGCAGCGCGGTATGCGTGCGCATCAGTTGGTGGCGACGCTCCCATGCAATTTCACCGAGCACGCTCGTGCCCACCGCCGGCACATCACCCTCAACCGTGTGCCAGACATGGTCGGCCTCTTTACGCACATCAGTAACAACAAGCCCACCCAGCACACCGGTGTCGTGCGGCTGGCCACCACCCGTGGCATAGAACGCTGTGCGATCAAGCGCCACTGCATTGTCACGGCAGGCAACCACCGTGGCTTCAAACGACGCGAGGTATGCGTCGTGAAGATAAATCAGCTCGGTCAGTAGTCGTCCATGCCGTGGTCATGGTCGTGACCACCTTCGGATGACTCCTCAGGCTTATCTGCAATCACGGCTTCCGTCGTGAGGAAAAGGGCAGCAATTGATGCGGCATTTTGCAACGCCGAACGAGTCACTTTGGCTGCGTCGATGACACCAATCTTGATGAGGTCTTCATAAACACCGGTCGCTGCGTTAAGGCCTTCAGAACCTTTGAGGCTCTTCACCTTTTCCACCACTACTCCGCCTTCCATGCCAGCGTTTTCGGCAATCTGCTTGAGCGGTGCTTCAAGCGACTTGGCCACCAATCCGGCACCTGTTGCCTCGTCACCGGTCAGGCTCTCCATGGCCTTTAACACTGCGGCCTGGGCGCGCAGCAGAGCCACGCCACCACCCGGCACTACGCCTTCTTCGATGGCAGCTTTCGTGGTGCTCACTGCATCTTCGATGCGGTGCTTTTTTTCCTTCAGTTCAACTTCGGTTGCAGCACCCACCTTCAACACCGCCACGCCACCCGACAACTTGGCAAGGCGCTCCTGCAACTTCTCGCGGTCGTAATCGCTATCGGTGTTGTCGATTTCGTTTTTGATTTGGCTGATGCGGCCGGCAATATCGGCTTCGTCGCCGGCGCCTTCGATGATGGTCGTCTCATCTTTGGTCACGACTACTTTCTTGGCACGTCCCAACAAATCGAGGGTGACGTTCTCCAACTTCAGGCCAACTTCTTCGCTGATGACTTGACCCTTGGTCAAAATCGCCATGTCTTGCAACATCGCCTTGCGACGATCGCCAAAACCTGGGGCCTTGATCGCCACGCTCTTGAATGTGCCGCGAATCTTGTTGACCACCAACGTGGCAAGTGCTTCACCCTCAACATCTTCGGCGATGATGATGAGCTGTTTGCCCGACTGCATCACTTTTTCGAGCACCGGCAACATGTCGCGAATCGCCGAAATTTTGGTGCTGAGGAACAAAATGTAGGGGTCTTCGACCACTGCTTCCATGCGATCAGTGTCGGTGACGAAATATGGCGAGATGTAACCCTTATCGAAACGCATTCCCTCAACGAGGTCCATTTCGATGCCGAAGGTCTGGCTTTCTTCCACGGTGATCACACCGTCTTTGCCCACCTTGTCGATGGCTTCTGAAATTTTTGCACCAATTTCGGCGTCTGCAGCCGAGATTGCCGCAACCTGGGCGATCTGCGACTTGTTGTCGACTTCCTTGGCCAACGACTTAATGCTGCCAACGGCTGCTTCAACTGCTGCTTCGATACCGCGCTTCAGGCTCATGGGGTTGGCCCCGGCAGCAACGTTGCGCAAACCTTCACGCACCATCGCCCAGGCCAACACTGTGGCGGTCGTGGTGCCGTCACCAGCGACGTCGTCAGTTTTCTTAGCAACTTCTTTGACCAGCTCGGCACCGATGCGCTCGTACGGGTCTTCAAGGTCGATTTCTTTGGCGATCGACACACCGTCGTTGGTAATGGTCGGAGCGCCCCACTTTTTGTCGAGCACCACATTGCGGCCTTTTGGTCCGAGCGTTACACGCACTGCATCGGCCAGTTTGTTCATTCCGGCTTCCAGCCCACGGCGGGCTTCTTCATCAAACAAAATGATCTTGGGCATCGGCGGCTCCTTGGAGGTAGTCGAGTTGGCACCTTCCAAAGGAAGGCGTTAGCACTCTACCGACGAGACTGCTAACCGTCTACACGATGTGGC
>JANQZQ010000093.1:0-2176 GCA_030728545.1 Ilumatobacteraceae bacterium
TGCACGGTCACGTTGTGGGCCTTGCCACCGAGCAATTGCTCGACAATGTTTTGCCGACGGTCAGCTGGCAATGATGTGTCGTTGAGTGCCGCGCGCAGTTGCTCGTTGGACTCAATCGCTCGTGCCAGACGGAACATGTCGTCTTCGACAACTGAAACCGCTTCATTTGCCGACGCAATTTCGAACATTGCAGCGACGTAGGCATTGATTTGGGCGACGCTCATCGTGATGCACCAACCTTGACGATGAAATTATCCACCAGTTCTTGTTGTGTGCGGTCATCCATCGCGGCACGCACCGCATCGGTCGTGGCCACTGCCGATAAATGCGAAATCTCGGCGCGCAATTCGTCGCCGACTCGCCCACGTGCCGCCAGCACTTCGGCAGTCGCGCGGGCTTCCATGTCGGCAATTTCTACGGTGATACGGGCACGGCCTTCGGACAGAATTGCTGCTGCTTGGGCGTCTGCCTCGGCGAGCAACCTCGCGCGCTCACTCACAAGGTCGCCAAGCGCGCGACGAATGTTGGTGGCGTCGGCGTCGGCTTGCACCTGGGCAGCCGCAGAATCGTCCAACTCTTTTTGAATACCTGCAGTGCGGGCCTCAAGTGCCTTTTTTGCGATTGGCCAACCAAACTTATAGATCGCAGAAAAGATTATGAGCGAGGCAAGACCGCCATAAACGATCTCGCCAATTTCGGGAAACAGCCAATGGTGTGACTGTGTCGGGTCTTCAGCAGCAAAAATGACAGCGAATAGGTTCACGAATGGCCTCCACTCATGCTGTTGTCGACTGCTCGTTTCACCACTGCTGCATCGGGCGCTTTGCCTAACACCAACGCAGCGGCGCTGGCTGTCACGCTTCCGACGGCTACAGCAACGTCGCCACGTGCTGCAGCACGAGCTGATACAAGCCCAGCGTCTACCTCGGCCCGCTTGGCCAAGATTCGAGCGTTGGCGTCGCGCACCATGGCTTGACGCTCGGCATCGAGCGTTTGACGCGCCGCATCGATACGCGCCGCTGCTTCAGCACGCACCTCGACGAGTGCTGCTTCGTACGCAGCCACATCTTGTTGTGCGGCGCCACGTGCAGCTTGGGCGCTCTCGTGCCCACCACGAATGGCGTTGTATCGCGCCTCCATACCTTTTCTTACCTTCGGTACGAGAAATACCCGCATGACAAAGAGAAATACCAGGAATGATCCGGCACCCCAGAAAAGTTCCTTGTTTTCCGGAGCAATGGGGTTCGGCCCCATGTCTTCGGCAGCAAGGATGATGGTGGAAATGAGCATGCGTCGTGCCGACCTTGATTAAGCGAACTTGAGCAAGATAAAGGCCACGAAGCCGATCAACGCAAGCGCCTCGGTGAAGGCAACACCAAGGAACATGGTGGTGCGCACCATGCCGGCGGACTCAGGCTGGCGAGCCATCGACTCGATGGCTTTGCCGAAGATGATGCCGATACCGATGCCTGGTCCAATCGCGGCGAGGCCGTAGGCGTAGCCCGCTGATGCGGCAGCGGCAGTATTTTTTGCGGCTGCTGGATCAACGACCGCATCACCTGCTTCTGCTGCGATACGGGCAATTGTTGCTAGTGCTTCCATTGCTGTTATCTCCTTGTTGTGTGGTTGGTATTCGAATATCTATGAACTAATGCTCGGCATGTGATGCCATGTTGATATACACGGCGGTCAAAACGGTGAAAATGTAGGCCTGGAGGAACGCAACAAGTATCTCAAAACCAGTGAGAAACAACAACACTGCGAACGGCAGCACGCCGACGGGTATCAAAATTCGGTCGCGAGCCTGAAACAGCGCCTCGGACAACAAAGCGAAAATGACGAGCAACAAGTGACCAGCAAGCATGTTGGCAAAAAGTCGTACGGCGAGTGAAAACGGGCGCACGATGAAGGTGGAGATGATCTCGATCGGAGTAACCAAGATGTACAACGCCTTGGGCACGCCAGGAGGAAACAGCACCGACTTGAAATAACCGATTGGGCCTTGATGCTTGATGCCCGTCACGTTGTACACCACCCACACCATGAGTGCCATGAACGCTGGAACTCCCATCCGTGCAGTTGCTGGCATTTGAATGAATGGAATCACACCCGGCATGTTGTTCAGATAGATGAAGATGAAAATGGTGAGCAGGAACGGTGTCCAGGCCAACCCTGA
>JANQZQ010000093.1:2276-10477 GCA_030728545.1 Ilumatobacteraceae bacterium
TCAGATAGATGAAGATGAAAATGGTGAGCAGGAACGGTGTCCAGGCCAACCCTGACGGCCCCATCGTCTGCATGATGATTTGCTTTTCGATGAAGTCGATGATGATTTCTGCCAAGTTGCGGGCACCCTTCGGGGCCAGCTTTGGGTCCTTGCGAGCGGCTGCCAAAAAGATGCCGATACCGATGAGCGAAGACAAAATCGAGATGACAACTACTTTGTTGACGGTCGGCACGATATCTTGCCAACGCAACAACATGTTGATGGGAGGAAACTCGAAAGCAATCAGTGTTGCTGCGTTCATCATTTGATCCTTTCCATTACCGGCTTCAAACCCGGAAATGCCAGTGTTGCCGACACAAATCGCATCTCCCAGAACAACAGCCCGAGATGAGTGATGATCAAGGTAAGCCCAAGTGCCAAGAGATCAACCCACGGTTCGTTGCGCACCAACATCACTGCTAGTGCGATGAGACCGAGGCGCAAAATGTAACCGAACATGGTGGCAGCCATCATCAATGCATACGAAATGCGTGCGGTAGTGGCAACAAGCCCGGCAGCAATCATGAAATTGCACAACACGAGACCCAGGCCGTACGCACTCGACCATGCCCCCGATGATCCCCACAGGAGCGCTGAAACGGCAATGAGCACAGGTGCTACAAAAATGCCACGCTTGACGATGTCGCGGGTAATCTGCGCCTCGGGCGACGGCCCTGTGTCGCGCATGGCGAGCACTGATGGGTTCACGTTGTTCATTTGGCGTGCACCGCATCGCGTCGTTGTGCTTCTAACACTCTCATCTGCGCGCTGTAAACGTAATAGAGCTTCAAGAATTGGGCAACTATTGCTACGACCACCATCGCGATCATGAACCATGGCGTTGAACCGAGTTGCCGATCAATGAACCACCCAACAAAGAAAAACACCAGCACTGTGCCGGCGATCTCTGCGCCGTTAGTGATTGAAACTGGGGAGTGAGTTGCCAACGGGGACACCTTTGTCTGCGGCTAAATGTGTATAGGGATATATCTATGTAGAGCTATTGGATGAGAACTGTGCTGGTAAATCGTGCTTGTGAACCGCTCTACAAACTAGGCGCGCGGTGCGTCGTCCACCAAATCCGCCTCGTGTGCTTGTGCGTCTGCCCGGCGAAGTTTCGGGTGCAACAGGGTGAACACACTGAGCGCGCTGCCCAAAATAACGAACAGCACCAAGGCTGAACCCGTGCTGTACAGCGCTGAGAACAACACCACGGCTGACAACAAAGCCGCCCACCCCCAGAGAATCACAACTGCACGACGTGGCCCATGGCCCAGCTGAATGAGCCGGTGGTGCAGGTGCCCCATGTCGGCTTCGGCAAAACTACGCCCACTGGCTGTGCGACGAATCACCGCGAACAGCACGTCGACAATCGGCACAGCCAACACCAGTAGTGAAATAAAGATCGGGGCCAAGAAGAAATAGGTCTGGCCGTTGGCCGACTGCGTATCGGGGTCTGCTCGCCCACCCACAACACTCGTGGCTACCGCCATCATGAGCCCCAGGAGCAAAGCGCCGCTATCGCCCATAAACACCCGGGCAGGGTTGAAGTTAAACGGCAGGAAGCCCACGCACACACCCACCGCGATGATGGCCACAAGTGGCCCGATGTTTGGCTGCGGCAAGAGGTTTCCGCCGGCGAGTTGCTGTGAATAAATAAAGAAGGCGCCGGCCCCGATTGCAACGATGCCGGCGGCCAAGCCGTCGAGGCCGTCGATGAGATTGATTGCCTGGGTCATGCCGAGCAGCCACAAGACCGTCACCAGCGGCACCCAGTCGTCTGACAAAACGAACACGTCAAGGAACGGCACTCGAAACTGAAACATCGTTACGCCGAACCACACCAAAGCAATTGCGGCAACCACAATGCCAGCCACTTTGGCAGGCGGAGAGATATCACGAATGTCGTCGAGCAGACCGAGCACAAAAATGATTGCGCACGCCACCAGCACACCAACAATCTCGGTGCTGTCTTGAAACAGTGAATCAAAGTCGCTGATGAGGCTGGCAGCAACGACTGCGACCAACACCCCGATGAACATCGCAATGCCACCGACGTCAGGCGTGGGCACAGGATGCATGCGTCGCTCATCGGGCGTGGCCAACCAACTTTGGCGGTGCGCAAAACGAATCACGAATGGCATCGACGCGGCAGTGGCGATTGCCGCAATCAATCCGATGATCAAATACGAAGCACCGCTGATCATGCGAACGATGCCGCCAGTGCAGTGCGACGGGCGCTCACACCACTAACGATAGGCGGGGAAAGCAGCGCACAAAGCCGCAACTTTGGCGCGCACGTCGGCGATGACCGCAGGGTCACTACGCCCCTTCAACGTGGTCACGATGTAATCGGCAATGGTTGCCATCTCGGCTTCTTTCATGCCTTGTGTGGTGACTGAAGGGGTTCCGATGCGCACACCCGAAGTAACGAACGGGCTGCGCGGGTCATTGGGCACCGTGTTCTTGTTCAAGGTGATGCCCGCCAGATCGAGCACGGCTTGGGCTTCTTTGCCGGTGAGTTCGGCATCGAATGGTCGCAAATCCACCACCATCATGTGCGTGTCGGTACCACCCGAGACCAGACGAAAACCTCGTACCGCAAGCGCTTCGGCCAGCGCTGCTGCGTTCTTCACAATCTGGTGGGCGTAGTCAGCAAAACTCGGCTGCATCGCTTCGAGAAATGCAACAGCTTTGGCAGCAACCGCATGCTCGAGCGGCCCGCCTTGCTGGCCCGGGAACACTGCTTTGTCGATGGCCTGGGCATGCTGCGCCGTTGAAAGAATGCAGCCGCCGCGCGGGCCGCGCAAAGTTTTGTGCGTCGTGAAGGTAACCACGTCGGCAAATGGCACAGGGTTGGGGTGAGCCCCACCAGCAACGAGGCCCGCCAAGTGCGCGATGTCAAACATCATGTAGGCGCCAACTTCGTCGGCAATTTTTTTGAACGGCTCGGGTTCAATGCGGCGGGGATAACTGGTGGTGCCAGCCACGATCATGCGCGGGCGATGCTCAAGTGCCAGGCTGCGCACTTCGTCAAAGTCGATGCGTTCGTCGGCAACACCGACTTTGTATGAATGAAACTTGTAGAAGATTCCACTGGCGTTGACTGGTGAACCGTGAGTGAGATGGCCACCGTGGTCAAGACTTAGCCCGAGCACAACGTCGCCGGGCTTGAGCATTGCTTGATACACAGCCATGTTGGCACTTGCCCCCGAGTGCGGCTGCACGTTGGCGTGCTCGGCACCGAACAGTTTCTTCACCCGCTCAATAGCGATTGCTTCGATCTCGTCGACCACCGAATTGCCGCCGTAATACCGCTTGCCCGGGTAACCCTCGCTGTATTTGTTGGTGAGCACCGAGCCAGTGGCGCGCATGACTGCCGGCGACGTGAAGTTTTCGCTGGCAATTAACTGCAGACCCGTGACTTGACGAGTGCGTTCTTTTTCGATCAACGCTTCAACTTGGGTGTCGGGGGTGACTTCAGATGGAAATGGCATCGCGCCTAGCTTTCGTAACGAGTGGATTCTTCGACTTCGATCTCACTTAATTGTCCCACACGTCGTGCGTGGCGTCCGCCCTCAAATGGGGTTTCGAGAAACATTTTTACGATTTGTTCAGCCAAGTCGTTGGTCACCACTCGCCCACCCATCGAAAGCACGTTGGCATCGTTGTGTGTACGCGCCATCTCAGCCAACCACAGGTCATTGCATAAAGCAGCCCGCACGCCCCGCACTTTGTTGGCTGCAATCTGCTCGCCTTGGCCACTGCCACCAAGCACGATGCCCACATCGGCTTTGGCGTCGCGCACGGCTCGCGCCACGCTGGCGCAAATAGGCGGATAATCGGCGGCCTCGCTGGAGTGCGTGCCGTAATCCTCAACGCGGTAACCGAGCTGCTCGAGCACCGCTACGAGGTGTGATTTCAGATCAAAGCCAGCGTGATCTGACCCGATGGCAATTCGCTTCAATGACTTTGGCGCCGCAGTTGCCATCGCGCGCCAGCCTAGGTGCCGATAGTGCCCAATGCGTAATGTTGTTGCGCATGACACTTGACCCGCGCACGCCAGTGCTCATCGGCCAAGGCCAGGTGCTGGATCGCTCAGTTGACCCGACGACAGCCAAGCACCCGGTGGCGCTCATGGCCGAGGCACTCACCGCAGCCGCGCTCGATGCTGGCATCACGCTGCCCAACGAAGTGGATTCAATTCGCGTGGTGCGTTTGTTGTCATGGAAATATGCGAATGCAGCCCACGCCTTGGGCACTGCCTGCGGTGTTCGCGCGCACGAATACGCCACCACGCCGCATGGTGGCAACATGCCGCAAACACTCGTCAATATGACTGCCGGCCAGATTCTGCGTGGCGAAGTGGATTTCGTGGTGCTCGCTGGCGGCGAGAGTGCGCGTGCCCGTGCGGCAGTACGCGACGTGAGTCTGTTGCCGTGGCCAGCAGCCGAGAGTGCGTCAGCACCATCGTCAGCACCATCGCCATCGCCATCGCACATCGTTGAAGATTTGGCACTGCTCAACGACGAAGAGATTCGACTGGGCATTGTGATGCCAGTTCAGATTTACCCGATGTTCGAAACAGCGCTACGGGCTGCCGCCAATCGCAGTGTGCAAGATCACGACGAACGAATCGCTGCGTTGTGGTCACGCTTCAGCGCTGTGGCGCGTGACAACGAGTGGGCGTGGAGCCGCACGGCGCTCACCACCGACGAAGTAAGCCGCGTTACGCCCAACAACCGGATGATCGGCTTGCCGTACCGCAAGGTGATGAACTCAAACAATCAGGTGAATATGGCGGCTTCACTCATCATGTGTTCGGCTGCACGCGCCGAAGCGCTGGGTGTGCCGCGTGACCGCTGGGTGTTTCCACTCTCAGGCAGCGATTGCCATGAGCATCAATTCGTCTCCAATCGGTGGTCGTTCGCCGAGACACCCGCCGTTGCCCGCGGTGGGCAGGTGGCATTGCAACTAGCGGGTCTGCACATCAACGACATTTCGCTCATCGATTTGTATTCGTGCTTCCCATCAGCAGTGCAGCTTGGCGCTGCATCGCTGGGCCTCGACATCGCTGCACAATTGACCCTGACCGGCGGGCTGTCATTTGCCGGTGGGCCTTGGAACAACTACGTCATGCACTCGATCGCCACGGCCATGCAACGCTTGCGCAACGCGCCCCGCGAGAAGGCATTCATCTGGGCGAATGGTGGCTATGCAACCAAACATGCCTTCGGTGTGTATGCGATGCAACCACCAGCCAACGGCTTTCGCCACGATTCCCCGCAAGCAGAAATTGATGCACTTCCCCGTCGCGAACTCGCCCTGGGCGACGATGCCGCTGGCGGTGCAACGATCGAGGCATATTCGGTAATGCATGACCGTGATGGCGCACCCGAGCGCCTAGTGGCCGCCGCACTGCGCCCCGATGGTCACCGTGTGTGGGTGGTGAGCGACGATCGCAGTATTGCGGCATCTTTCGCCAGCGGCGAACATGTGGGCAACAACGTGACGCTGCGCCGCAGCGGCGAACTCGCTTAAGCAGCTACGGCTGTATCAACACAGCTACGCGTGGGCCATCGCGATGCGATCGCGGCCGGTGAGGTCGCAGCGAATCTGCACATCACGCAAACCATGCGCTGCTAGCACCTCGCGCACCGCAGCACCTTGCTGGTGCCCGATTTCTAACACCAGCACACCGCCTGGTCGCAGCCAATGGCGAACCCCGGCAGCGATGAATCGAATTGCGTCTAGCCCATCGTTGCCCGAAAACAGCGCGATGTGCGGCTCGTGACGGGCAACAACATCTTCGACGTCGTCATCACCTTCGGCAACATACGGCGGGTTAGCCACCAACACATCCACAGTGCCGGCCAATTCGGCTGGCAATGCAGCAAACCAATCGCCTGCTGCGATACGAACATTTGCACCATTGCGACCGATGCCCGCCAAATTGGCGCGGGCCACATCGAGCGCATCGGGTGAAACATCCGTCAACCACACCGTTGTGCCAGCCAACGGCAATTCGTGGGCCAGTGACAACCCGATGGCGCCCGAACCTGTTCCCATGTCCACCACCACTCGGCTGGGCTGCACGGCACGGGCGGCTTCAATCGCCACTTGGGCAACGAGTTCGGTTTCGGGTCGCGGGATGAGCACCCGCGCATCAACCAACAAGTCCAAGTGGCGAAACGCCCAGCGACCCATCACATACTGCAACGGTTCACCCGCCAGGCGACGGCGCACCATTTCTTGCACATACCTACCCATGCGTTGCGACACCACTTCATCGAGTGCGCTAGTGAACTCAGTGGCATCCAAACCTGCAGCGTGCTCACACAAAAATCTGGCATCTTGTTGGTTGCCGAGTGTCGCTTGGGTTTCAGCGAGCAACTCGCGCCAGGTGGTGCCGGCGTCGGTGGTCACTCGCTGCCGACCTGCTTGGCAAGTTGTTCGGCTTGGTACTCAAGGGTGAGTGCGTCGATTACTGGGTCGAGGTTGCCCGCCAGCACATCTTGCAGTTGATACAACGTAAAGCCGATGCGATGGTCGGTCACTCGATTTTCTTTGTAGTTATACGTGCGAATTTTTTCGCCGCGACCACCCTTGCCCACCTGCGCGCGGCGATCGGCAGAAATCTTGGCTTCGTGTTCGTCTTGTCGGCGTTGTAGCAATCTGGTGCGTAGCACCTGCATCGCTTTCACTCGGTTCTGCAACTGGCTGCGCTCGTCTTGCATGGTCACCACCAACCCAGTTGGCTTGTGAGTGATGCGCACGGCCGAGTCGGTGGTGTTGACGCTCTGGCCACCCGAACCACCCGAGCGGTACACGTCGATCTCCAAATCGCGCTCATCGATCGCGAGATCTATCTCTTCGGCTTCGGGCATTACTGCCACGGTGGCCGACGATGTGTGAATGCGACCTGCATTTTCGGTTACTGGCACTCGCTGTACGCGATGCGGACCACCTTCAAATCGAAGCTGGCGCCACACCGTTTCACCCTTCAACAACGCCGTGGCCTGGTTGACCCCACCCATCGGTGAGCGGTCGTAGGCCAGCATTTCAAACGACCAACCATTACGCGTGGCCCAGGCGCGATACATCTCCACTAGTTCGCCAGCAAAAAGGTTCGCCTCTTCGCCACCTTCGGCACCGCGAATTTCGAGAATCACATTTTTGCCGTCGTTGGGGTCGGGCGGAATGAGCAGCACCTTCAGTTCGTCTTCAAGCGCTTGGAGTCGCACAAGGCCCTGGCGCATCTCGGTGTCGAGTGATTCGCGTTCATCGACCGAGGCCGACTCGATGAGCTCCTTCGCAGCTTCAACATTGCCGAGCACCGATTTGTATTCGCGGATGCACTCGACCAGCGGGCCCATCTGCTTGTACCGACGCGAAACGTCACGCAACTTGTATTGATCACCGAGCACTTCTGAAGTGGTCAGGCTCGTCTCGACCTGTTCGAAGTCAGCGAGGATGGCGTCGAGTTTCGCTAACACGCTGTTTAGGTTACGCCGAGAGAAACTCTGCAGGCTGGGCAAGCAGCTCGGCAATTTGCTTCTGCAATGGCACCACATTGCGCTGCTGCGTCACAATCAGCAAACGACCTGCGGGTGCCAAGCGGTCACGTGCGTCTGCAGCAAATGGCACCGCTTCAAGATCGACACCCGACACAAACACCACCACCGTCGGTGTGCCGTCAGCGTCTGTACCGATCGCGCAACACGGCCAGGCGTCCTTCAAGTTTGGGCGCGCCACCGGTGGCTCGACTGGCTTCAAGCTCACCAAGCCAAGCGACTGTGGGGCCATTACTGCACGACTCCGTGCCGCGCGCTCAACGGCCAGCAAATTGAGTGGATGCGTCGGTGCGCCAACGTCCCGATGCTTGCGCACGGTGTTGACCACTTTTTGCAATTGCTCGATTGTTGAAACATCACCGTGCAACATCTTGAACATCTCGCGATCATGTGCGCCGACACCAATTCGCAACTTCGCTACGCCGTCTTCATCAACCACGCGTGCCACTTCGAGGCCCAGTACTTCGCCAGCGACCACACCGTGCTCGATCACCACTTCGGTGCCGGCTTCGCTCAGCATCGACATGAATGCCAAATGATCCGGATGCGGTGCAATCACCTGTTCATGCGGTGTCGGTGCTGCTGCAA
>JANQZQ010000093.1:10577-12143 GCA_030728545.1 Ilumatobacteraceae bacterium
ATGAGCGCACGCAATGCGAGGCGCTCACGCCGCAGTGCAAACTCGTTTTGGTCAGCCACCACGTCAGGCGGTCGGCTGTTTGGCGATCTCCGACAAAAATTCGTCGTTGGTCTTGAACGACTTCAGGCGGTCAATCAGCAACTCCAGACCAGGCGCTGCGTTGCCGTCAGCAGCCAAGCCGCTCAACACGCGACGCAACTTCCAGACCATCTGCAGCTGCTTGCGATCAAACAACAACTCTTCATGGCGGGTGCTCGATGCATCAACATCAATGGCTGGGTACACACGCCGTTCGGCAAGTTTGCGATCGAGGCGCAACTCCATGTTGCCCGTTCCTTTGAATTCTTCGAAGATAGCTTCGTCCATGCGGCTATTGGTTTCGACCAATGCCGTCGCCAAGATGGTGAGGCTGCCGCCTTCTTCAATGTTGCGGGCTGCACCAAAGAACTTCTTGGGCGGATACAACGCGCCGGCATCGATACCACCCGACATGATTCGACCCGAAGTGGGCTGAGCCAAGTTGTAGGCGCGCGACAAACGCGTGATGCCGTCCAAGATGACCACTACGTCTTCGCCAATTTCCACGAGTCGCTTGGCTTTTTCAATGACCAACTCGGCCACTGCAGTGTGCTCTTCAGATGGGCGATCAAACGTCGAAGCGACTACCTCGCCTTTTACGGTGCGGCGCATATCGGTTACTTCCTCAGGGCGCTCGTCAATGAGCAGAACAATCAGTTTGACCTCTGGGTGATTTTTTTCGATGCTGGTTGCAATCGTCTTCATCACGGTGGTCTTACCGGCTTTAGGTGGCGACACGATGATGCCGCGCTGGCCTTTGCCAATCGGCGAGATCAAGTCGACGATACGCGCGGTCATATTCATCGGTTCATCCGACGACGACAACACCAATTTTTCATCCGGAAACAGCGGTGTGAGTTCTTCGAACTTCTTCCTGTTGCGAGCCTTTTCAGGTTCGCCACCATTGACCAAATACACCTCGAGCAACGCCGGGTTCTTTTCATTGCGCCCAGCAGGACGCGACAAACCCGTCAGATGGTCACCTTTGCGTAAACCAAACTGGCGCGTGTACCGCACCGAAACGTAGGGGTCATTGCGCGTCGGCAAGTAGCCATTGAGACGCAAAAAGCCGTAGCCCTCATCGCGCAGGTCAAGATAACCCTCGACCTTGACGGGCTCGGTGCTTACTGGCTCGTTGGAGTCGACTTGATCGATCTCGTAACGATCATCGCCTTGCGGGCCATCGTCACGACCACCTGGGCGACGGCGTCCACGACGACGACGGTTGCGGTCACCAAAGTTGCGATCACCAGAATCACGATCATTGCGGTCGTTGCGGTTGCCAAAGTTACGGTCACCGGAGTTACGGTCACCGGAGTTGCGGTCACCAGAATTACGGTCACGGAAGTTGCGGTCGCCACGATCATTGCGGTCATTGCGTGTGTCACCGCTGCGCTCAGGTCGCACTCGGGCGTCGGCGGCAATCGGGGTGCCTTCGTGTTCAGCGAGTTCTACTTCCCACTCAGCAAGGGCTTCACCGTCGGCACC
>JANQZQ010000093.1:12243-18142 GCA_030728545.1 Ilumatobacteraceae bacterium
GACGACTTTGGGGTGGTTGATGGTTTGGGTTCGGTGACCATGGTTTCCTCCAGGATTTTTCCGATTAATGACTCTCGAGTTGCTTTGGCGACACCTTTGATGCCAAGTGCCGTGGCAATTTGTGCCAAATCATCTCGATCTTTTTCTTCGAGTTGTGCTCGACCAAGCTGTGGGGCTGCCACGGTGTCCTTCTTTCAGGGCGACGTTTGAGGGCGACACCCATCAACAATGCTTTCGCGTCAGAGACTTGACTGCGTAGGGCATGCTCGGCTGCACCGAGCAATTGCACCCTACCGTGTCGCCGACACGCTCGCAACAAATCGTTGCACGGCCGCCAAATCGTTGGGCACCGAGGTAAACCGTTCGGGCCGCGTCAGTAGGTCGGCCAGGTGCTCGGGTAACTCCGCGCGCACCCCGGTCGCACGCTCGACGGCATCGGCAAATTTGGCAGGGTGGGCCGTTGCGAGCGTGACAACCGGTTCATCAGGTGTGGCACAAGCCTGCGTGGCCACCAAGCCCACTGCGGTATGTGGGTCAACGAGCACCCCGTGATTGCGATATGTCGCAGCGATCATCGCCGTGGTCTCTGCGTCCGAGCAGCGTTGGCCACGAAAAACTGGGCGAATCCACGTGCCGAATTGGTCAGCGGTCACGGCCATGTTTCCGGTGGTGCGAAAGGTGGCGATCTGGTCAGCAGTGGCTGCCCCATCGCGGCCATTCATTTCGAACATTAAGCGCTCGAAGTTGCTCGACACACCGATATCCATGCTGGGGCTCAATGTTGGTACTACCGGGGCTGTGGTCATCTGCTGGGTTTCAAAAAATCGAGTGAGAATATCGTTGCTGTTTGACCCCACGATGAGGTGCCCGACATTGGCGCCGAGTTGGCGCGCGATCCAACCGGCCAACACATTGCCAAAATTGCCGGTCGGCACACTGAATGAAACTGGCGCCGAGTCGACGGCGTGTAGCTGCTCGATGGCCGTGTAGTAATACACCACTTGCGCCATCACGCGAGCCCAATTGATGGAGTTCACCGCCGACAAATGATGCTCAGCGCGAAACGGCGCGTCGTTGAACATCGCCTTCACCAGGTCTTGACAATCGTCGAACGTGCCATCCACAGCTACTGCATGCACATTGGCTGCGTTCACGGTGGTCATTTGGCGTCGCTGTACCTCACTAATGCGACCCTGCGGATACAAAATCACCATCGCCACGTTGCGACAACCCTTGACCCCGTCAATCGCAGCCGAACCCGTGTCACCACTGGTTGCCCCCACCACGGTGATGCGTTCGTCACGGGCCTGCAGCACGTGATCGAACAATTGCCCGATGAGCTGCAAGGCGACATCTTTGAACGCCAGCGTTGGCCCGTGAAACAACTCGAGTAGCCACCGGTTTTCACCCATTTCGCGCAATGGTGCTACGAGTGGGTCACGAAAACTGCCATAGGCCTGGCGACACAATGCTTCGAGCGTTGCCGGCGAAATCTCGTCACCGATGAACGGCGCAAGAATCTGCGCTGCTCGCACAGCAAACGAAGCATCGGGCGAACCGTGGGCCACCGCGGGCCAGGTCTGGGGCACATATAACCCGCCGTCGTTGGCCAAACCAGCCAGCAAGGTGTCGCAGAAATTTAGCGTTGGTGCAGCACCACGCGTAGAGACATAGTTCATGACTGGACGACTAGTCACCGATAATGCGGATGAAGCCACCCACTTTGCTCACCACATCCAGACGATGGAATTCGTCGAGGCAGGCCTTCATGTCGGCAGTTCGTGCATCGTGAGTAAGGAACACGAGTCGTGCATCGTTACCGATGCCGTCTTGTTCGGCGGCACGAATGCTCACCTTGTTGCGGGCAAACACCCCAGTAACAGCGTGCAGCACGCCGGGCTTGTCGGCGACTTCGAGGCTGAGCATGAATTCACTGCGGGTGTCATCGACCGAAGTAAACATTGCTTTGGCAAAAGTGCCCAGCGAAGCGTGCGTACCCTTGCGCAAGTTGACAGCCGCATCGATCACATCGCCGAGCACTGACGATGCCGTCGGGTCGCCACCAGCGCCACGCCCATAGAACATGAGCGACCCTGAGGCTTCGCCTTCGACTAACACGGCGTTAAACGCTTCGCGCACTGCGGCCAATGGGTGCTTAAGTGGAACCAAGGCTGGGTGCACTCGCACGCTTACTGCACCTGACTGCACATCGCACTCGGCGACACCAAGCAGTTTGATGACGTAACCAAATTTGTGGGCCATGGCAATGTCACCAGCGCTGAGTTTGCTGATGCCTTCCACCGACACGTCATCGGCCACCACATGTACGCCGAACGCAAAGTTGGCGACGATTGCAATTTTGGCTGCGGCATCCAAACCCTCGACGTCGGCCGTTGGGTCGGCCTCGGCGTATCCCAACTGCTGAGCGCCGCGCAACGCACTGGCATAGTCAAGGCCGTCTTCGGTCATCTTGGTGAGGATGAAGTTGGTGGTGCCATTCACGATGCCCAACACGCGTCGAATCGGCTCTCCGCGCAGGCTTTCGCGCAACGGACGAATGAGTGGAATGCCACCACAGACGGCGGCTTCGAACAACAGGTCGATACCGCGTTCGTCGGCAATCTTAAAAAACTCTGCCGAGCGGGCTGCCAGCAGCGCCTTGTTGGCAGTTACTACTGGCTTGCCGGCTTCGAGTGCGGCGCGAATCACTTCGCCGGCCAAAGTGGTGCCGCCCATTGCCTCGACCACTAAGTCGACATCCTTGGCCGTCGCCACCGCCATTGCGTCGGTGACCACATCGGCGCCACCCACCTGCGCTGGATGCTTGCCCGCATCGCTGACCGCAATACGCACCACATCCAGCAACACGCCGGTGCGAGCCGCAATTACGTCGCGCTGGCGGGCAACCAGGGCGGTGAAGGCCGAGCCCACAACACCATGCCCGACAACGCCAATTCGAACCGTGGAGAGATCACCATGCGGCGAATTAGCGGCCTTCGCCATGCGCTAAACGCTATCGGTCACATCGTTGCGCACGAGATCTTCGTAGGTCTCGCGACGCACCACCACGCGTGCTGTGGCGTCGTGCACGAACACCACGGCGGGTCGGGGAACCTTGTTGTAGTTAGAGCCCATCGAGTGCCCGTATGCGCCGGTCACTGGTGTGGCAATAACGTCACCGACTCGCAGATCAGCAGGCAGCACGGCTTCGGCAATCAACACATCGCCACTCTCGCAGTGTTTGCCCACTAGTCGAGCCGCCAACGTGCGGTCTGCCTCGCAGCGCGCTGGAACAAAGGCTTCGTAACCACTGCCGTACAACACAGGTCGTGGGTTGTCACTCATGCCGCCATCCACCGCCACATACGTGCGCACGCCGGGAATTGGCTTGATAGTGCCCACCTCATAGAGCGTGAGCGCTGCCGATGCAACTATGGCGCGGCCTGGTTCGACGAACACTTTCGTATCCGCGCGCAAACTTGTGGTGGCCGCACGTAGCGCACTCGCCCACTGCGTAATGGTCGGTGCTTGTTCATCGTTGAGATACGCCACACCCAAACCGCCACCCAAGGTAAGTTCGGGCAGCGCACATTGATTGGCGAATGCCACCATTACCTCGGCTGCTTTGGTGAAGTTCGCAGTCTCGAAGACATTCGAGCCGATATGACAGTGGATACCCACAAGCTGCACCGAGCCCGACGAGCGCGCACGATCAATTGCTCGCTGCGCATCACCGTTGCCGAGGTTGAAACCAAACTTCGAATCGTTCTGCCCGGTGCTCACGAACTCGTGGGTGTGTACATAAACCCCCGGAGTGATGCGCAACTGCACGCGCGGCGCAGGCAAACCACTCGCGACTAGGGCATCGATACGGTCGAGTTCGTCGAAACTATCCACCACGATGTGGCGCACACCTATGGCTATGGCTTCGCGCAACTCGGCGGTGCTCTTGTTGTTGCCGTGCACCACGCAGCGCGACGCTGGCACACCGGCATTGCGGGCCACGAACAACTCGCCACCCGTGGCAACATCGAGCAGCAAACCTTCTTCGTGGGCTAAACGCGCCATTGCGGTGCACAAAAATGCTTTCGTGGCATACACCACGGCGTCGGCCCCAAACTCGCGCACGGCTTCGGCACAGCGAGCACGTAAATGGGCTTCGTCGTACACAAACAGCGGTGTGCCGTGCGTGGCTGCCAAATCGTGCACATCACAACCGCCGACACTGAGGCGACCATCGACAACTTCGGCCGTGTCAGGCAACAGGTGACGACTAACGCGACTCACATTTGCTCCGGCGATGAGATACCCAACAGTGCTAGCCCGTCAGCCAGCGTGCGGGCCGTGAGATCACACAACGCCAGACGGCTCAAACGCAACTCGTCGCTCTCTGCTTTCAACACAGGGCAATGCTCATAGAAGGAGGTGTATCGAGTGGAGAGCTCGTATAAATAGGTGCACAATCGATGCGGGCTATAGCGCTCGAGCGCATCCCATACGGCCGAGTCGTACTGCAAGAGCCACAAGGCAAGCGCGCGTTCGCTCGCATGACCAAGGCTGATGGTGGCGGTGCGAGATGCTGTGCGCTCAACATTTGCCCGGCGAAAGATGCTGCAGATACGGGCATGGGCATATTGCAAGTATGGGGCCGTGTTGCCGTCAAACGACAGCATGCGCTCCCAGTCGAACACGTAATCTTTCACGCGATCACTGGAGAGGTCTGAATACTTGACTGCCCCGATGCCGATCATCCGCGCGACCACGTTGCGTTGCGCTTCGGGCAATTCTGGGTTTTTCTCAGCGATCGACGCCGCGGCACGCTGCACTGCTTCGTCTAACAAATCCACGAGCTTCACCGAATCGCCGGTGCGGCTCTTTAACATTTTGCGATCGTTGCCAAGCACACTGCCGAAAGCGACGTGCACCATTCGTGATGTCGGCGGCAACCAGCCTGCGGCTTTGGCGACGGCTTCGATCATTGCCAAGTGTTGGGCTTGTGGCGAGCCAACAACGTACAACATCAATGTGGCGTGCAAACGTTCGACACGATCAATGACACAGGCGAGGTCGCTGGTGGCGTAGTTATAGCCACCGTCCCCTTTGCGAATGATGAGTGGTAGAGGTTCATTCTCGCGATTGGTGAAACCCGCCGGAAACACCACCTCGGCACCGTCGCTGGTGACCAGCAATTTTGCTGCATTGAGCCGTTCAACGACTTTGGCTAGTAAATCGTTGTAGACACTTTCGCCGCGCAGGTCGCTGGCCTCAAGACGCACGTCGAGTTTTTCATAAACAGTTGCGAAATAGTGCGCGCTCTGGGCCACAAGCAGCTCCCAAAGCCGCAGCGTGTCTTGGTCACCGCCCTGCAGCGCCACCACGCGGGCGCGGGCACGCTCTTGAAATTCGGGCGACGCTTCAAACTTGGCGCGTGCTTGTTTGTAAAAACTGTCCAAGTCGCCCACCGACAATTCACGGGCAGCACCAACTTCGCCGAGGTCCACCAAGTGTTCGATCAACATGCCAAATGGCGTGCCCCAATCGCCGATGTGGTTCTCGCGAATCACACGGTGCCCGACGGCTTCACACATGCGCACCAATGCGTCGCCGATGACCGTTGAACGAAGGTGTCCGACATGCATTTCTTTGGCCACATTTGGCGCCGAGTAGTCGATGACGACTGTTTCGGCAACGCCGGCGCGGCGCACGCCAAGTCGCGGGTCAGCAGCAACATCTTTGAGCAATTTGGCCAAGTGTGCATCGTCGTAGGTCAGATTCAAAAACCCCGGGCCAGCAACTTCGACTTTGGTGCAAATACCGCTGAGATCAAGTTGATCAGCCAGTTGCTGGGCAACTTCGCGCGGATTCTTGCCGAGTTGTTTTGCCAACCCCAACGCCACAT
>JANQZQ010000094.1 GCA_030728545.1 Ilumatobacteraceae bacterium
GGCCCCGACTGAAAAGTGCCGAGGTAAGGGTAGGCAACCTTCAACACTTCTTCATGGGGCAAGTCATCAGGCACGCGCACGCCGCCGTTGGGGTTGTTGAACATCCAGCATGTGGCAGCCACGACTGACGCAGCAACCTGCAGGGTGGTGGCACTCTGATTCGGCAAAATTGCCCGTGCTTCATCGATGCTGAGGAGCGAGCCCGTCCACCACGACTTGTAATCGTGGCCCATCAGCAACACGCCGAGTTCGTCGCGACCAGATTCAATCTCGTTATTCAAGATGCGCTGCTGTGACTGCATCTTCCAGTTGCGCATGCGAAGTTCTTGCACGCTCATGATTGCTGCGTCGGTGGGGCAGTACGAATAGTGCACAGTCGGGCGATACTTGGCCGAGCCGTCGTCATTCCACACGGTGAGGTGGTCACTCATGGTGTAGGCCTCGCCATGGCGGATGACCATGCCGAGAATCTCGCCACACGGCACCCACGAGCGCACCCAGGTTTCCATTCCTGGTTGGGCAAGTGCGATCTGGTTGCATGGGCCATCGTCGTCATGTACGTGCGCGTTGTGTGGCAGCCATCGTTCGTGGGTGCCCCAACCCATTTCGGCCGGAGCCACGCCTTCTTCGTAGAACCCTTCAATCGACCAAGTGTTAACGAACTCATCGACACGCTTGGGTGTGCTGGTGATCTGGGTGTCACGTTCGCTGATGTGAATCACCTTCGTGCCAGTCAACATCGCCAGTACGTTGTAGCGACCTTCAGCCAAAGCCCCTTCAATGAACTTGGCACGGTCGCCAGCTTTTTTGTCCTTGAGCAGCGCCGTGGCAATCTCGCCAAGTGCGCGTTTGGCGAAGTGGCTCACCAGCCCGGGGTTGGCACCGTGCTCAAGCACGGCAGACGGACCATCGTTGTTGGGCCACGACTCGATGAGGCGCCGAATGTTTTGATGTCGCACGTACAAGGTGCGATCCAGCGGTGGCGTGTTGTGCATGTCGTAGTACGGATCCCACAATTCCACGCTGGTGTTGAGGTAGCGCACACCATGGTCGCGACACCAGGTGAGGATGGTGGGGCAGTCGATATTCCACGCCAAATCCAGGATGAGGTCACCGGCGCCAACACGCGCGGAGAGGAACTCGTCAAGGTTTTCTTGTGTGACGCGCCCAACTTCGTAGTTGACGCCTGCGGCGATGGATTCAGCAATGCGATGGCGATTGTCGACAAAGTCGACAACGGTGATGCTCGATGGAGCGAGTTGCACGTCGCGAACCAGCATTGGCACGGCGGCTTGGGCCACTGAACCACAGCCCAGAATCAGCACTCGCGCTGGGCGGTGGGTGCCGACCCGTGAAAGGTCAATCGTCACGAACGGCGACGCGACTTGCGAGAACGACTTGCAGCAGCAGGTGTGGCCAGCATCGTTTGCAGTGATGCTTCAAACACGGTTTCGGAAGGAATCAACGTGGCTTGCCAGTCATAGGTTGCACCTTTGCGGCCGTTGCACACATCGTGCATCACCACAGCCAGGTTGCCCGTTGGCTGGATGTTCGTCGTGTTGCTCATATGTGCACCTCCCCTGGATAGAAACCAACTGCGTATCAGTACCGACGATGTGTCAATACCGAAGTAGCACCATAGCGAGAAACGCTGTCAGTGGCTACTGTCTGACTTGTCAGCCGATACTGACTCACGAGTCAGTATCGCGTTGCGGGGTTCGCAAGGGTGGTTGTCGGTCTCGCAAGTAGCGTGACGGGACGATGTCGGCGACAACTGAGTTTGCTGCCCTCGGAGTACCGCCGCACGTAGATGCTGGTCTGGCTGCCGCGGGTTTCACAACTCCTTTTGCGATTCAAACCGAGGCGATTCCCGTGGCCTTGACCGGTGCTGACCTGTGTGGTCGAGCCCGCACCGGCTCGGGTAAGACGCTGGCGTTTGGTGTGCCGATGCTCTCGCGCATCGACGCAGCGGGGCGCCCGCGGGCACCCCGTGGGCTGGTGTTGGTGCCAACGCGCGAGTTGGCGCTGCAGGTGGCCGAGGTGCTCGAGCCGATTGGTCGCCCATGTGCACGCCGGGTGTTGGCGGTGTATGGCGGTGCCTCACGCGACGACCAGATCGACAGTTTGGCGGGCGGTATCGAAGTGGTAGTGGCCACACCGTTGCGACTCATCGACTTGATGAAGGCCGAGGAACTCACGCTGTCTGACATTCAAGTTGTGGTCATCGACGAAGCCGACCGGATGGCCGATGAAGGTTTCATGCCTCAAGTGGAATGGGTGCTACGGCATGTGACTGGCGCCCATCAAACGATGCTGTTTTCCGCCACTCTCGATGGCCAAGTCGGCAACCTGGTGCGTCGCTATATGAACGACCCGCGTGAAGTGTCGATTGATACTCCAACCGCCACCGTTGGCACCATGAGCCATCTCTTTTTGGCTGTGCACCGCATGGACAAAGATCGCGTAATTACTGCACTCGCTGCTGGTGCTGGCAAAACGGTGGTGTTTTGCGACACGAAGCGCCTGTGTGACAAGGTGGCCGACTCGCTGCAGGATCTGCACGTCAAAGCCTCGGCCCTGCACGGTGACATGTCGCAGGCCGCCCGTGAGCGCTCGCTGGCAAAGTTTGCCGAGGGCAGCCTGAACGTGTTGGTGGCCACCGATGTGGCTGCCCGTGGAATTGACATCGACGATGTTGCCGCAGTGGTGCACTACGAACCCCCGATGGATGTAAAGACGTACCTGCATCGTTCTGGTCGCACGGCTCGTGCTGGCCGCGATGGTTGGGCAGTGACGTTGGCGGAATATAACCAGCACACGAC
This sequence comes from Ilumatobacteraceae bacterium, assembly GCA_030728545.1. GTDB lineage: Bacteria > Actinomycetota > Acidimicrobiia > Acidimicrobiales > Ilumatobacteraceae > F1-60-MAGs027. The sequence goes on from JANQZQ010000094.1 coordinate 2,823, forward strand.
GTGTCGCATTATTCAGCGGGGTTTGCGACTCGAGCCGCAGCCACCCATCGAGGTGTTTTCTAACGACAAGCGGCTGGCCAATTTGGCGTCGTTTGTGACGCCAACTATCGCTTAGCGCGCCGAGAGCCAGCTGGGCCGGCGACGCTCGTAGTCGCCGATATCGGCGGCGCGCCCCAGGGTGATGCTGATGTCATCTAAACCATTGACGAACCGTTGCTGGGACGCAGCATCCAGCACGAATGCGTGGCGAGCGCCTGTCGCTGGCACTTCGACGGTGAGACGCTCAACATCCACCGTAATTTCCACACTGGGGTCGGCCTCGATTGCAGCCCAGAGCGATTCGACGATGTTGGCAGCCAGGGTTACCGGCACGAGACCATTTTTGGTGCAGTTGTTGCGGAAGATGTCGCTAAAGCTCGGCGCAATCACCACATCAAAGCCGTACTGCTGCAGCGCCCACACCGCGTGTTCACGAGATGAGCCCACGCCAAAACTAGGGC
>JANQZQ010000095.1:0-6256 GCA_030728545.1 Ilumatobacteraceae bacterium
GTTGACCGACGACGCGCCAACCGAGACCAGAATGACTGCCGCGGCGGCGATCTTTGTTGAGCGTCGCACCCAGTTGGCGCTGGCCGCAGCCATCATTGCGTTCACCACGCTGATGGTATTTTTCACCTTGCAGCCGTCGCTCATCTTTCGCAACAACACTCCAACCGGCGGCGACATGGGCGCCCATGTGTACGGCCCGGCGTATTTGCGCGACCACCTGTTGACGTCATTTCGTTTGTCGGGGTGGAGCAACGATTGGTATGCCGGCTTGCCGATCTATCGCTTTTACATGGTGGTGCCGGCGATTTTTATTCTGCTGTTGAACATCGTGCTGCCGTACGGCATCGCATTGAAGTTGGTCGCAGTGGCGGGGTTGCTGGCACTGCCGGTGTGCACGTGGTTGTTCGCCAAGTTGGCCCGCTTGGTTTTTCCACTTCCGGAGTTGTTAGTGGTGGCCAGCACCGTGTTTTTGTTTGATGAGAGCTTCACCATCTACGGTGGCAATATTGCTTCCACCATGGCGGGGGAGTTCTCGTTTTCTATCGCACTCGCTTTTTCGATTTTGGGCTTCGGGGTGTTCATCCGCGGGCTGGAAACCGGTAAATATCGCATCGCCGCCACGCTGCTGTTGGCGCTGGCTGCGCTCAGTCATGGCATTGTGTTGTTGTTCGTGTTCTTGGGCTACGTGCTCATCCTGGCGATGCACCGTGATGCAGCAAAGTGGAGGCTCGGGCTGCCGGTCATCGGCACTGCCATTTTGTTGTCGGCTTTCTGGGTGGTGCCCTTTGTTCTGAACCACTCGTATATGACCGACATGAAGTACGAGCCGCAACCCACGGGTTACAGCGAGTCGTTCATTGACATGTTCTTTCCGCTGCACACGGTATTTGACGTGATCATCATGGGCTTTGCCATCGTTGGGTTTTTGTCCGCCTTATGGCGACGTAACAGCACGGCTTCGTGGATGGGTATCTATGGCATCATTTTGGCAATCGGGGTGTTTGTTGCCCGCGAAAGTCTGCCAATCATCGGGCTGCTGTGGAACCCGCGTATCTTGCCGTTCTTTTATCTACTGCGCTACATGCTCATGATGATTGGCATTTACGAAACTGTGGTCGCAGTCGCTCGCTTCGCGAGCCTCGAGCGTGCCGCGGCCCGCGTGGCCAAGACCGGAGAAGTGCAAACGCTCGCGCCGTCACCACGGGGTCGATTGAACTTCAATGTTGCAACCGCCGTGGTTGTGGCACTTTTGGCCATCAGCGTCATTGGTTTTCGTTTTCAAGAACTGCCACTTGCCACTTTTCGCACAGCAGAAGATGGCAGCGTGCGTTACGGCATCGGCCCATTCAGCGTTCCGAGTTCTAACGATGGTTTCGTTGATGGCTGGGCCCGTTGGAACTTCACCGGCTACGAGGGCAAAAGTGCCTACGGCGAATATCGCGCGATTGTCGAGACGATGAAACAAATTGGCGAAGATCCGCGTTACGGGTGTGGTCGGGCACTGTGGGAAAACAACGGTGAGCTCAACAAGTACGGCACCACGATGGGGCTCATGTTGTTGCCGCACTGGACTGACGGCTGTATCGGCAGCATGGAAGGCCTGTTCTTTGAAGCCTCGGGCACAACGCCGTACCACTTCATTGCTGCGGCTGCGATGTCGAAACAAAGTAGCAACCCAGTTCGCGAACTGCGATACGACGACAACAACGCCGCACTCGGCGTGCGCTATTTGCAGGAACTTGGTGTGCGCTACTACATGGGCTTTACACCCGAGGCAGTACGTGAGGCATCTGCACAACCCGCGCTGCGTGAAATCACCCGGAGCGGCCCGTGGGTGATATACGAAGTTGCAGCGAGCGATCTGGTGGTGCCGCTCACCGTGCAGCCCGTAGTTGTGGCTGGCCGCACTGATAGCCAAGCCGACATGGGCCATCCTGGTGATGCCAAAGAGCGATGGCTAGAAATTGGCACGAGTTGGTTGCAAAACCCCAATGATTGGCCGGCAGTACCGGCTGCTTCTGGCCCCAGCGAGTGGCAGCGAATCGACGTTGCCATCGATATGAATCGCCGAATCGGCGAGCCCGACGAGGCATCGCGACGCGTCGACGTGGTGCTGCCCACCCAGCCAATTGATGTAGTGAATGTCGCGCCGATCGTGGTGTCTGACGTCGAGCAAGGTCGCAGCAGTGTTTCGTTTAGTGTCGACAAAATTGGTACACCAGTTTTGGTGCGCACCAGTTATTTCCCCAACTGGAACGTGTCGGGCGCCAAAGGGCCGTATCGCGTAGCGCCAAACATGATGGTGGTCATACCCACCCAAACAGACGTGAAACTCAGTTTCGGTTGGTCGCTACTCGATGTGTTTGCCTATGTGCTCAGCATCCTCGGCATCGTGGTGCTGGTGCGCTGGCGCCGCAGTGGGCGTCAAACGAATTTCGCCAACTAGCCTCACTGCGATGCCAGATCTCGATGCGGTCGTGAAGGCCTACGACGTGCGTGGCACCGTGCCAGATCAACTCGACGAATCTTTGGCACGAGCCTTCGGGGTGGCATTTGCGCAATTCACCAAAGCCACCTCGGTCGTGGTTGCCCACGACATGCGCCCGTCGGGGCCAAGTTTGGTGGCCGCCTTCGAAGACGGTGTCACGGCGTGTGGGGCAACGGTGGTCAACTTGGGTCTGGCCAGCACAGACTTGCTGTACTACGCCAGCGGAAACATGGACGTGCCTGGCGCGATGTTCACGGCTTCGCACAACCCGGCGCAATACAACGGCATCAAAATGTGCAAAGCAGGCGCTAAGTCGATTGGCATCGACAGTGGTCTGGCCGAGGTGCGCGAACTTGCGCGTGTTGCACTCGGCACCAACATCGTCGGTGACCCGAGCAAGGTGTCCAAACGCAATCTGCTCGCCGAATTTGCCGACCATGTGTTGTCGTTCGTCGATGTAGCGAGTTTGCGTCCGCTCAAGGTCGTGGCTGATACGGCAAATGGGATGGGCGGGTTAGTGGTGCCAGCGGTGTTCGAGCGGCTCAACATGATTGATCTCGAGGTCATGTATGGCGAGTTGGACGGCACGTTTCCTAATCATCCAGCCGACCCCATTCAGCCTGCCAATCAGCGCGATCTGCAGGCCCGCGTGTTGGCTGGCGGTTTTGACGTGGGTTTGGCATTTGACGGCGATGCTGACCGTGTGTTTTTGGTTGACGAGCTTGGTCGCACCATGTCGGGCAGCACGACGACGGCAATTTTGGCGAAAGTGTTTTTGCGTCGCAAACCCGGTGCGACAATTTTGTACAACCTCATCTCCTCTCGTTCGGTGCGCGAGGTGATTGCCGAAAATGGCGGCACGGGTGTGCGCACCCAAAACGGCCATAGCTATATGAAGGGCATCATGGCCGACACCGGTGCGGTGTTTGCCGGCGAGCACAGTGGGCACTATTACTTTGCCGACAACTATCGCGCCGATAGTGGGCTCATCGCTGCCCTCGTAGTGCTCGAAGAAATGAGTCGCACTGGGTTGCCGCTGTCAAAATTGCGCGAGCCCGTCGAGCGGTACGCCAACAGTGGTGAGATCAACACCCAGGTCAAAGACATCGATGCCGTCATTGCGCAGGTCGCAGCAAAGTATTCGCAGTATCCCCAGGATCGCCTCGACGGTCTCACGGTGGATTGCGGTGATTGGTGGTTCAACGTGCGGGCATCCAATACCGAGCCACTACTGCGGCTCAATCTTGAAGCCACGACTCGTGACCAGTGTGAAACACAAGTGGCCGAACTATTGCAACTCATCACGGCTTGAACGCATTGCGACTCGTACAATTGGGTATATGAGCACTATCGATAGCCGTTTACTCGCGATTCTTGCGTGTCCGCAAGACAAAGGCCCATTGTTTTTTGTCGCTGATGAAGATGCCCTCTACAACCCACGGTTGCAGCGTCGCTACGACGTGCGCGACGGAATCCCCGTGATGCTCATCGATGAAGCCACCACTGTTGACGCCACTGAGCACGCTCGCGTGATGGCCAAGATTGCTGCAACGGGTATCACCCCGACCTTTACTGCCTGACGAATACACTTAAGTTTTCTACAATCAAGTCATCGGCTGACCCGATTCGGCGCCAGCAGGCCCCAGTCCGATAGATAACAACGGCAATCATCGAAACGGGGTCAGTCATGTCATCATCCACCTTCGCCCAGCGCAAGGATTATCGCGTCGCCGATATTTCTCTGGCGCCATTTGGCCGCAAAGAAATCCATCTTGCTGAACACGAAATGCCCGGCCTGCGTGCACTGCGCAAAGAGTATGGCGCTTCGAAGCCACTGAAAGGTGCGCGAATCTCTGGGTCGCTACACATGACCGTGCAGACTGCAGTGCTCATTGAAACGCTCGTCGAACTTGGTGCCGAGGTGCGCTGGGCAAGCTGCAACATTTTTTCCACACAAGACCATTCGGCGGCAGCGGTGGCTGTTGGCCCGCACGGCACCGTCGAAGAACCCAATGGTGTGCCGGTGTTCGCCTGGAAGGGTGAAACCCTCGAGGAGTACTGGTGGGCGACCGAGCAGATGATGACCTGGCCTGATGGCGACGGGCCAAACATGATTCTCGACGATGGTGGTGACGCCACGCTGCTCTTGCACAAAGGTGTGGAATACGAACGCACTGGCGAAGTGCCCGACCCAACGACGGCGTCAAACCCGGAGCTGGCGATCGTGCTCGGCTTGCTGCAGCGCACGCTCAAGACCGACCCCACCAAGTGGACGCGCATGGCCAAGGGTGTGCGCGGTGTAACCGAAGAAACTACGACTGGCGTAAAACGTTTGTACAAGATGCACGAGCGCAAGGAGTTGCTGTTTCCAGCAATCAATGTGAACGACAGCGTGACCAAGAGCAAGTTCGACAATTTGTACGGCTGTCGACACTCGTTGATTGACGCCATCAATCGCGCGACCGACGTGATGATTGCTGGCAAAGTGGCAGTCGTCTGCGGCTATGGCGACGTGGGCAAAGGTTGTGCGCAGAGCTTGCGCGGGCAGGGAGCACGAGTCATCGTGACCGAAATCGACCCAATCAATGCATTGCAGGCTGCGATGGAGGGCTACCAAGTGGACGTGCTGGAAAATGTGGTTGCTGAGGCAGACATCTTTGTTACGGCAACGGGTAATGAAATGGTCGTGACCGTCGAGCACATGGCATCGATGAAGCACAACGCCATCGTCTGCAACATCGGCCACTTCGACAACGAAATCGACATGGCAGGTTTGGCTCGCAGTGGGGCTCGCCGTGACGAATTAAAACAGGGCACCGATCTGTGGACATTTGCTGATGGCCACGCAGTCATTGTGCTGGCCGAGGGTCGACTCGTCAACCTTGGTTGCGCAACGGGCCATCCGAGTTTTGTGATGAGCTGTTCGTTCTCCAACCAGGTCATCGCTCAGATCGAGTTGTTCAACAATCTGAAGAAGTATCCGATTGGCGTGTATGTCTTACCCAAGCATCTCGACGAGCGAGTTGCAATGTTGCATCTCGGTGCACTTGGCGCCAAGTTGACCAAGTTGTCAGACGGCCAAGCCGAATACCTGGATACCGATCCCAATGGCCCGTTCAAACCCGAGCACTACAGGTATTAGATCTACTGCGCTTTCGGGCGCATCGATAGCCGCGGCAAAAGCGGTGCCACGAGCGGCCCGATAGCCAACGCAAATAGCACGGTGCCGACACCGACTTGGCCACCAAGTAGCCAGCCAATGGCCAACACGGTGACTTCGATGCCGGTGCGGGCGACGCGGACCTTCACGCCACGCGCCGCTAAGCCCGTCATGATGCCGTCACGCGGCCCTGGGCCCAAACCACTGCCGATGTACAACGCCGAGCCCAGCGCCACCAGCAAAATGCCACCGACCAACATGGCAATGCGCAACGCCATCGCATCCACCACCGGAATCAACTCGAGCATGAAGTTGGCGACGAGACCAATTTCGATTGCATTGAGAATGGTGCCCAAGCCCGGCTTTTGACGCAGCGGAATCCAGAACAGCACCAGCAGTGCGACTCCGGTGAGGATGATGACAGTGCCGATGCCCAGCCCCACCTGGTTGGCCACACCTTGATGGAATGCATCCCATGGCGGGTTGCCGAGTCGCGATTCGATCTGCAGCGAAATACCAACGCCAAAGAGCGCCAAGCCCGTCACACAGCGAGCGATGCGTTCAACCAAACGATCGGTGGCCATGACCGGAATCGATGCTGCGTCACC
>JANQZQ010000095.1:6356-18010 GCA_030728545.1 Ilumatobacteraceae bacterium
GAGCATCGATGACCTGAGCCTCGAGCCTCTGACAATTGACGACCCGTTCGTTGTCGTTGCCCTCGGTGTGTATCGTGGCGAGTTACGGCGGGCAATTCACGCCATGAAGTTTCGCAATTGTCGCTGGATTGCCGTGCGCTTTGGCCGCAACTTGGCGCCAGCGGTGGCCGCCACGAATCCTGATTGGCGACCCGACATCGTGACTTGGGCACCGACAACGTCACGTCGCGTTCGGCTACGTGGTCATGACCAATCGGCAATCATCGCTGGTGCGCTAGCCCGCCGGATGCGAATGCGTCGAGTGCGGGTGTTGCGGCGTATCGATAATCACACGCAAACCGGTGCCTCACGCACCATGCGACAGCGTGGGCCGCAATTCATTGTGCGCCGCGGGGCGGTGCGCGGTCGGGCAGTGCTGTTGGTTGACGACGTGATGACGACGGGCACCACACTGGCTCGCGCCCGCACTGCGCTTCTGGCGGCTGGTGCGAGCGAAGTGCGTTGCGTGGTGATTGCCCGAGTAAAAGCACGGGTATCGCCACAGGTAGGCTAAGAACTTCTCATGGCTGTGCTTGATCGAATTTTGCGCGCCGGCGAAGGCAAAAAAGTCAAGGCGCTTGCCGCCATCGTGCCCGAAATCAATGCCTTTGAGCCGACCATCGCTGCTTTGAGCGATGACCTGCTGCGAGGCAAGACCGCTGAGTTCAAAGCACGTCTGGCTCGTGGTGAAGATTTAGACGACTTGTTGACCGAGGCCTTCGCCGTAGTACGCGAGGCATCCAAGCGGGTGATTGGCCAGCGGCACTATGACGTGCAGATGATGGGTGGTGCCGCCATGCATGCCGGTTGGGTGGCAGAAATGCGCACCGGTGAGGGTAAGACCTTGGTGTCTACGTTGCCCGCCTATCTCAACGCCCTGGCCGGCAACGGCGTGCACCTCATCACCGTGAACGACTATCTCGCTCGTCGTGATGCGGTGTGGATGGGTCAGATTCATCGTTGGCTCGGGTTGAGCGTTGGCTTGGTGGTTTCTGGTGTGCGCACTTCACCGGCTGAAAAACGTGTCGACTACGCCAGCGATATCACCTATGGCACCAACAACGAGTTCGGGTTCGATTATCTGCGCGACAACATGGCTGGTGTCGTGGACGACAAGGTGCAACGCGGACATTTCTATGCCATCGTCGACGAAGTCGACTCGATTCTGATCGATGAAGCCCGCACGCCGCTCATCATCTCGGGTCGCATTGCCGACGCTGCAACTTTGTATTACAAGTTTGCTTCCATCGTGCGCACGTTGGTGCGGGGAGTGGACTACGACGTCGAAGAAGCAAAACGAATCGTCGTGCCCACCGAGGCCGGCATCGAAAAAGTCGAGCAGCAACTCGGTATCGAAAACTTGTACGACGAGGTGCAGCGCAATTTGGTGCACCAACTGCAGGTGGCGCTGAAGGCAGCGGTGCTGTATCAGCGCGACAAGGACTATTTGGTGCAAGACGGCGAAGTGAAGATCGTCGACGAGTTCACCGGTCGCGTTTTGGAAGGTCGTCGCTGGAGCGAGGGCATCCACCAAGCTGTCGAAGCCAAAGAGGGTGTGCGCATCAAGGAAGAAAACCAGACGCTCGCCACAATTACTTTGCAGAACTACTTCCGCATGTATTCAAAACTCTCCGGTATGACTGGCACGGCGCAGACCGAAGCAGCCGAACTGATGAACACCTACGGCTTAAATGTTGTGCCGATCCCCACTAATCGCGAGATGGTGCGCACCGACGAAGCCGACTTGATCTTCAAGACCGAAGAGGCCAAATTTACGGCGGTCGTTGATGACATCATGGCCCGCCATAAACAAGGCCAGCCCGTCTTGGTGGGCACGGTGAGTGTTGAAAAGAGCGAAGTGTTGTCTCGCAAGTTGCAACAACGTGGGGTCAAACACGAGGTGTTGAATGCCAAACAGCACGCGCGCGAAGCGCCAATCGTCGCCCAAGCAGGTCGAGTGGGTGCGGTAACCGTTGCCACCAACATGGCTGGTCGCGGTGTGGATATTTTGCTCGGCGGCAACCCCGAGGGGATGGCGCGTGCCCAAGTGCTGAAAGACGGCCATCATCCCGACACGTTGCTGGATGAGTTTGCGTTGCCTGTTGCACTTGAAGAAATGCCGATGGACTACATCACCGCGCGGCGCAAGGCCCATGAGCGCATGGCGGAATTGGTGCGTGAATACACCCAGGTGTGCGAAGCAGAAGGCAACAAAGTGCGTCAACTTGGTGGCTTGTATGTGTTGGGTACCGAGCGCCACGAAAGTCGTCGCATCGACAATCAGTTGCGCGGTCGCGCTGGCCGCCAAGGTGACCCGGGGGCGAGCCGTTTTTATCTGAGCCTCGATGACGAACTCATGCGGCTGTTTGCCACGGGTGCCTTGTCGTGGGTGATGGGTCGCGCACTGCCCGATGACGAAGCAATCGAAGCCAAGATGGTGACCAAGGCCATCGAGCGCGCACAAAACACCGTCGAGCAACGCAACGCCGAAATTCGCAAGAACGTGCTCAAGTACGACGAAGTCATGAATGAGCAGCGCAAGATCATCTACCAGCGCCGCGACCAGATCTTGTCGGGCAGTGACCTCAAGGCAGCTGCCATGGAGTATCTCGCCGACGCCGTCAATTCACTGATTGAAGCCCATTGTGTTTCGGAGGCCGACGACGAGTGGGATGTGTCGGGTTTGATCACCGAACTCACCTCGTTCTGGCCACACGGCCTGACCGCCGAGCAACTGGCAGTTTGTGGCGACACCGACGAGATGTATGACCTCGTGATGGCCGATGCGTCGGCGTATTACGCGGGTCGCGAAACACAACTTGGCGAAGTCACGATGCGCGAAATTGAGCGCCAAGTGATGCTGCGCATCATCGACCAACGCTGGCGTGAACATCTCGAAGAAATGGACTACCTGCAAGAGGGCATCAACCTGCGTGCGATGGGGCAGAAGGATCCGCTCACCGAATGGCAGCGTGAAGGTTTCGAAATGTTTGGCTCGTTGATGAAGGGCATCGCCCAAGACTTTGTGAAGTACGTGATGCACGTGCAAGTGGTGCGCAACGACTTGCAAACTTCTGACATTCAACTCGCCCAACAAGACCAAGCTGGCGCCGAATCGCAACAAATCAAGAATCTTCAGACCTCGGGTTCAAGTGGCACGACTGCCCCAGCAGGGCGCAGCCCGGCGAGTGCAGCAAACGACTGGTCCAAGACACCACGCAACGCCCCCTGCCCGTGTGCGTCGGGCAAAAAATACAAACAGTGTCACGGCAAGGTCGCGTAAGTCGCTGCGGCGGCCACCCATGCGTGACTTTTCGAACGACATCGCCGAGGTGGCGCGCCGCGTCGGTGAAGCCCAGGCCTATTTGAAGATCGCCGACCTGCGGGTGCGTCTTGTGGAGCTTGAAGTTGAAGTTGCGCGACCCGACCTCTGGAATGATCAAGAGCACGCCAAGCGGATCAACGGCGAGTATGCGTCGGTGAGAAGTGATCTCGCCGAGTTCGATCGGCTTACTCAGGTGTTGGAAGACATGCAGGTGTTGCACGAAATGGCTCGCGAAGCAGATGACGCATCACAAGAACCCGAAATTGCCCAGAACATTGCCAGCGCGCGGTCGGCTTTGAACGAAGTGGAACTGCGCAGTCTGTTCATCGGCGAACACGACGAGACGGATGCCATTGTGCAGATCAATGCCAAGGACGGCGGTATCGATGCTCAGGACTGGAGCGCGATGTTGTTGCGCATGTACACCCGTTGGGCTGAGCGTCGCAATTTCACTTTTGAAATGGGTGATGTCTCTGACGGCACCGAAGCAGGAATTTTGTCTGCCGATTTCACCGTGCGTGGACGTTTTGCTTATGGCTTGCTGACGAGCGAACGCGGCACCCACCGCTTGGTGCGTATCAGCCCATTCGATAACCAGGGCCGGCGCCAAACCAGTTTTGCCACGGTGCAGGTGTGGCCGGTGTTGGCCGAAGTTGATGTCGAGATCAACGACGCCGATATCGATATGGAAGTGTTCCGGGCCTCGGGGGCTGGTGGCCAGCACGTCAACAAGACTTCATCAGCCGTGCGCTTGATTCACAAACCTACGGGTTTGGTTTCGGCGTCGCAGCAAGAACGCAGTCAGTTGCAAAACCGTGAGACCGCGCTGAAAAAACTCAAGACGATGGTGGCAGCCCAAATCGTGCAGGAACGCGAAGTAGAACTTGCCCGCATTGCCGGCAAGCAGGCGACGGTTGGTTGGGGTACACAGATTCGTTCGTATGTGATGCAGCCGTATCAAATGGTGAAAGATGTTCGCACCGATGTGGAGTCGGGTAATGTCACAGCAGTGCTCGATGGTGATCTTGACGAGTTCATGGAGGGTTTTTTGCGCTGGCGACGAACCGAGGCTGGTCACTAGATGATCAAGTTGGATCGCGTGAGCAAGGTGTACGGCCACGACACGGTCGCTGTTGAAGACGTCTCATTCGACGTCAACAAAGGCGAGTTTGTCTTCTTGGTCGGGCCATCTGGTTCGGGCAAGTCCACGTTGTTGCGCCTCATGAGTCGCGAAGAAGTGGCGACCGAGGGTGATGTGTGGGTGGCTGGTCGCAATGTCACCGAAATGCCGGCTTCACGGGTGCCGTTCCTGCGACGTTCGTTGGGCAATGTCTTTCAGGATTACAAACTGCTGCTGAATAAGACTGTTTTTGAAAATGTGGCGTTCGCCCTTGAAGTAATCGGCAAGCCGCGCCATGTCATCAATGAACAGGTTCCATTCGTGCTGGACCTCGTGGGTTTGGCCGACAAGAGTGAGCGATTCCCCAACCAGCTGTCTGGTGGCGAACAGCAGCGCGTATCAATTGCACGCGCTTTCGTAAATCGGCCGCTCATCATGTTGGCCGACGAGCCGACGGGCAACCTCGACCCTGCAACAAGCGAGGGCATCATGGCGCTGCTTCATTCCATCAACGAAACCGGTACCACCGTCATGATGGCCACCCACGATCATCGCGTGGTGAATGCCATGCGGCGCCGCGTGGTGCAGCTGGACCGTGGTGTAGTCGTGCGTGATCAAGAGCGTGGGGTGTACGAATAATGTTGGCGCGCATCGAATACGCCCTGCGTGAAACGTGGGCAAGTTTCCGGCGCAACCTGACGCTCACGTTGGCCGCAGTGGTGACTTCTGCAATTGCATTGCTGTTGGTGGGCACCACGTTTTTGATTCAACGGGCATTTGAAAACCTGCTTGTGCAGTGGCGCGGTGACGTTGCCATGATCGTGTTCGTGCGCAGCGATGCATCGGTCGAGCAGGTCGCACTCATCGACAGCACGCTGCGGGCAGCACCGAGCGTTATTGATGTCGACAAACTGCGCTATCTCGACAAGCCCGAGAGTTATGCCGAAGCACAGCGCATTTTCGTTGGTGACCCCGTCACCCTCAGTTTGTTGACCCCGGAAACCATTCCCACCCAGTTCAAGGTGGTGCCGCTTACCCAAGACACCAATCTGGTGCGCAGTTTGGCCGATCAGTATCGCACCCTGCCAGGTGTGGAGGCGGTGGCACTTGCTGAGGATGAGTTTGAGGTGATCTCGACATTGTCGAGCTTCGTGCGCACGGTGACGCTGATTATGTCGTTGGTGTTGTTGGTGGTGGCAATCGGATTGATTTGGAACACGATTCGCACCGCCATGTTTGCTCGACGGCGCGAAATTGAAGTAATGAAACTCGTCGGTGCCACCAACTGGTTTATTCGTGTGCCGTTCATGCTCGAGGGCCTGTTGCAAGGCTTGATCGGGGGAGTCGTGTCGTGCGCTGGGGTCTGGGCGTTGAACAGCGCTTGGACCAACGGCGTCGCGGCGTTCAAGCCCGGCACCGGAATCTCGAGCCTTGTGGTGCCGAGTGGGTATCTGTCGGGTGTGATGATTGCCGTGTTGTTGTTGGGGGCCGCCATTGGTGCCATCGGGTCGGCCATTGCGGCATCACGCTTCCTCGACGTGTAGCAACACACGTGCTTCCAGCGTGTAACCACGCGTTCTTCCAGCGTGTAGCTACACGTGTCTGAACTGATAGACACAGGGGCATGCCCGAGTACACCCAAATTCGCTATGAAGTGAGCGACTCCATCGCCACCGTCACCCTTGCCCGCCCAGAAAAAATGAATGCATTCACCGGCGTGATGATGCGCGAGCTACTTGACGTCTTTGATGTGATCGATGCCGACGATGCCGTGCGGGCAGTGATTGTTACGGGTGACGGTAAGGCCTTCTGCGCTGGTGCCGATTTGTCGAGTGGCGCAAAAACTTTTGATGATGGCGATTGGTCGAGCACCAGCGACGACAGCGTTCGTCGTGATGGTGGCGGTCAGGTGACGCTACGAATCTTTGCGTGCAAGAAACCTGTTATCGCCGCTATCAACGGTGCAGCCGTGGGCATCGGGGCGACGATGACATTGCCCATGGACGTGCGGTTGGCGTCGTCGGCGGCGCGTATCGGTTTTGTCTTCACGCGGCGAGGCATCGTGCCCGAGGCCTGCTCGTCGTGGTTCTTGCCGCGGGTGGTGGGCATCTCACGCGCCGCCGAATGGGTGTACACGGGGCGCATTCTGTCGGCTGACGAAGCCGCATCTGGCGGTCTCGTGCGCACGGTGTATGCACCAGATGAATTGTTGCCCGCAGCGCGCGCGTTGGCTCGTGAAATCGCTGACAACACCTCGGGTGTTTCAGTTGCGCTATCTCGCCAGATGCTCTGGCGCATGTTGGGCGCCGACCACCCGATGCAGGCTCACCGTGTGGATTCTCGCGCCATTCAACTGCGTGGTCGCAGTGCAGATGCCCACGAAGGCGTCACGAGTTTTTTGGAAAAGCGTCCGGCCCAATTCAGCGACTCGGTCGCAGCGTCGCTACCGGATGTCTTTCCTGAGTGGCAAGATCCGCAGTTTTCATAAGCGATGTCTGACTCGCCGCAGCCATCACTGTTTGAGCGCGTCGGTGGCCAGGCCTTTTTTGAACAACTCGCGGCCCAGTTTTATGTGGGCGTGCGCACCGACCCGGTGTTGTTGGCTCTGTATCCCGAGCCCGATGACTTGGCTGGTGCCGAGCGACGTCTGGCGTTGTTTCTTACGCAGTATTGGGGAGGCCCGGCAACGTACTCCGACGAACGCGGGCATCCACGATTGCGAATGCGCCACGCGCCGTATGCGATCGATGATGGGATGCGTGACCGCTGGATGACGCACATGACACAAGCGCTGCAGGTATGTGTGTCATCACCCGAGATCGTCGCAGAGATGCACGACTATTTTGTACGGGCAGCAGATCACATGCGCAACGTGTAGCACGCAATTGCACTGGCTGCAGCAACATTGAGCGAGTCGATTCCGTCTTGCATCTCGATGCGCACACGCAGCGTGCAGGCTTGCATCACTTCGTCGCTTAGTCCATCGCGCTCTGAACCCAACACCACGAGCCGCCGTGCTGTAGTGAGTGCGACTTTGCCGAGGGGTGTTGCATCCGCAGATGGCGTCAGGGCAATGGTGGTGATGCCAGCTGTCGCCGCATTGCGAACAAATGCTGCCGTATCAGCTACGCGGGCATGCGGCACGCTGAACGCGTTGCCCATCGACACTCGCAGTGCGCGGCGCGCTAGCGGGTCAGCGCTGTTGCCATCAAGAAAGAGCGCATCCCATCCCATCGCAGCCATGTTGCGAGCAATTGACCCCACGTTGACGGGGTTGTCTACGTTGTCGACATAGATGCCGTGAGTGAATCGTGCTAGTAGGGCATCGGCATCCGTTGGTGCCGGGCGCTTGAACAGCGAGATGACTTCAAGCGGTACTCCCAAACCGGTCACGTTGCGGCGCAAGTCTTCGCTAGCCGTATAGCAGTAGCGCTCATAGTCGGGGGCGAACTCGGCCATCCGCTGAGCGCCTTTTTCGCTGCACAACACGGCAACAGGTTCGCATCCGGCCGCCAACGCGCGCTCGGTAACCAAGTCGCCCTCGGCGATAAAAAGTGGGCCGCCGTTGCGTCGCTGAATCACACCCATGAGGCGTCGCTCGCGGAAGCGAAACGGATCAAGCCGCGGGTCGTGCAGATCGGTGATTGCTAGAAGTGCCAGGGAAATTCTGACCAGTCTGGGTCGCGCTTTTCGAGAAACGCATCGCGACCTTCTTGTGCTTCATCAGTCATGTACGCCAATCGTGTGGCTTCACCGGCGAACAGTTGTTGGCCAACCAAGCCATCGTCAATGAGGTTGAACGAAAACTTGAGCATCCGTTGCGCCGTCGGGCTCTTTGCGTTTATCTCGCGAGCCCACTCGAGGGCGACTACTTCTAATTGGTCGTGGTCAACAACTGCGTTCACCATGCCCATTTGGTGGGCTTCTTGCGCAGAATATTCACGCCCGAGGAAGAAGATTTCGCGGGCAAATTTCTGACCCACTTGACGCGCCAAATAGGCCGAGCCATAGCCGCCATCAAAACTGGCAACGTCAGCATCGGTTTGTTTGAACTTGGCATGCTCGCGACTGGCAATGGTGAGGTCGCACACCACATGCAAGCTGTGCCCACCGCCCACCGCCCAACCTGGCACCACACAGATGACCACCTTGGGCATGAATCGAATCAGGCGTTGCACTTCCAAAATGTGCAGGCGTCCGGTGCGCCCCGCGTTGATGCTGCTGGCGTCGGTGCCGTCGGCGTATTTGTAGCCGTCCTTGCCACGAATGCGCTGGTCTCCACCACTGCAAAATGCCCAGCCACCGTCTTTGGGTGATGGGCCGTTGCCCGTGAGCAACACACATCCAACGTCGGGGCTTTGGCGAGCATGATCGAGTGCGGTGAACAGTTCATCCACCGTTTGTGGGCGAAAGGCGTTACGCACCTCGGGCCGGTTAAACGCGATGCGCACGGTGCCTGAATCAACACTGCGGTGATAGGTGATGTCGGTGAAGCTGAAGCCAGGCACGCTGCGCCAGGCGGCTGGGTCAAAGAGGGGAGAAAACCCAGTAGGTGTCGGTGGCGGAGTCACTCTTTCAGTGTGGCAGCAGGTTTTGTGTAATACATCGGCAGCGTGACGGGGTAACAAATTTGCGGTCGTAGCCTCATAATTCCTATGCCAACGCTTCCGACTGCAGCATTTTCCATCAGTCTCGACTGTCAGTTGTCCAATGTTCCAGGGGCACTCGGCCAACTGTGTACTGCGATCGGTTCTGCTGGCGGCAACATTGGTGCACTTGATGGTTTCGACGTGCGCGGCCCTGTACTGCGGCGCGTTCTGGTGGTGCACTGTCGTGATGAAGCGCACCAGCAACAAGTGGTGAAAGCGGTGCAAGACCTGAGCACCGTGACGCTGCTCGGCTGGTGGGATCGCACCTTCCGCATGCACGAGGCGGGCAAAATTTTCACTGGCTCGAGCACTGTGGTCAATGATCGAGACGACTTATCGATGGCCTATACGCCAGGTGTTGCGCGCATTTGCACAGCAATCGAAAATGACAAGGAACTCTCGCACCAATTCACGATTCGCAAAAACACGGTGGCAATCGTGAGCAACGGCACTGCGGTACTCGGCCTCGGTGACATCGGCCCCGAAGCAGCAATGCCGGTGATGGAAGGCAAAGCATTGTTGTTCAAAGAGTTCGGTGGGGTAGATGGGTTTCCGATCTGTATCAATGCACGCACCGCTGACGAAGTGGTCGATTTTGTGCAGCGTCTTGCCCCGACATTCGGCGGCATCAATTTAGAAGACATCAAAGCACCCGAATGTTTCGAGATTGAAGAGCGACTGCAAGCCAGCCTTGACATTCCTGTGTTTCATGACGATCAACACGGCACCGCAGTGGTCACATTGGCGGCGCTATGGAATGCACTAAAGGTGACGGGCAAAAAAATCGGCGACATCAAAGTGGTAATTGTCGGCATCGGTGCAGCGGGTGTGGCCGTCGGCAAAATTCTCATGAATGCAGGAGTCACAGACTTGATTGGTTGTGATCGTGAGGGTGCGATGTACTCCGGTCGCTCGGGCATGAACTCGGCAAAAGAGTGGTTCGCAAATAACACCAACCCCTCACGACAAATGGGCACGATTTCTGAGGTCATTAAGGGCGCCGATGTATTCATCGGTCTGAGTGGCCCCGACGTGATCACCGCTTCAGATGTGCGCAATATGGCCAAAGACCCAATCGTGTTTGCCATGGCCAACCCCAACCCCGAGATTCGACCCGAGCAAATCGATGGTCTTGCAGCAGTGGTTGCTACGGGCCGCAGCGACTACCCGAATCAGATCAACAACGTGCTGGCGTTTCCCGGCATTTTCCGCGGTGCTCTCGACGCTCAGGCCACGACAATCACCGAAAAAATGAAGTTGGCGGCCGCTATCGCCATCGCCGAATCGGTGACCCCTGCCGAACTCAATGCAAACTTCATCGTGCCGTCAGTGTTTGACCGCTCGGTTGTGGCGCGCGTGGCACCTGCGGTTGCCGCTGCCGCAATTGCTGAGGGTGTGGTGCGCAAGAGTTCGTAGGCTCGAGTCGTGCCGAAGCCTGGCAGAAGTAATACTCCGAAGCCAGCGGCATCGGGTGATCGCGCTGCCCATTTTCCGGCAATCGAGAAGAAGTACGGCAAGCCCGTGAGTCATTGGCTGAGGATGCTGGCTGAATTAGGTGATGCAAAGTACCCCGAACAGATCGCACTTTTACGTGAGCGTCACGAGTTTTCTCAGGCCCATGCGAATGCATTAGTGATGTACGTGCGAGGCTCGACATCATCCAAGCGCTTTGCCACTCCAGCTGACTACTTTGCGAGCGTTGGTCCGATAAAAGCCAAGACTATTCGTGCCGTCATTGCAGCAATTCGAAAAAAGCATCCTCACCTAGAGCTGGTGATGGCGTGGAACGTGCCGATGCTTCGTGATGGCGACCGATATGTGTTTGGTATCTCTGCGTCAACGGGTCATCTCCTTATTGCGCCATGGGACGCTGAGGTATTGAAGTCGCTCAGCGCGAAGCTGAAGGCGTACGAGGTGAACAAAAAGACGGTGAAAATTCCCATTGATTGGAAGGTGGACGCGGCACTGCTAGATGCGATGATTCGCCCACAGCTCTCGATTGGTGGTGCCGCAAAGGAATCCTCGGCGAGGAAGTCGTCGAGAAAGTCCGCGCGAAAGTCCACTCGCTGACATGCGGTTTCTTATCGGCGTGCTCGACAGCGGTACTGCCACCGCCATGCCGGGCGAAATGCAGGCCATTGATGACTTCAACGGCAAGTTGCGAGTCAACGGCCATTGGATTTTGGCGGCGGGTCTGGCTGCGCCGAACGATGCAACAGTGATCGACAATCGCGGTGAGGCACCTCGTGTGACCGCTGGCGCCTTCAACGATACGGAGATGTACATGGCCGGATTCTGGATCATTGATGCACCCGATGTCGCAACTGCACATGCGCTGGCATCGGAAGGCTCCAAGTGCTGCAACCGCACTGTTGAAGTGCGTCAGTTTCTCGGTGGCTGAATCCCCTTGGCGCGAGGTTCGACCTGAGCGGTGGTAGCAGTGCCGTGGTACGCATCTTGCACGCCAGAGTGGTAATTTTGTCATCTTGATGATCTTTTTCCTGGTTGTCATCGCCCACTT
>JANQZQ010000096.1 GCA_030728545.1 Ilumatobacteraceae bacterium
GCAGTATCTCGTAGTGGGTGTCGACGGACGCGTGCGTCGCCACGTTGACATTCCGCTGCCAGGTGGCCCGATGATTCACGACCTGGCTATCACCGAAAAATACGCACTGATTTTCGATTTGCCATGCGTCTTCAATATGGAGGCAGCAATGAAGGGTGCCAGTCTGCCCTACTACTGGGATCGCGCGTATGAGCCACGCATCGGTTTTCTTCCGCTCGAAGGTTCGGCAAGCGACGTGAAGTGGGTCGGCATCGACCCGTGCTACATCTTTCACCCGATGAACGCCTACGACGATGGCGACGAAGTGGTGCTTGATGCCGCGCGACACCCACGCATGTTTGATCGCGAACAACGCGGGCCCAGCGAGGGCGACCCCGTGCTCACGCGATGGCGGCTCAACCCCACCACCGGGGCATTTCGTGAAACGGTAATCAGCGATCGCCCGCAAGAGTTTCCACGGATTCGTGAATCGCTCATCGGACGCAAGTACAGGTTTGGTTACTGCGCAGGAATCGGAGCGGGCTTTGCACAGGACACACTCACGAAAGTTGACCATCTAACTGGTGGTGTCATTGCCCGTAGTGATCAGCCACGCTTTGGTTACGGCGAGCCAGTGTTCGTGCCGCGTGCTGGTGGCACCGCTGAAGACGACGGTTGGGTGATGGCCCTGCGTCACGACACCCACAGCGACACGTCAGATCTAGCGATGTTCGATGCACAAGCACTTGACGACGACCCCGTGGCCGTGGTGCACCTGCCCGTGCGGGTGCCCAACGGCTTCCATGGCAACTGGATTCCTGACACCGCCTGAGATAGCTGAAATACTGCCGAATATTTTCTTGAAATTCATCGACTTTGTCGGTGGTGCCGCGCACACACTTCTGTAAACGTCAACACGTTGGGTGACTTGACAACTTTCGTAGGAGTGATACAACCAGTGACCATGACCGAGCCCACCACCACACCAAGCGGTTCTGAGTACCGCGTCGTCACCGTGGCTGACCTGCGCCACGAGCTGCAGCGTGAGCATCTGATTATCAATGCTCATATTCAGACAATCTCCAATCAAATTACTGCGCTTGATTTGCGCTTCGGCGACTTCCGAGAAGTCATCGAACGACGATTCGCGGAAGCCAAAGACAACACCGACCAACAGTTCACTGCTGTTGACCAACGCTTCACCGAAATGCAACACCACATGGACCAACGCTTCAACGCTGTCGATCAACGCTTCGCAGAAGCCAAAGACAACACCGACCAACAGTTCACTGCTGTTGACCAACGCTTCACCGAAATGCAACACCACATGGACCAGCGCTTCACCGCTGTCGACCAACGATTCGCAGAAGCCAAGGACAACATGAACCAACAGTTCACCGCTGTCGATCAGCGATTCGCAGAAGCCAAAGACAACATGAACCAACAGTTCACCGCTGTCGACCAGCGATTCGCAGAAGCCAAAGCCAATACCGACCAACGCTTTACTGAAATGCAACACCACATGGACCAGCGCTTTACTGCAATCGACCAACGCTTTACTGCGGTCGACCAGCGCTTCACCACTGTCGACCAACGCTTCGCAGAAGCCAAAGCCAATACCGACCAACGCTTTGACCAGATGGAGAAATTATTCGTCCAGGTTGGCCGACGGTTTGACGCGTTGGATGAACGTCTACGATTCAACAAAACTCTCGTCGTTGCCTCTATCTCGGCCGTAGCCAGCGCTGCATCTGTTGTCGTATCGCTACTGCGATAGCAGTGCCTAAGTCGGGTTACGAACGGTGATAGTTCGGTGATTCGTGCGTGATCGTCACGTCGTGAGGATGGCTCTCTTCACGCCCAGCGGTGGTCACGCGCATGAACTTCGCGCGACGACATAAATCAAGCAGCGTCGCTGCACCGACATATCCCATGCCCGAGCGCAAGCCACCGACTAGTTGATACACCACATCCGCCAGCGAACCGGCGTATGCCACGCGACCCTCAATACCTTCGGGAACCAGTTTGTTGCGACCACCACTGCCCTGAGCCGAGCCATAGCGATCAGCCCCCAATCCCGCCATCGCGCCAAGTGAACCCATGCCGCGATAGCTCTTGTAACGCCGGCCCTCGAACAACTCCACTTCACCGGGCGCTTCATCCGTGCCGGCAAACAAACTGCCGAGCATCACTACATTGGCGCCAGCGGCCAACGCTTTAACCAAGTCACCCGAATACGTAACGCCACCGTCGGCAATCGCGGCGACTCCAAGTTGTTGGGCCCGCTGCGAAGCAAACCAAATCGCCGACAACTGTGGCATGCCCGCACCAGCAATGACCCGAGTCGTGCAAATCGAACCAGCACCAACCCCAATCTTCACGGCATCAACCCCAGCACCGTGCAATGTTTCGACACCACTTTCATCCACCACATTGCCGGCCACCACGGCCAGATCAGGCCAACTGGCCTTTACGCGCTCGATCGCTTTCACCACACCCATCGAATTGCCGTGCGCAGTATCGATGACCACTGCATCAACCTGCTCGTGGGCGAGTGCCTCAACTCGCTGCTCGAGGTCGTCGCCCACCCCGACTGCCGCCGCCACACGCAGGCGACCCGCCGAGTCGCGCGTGGCGTTAGGAAACTCTTGGCCTTTCATGATGTCTTTCACCGTGATGAGCCCGCGTAGGCGACCATCAGCATCGACCAGCGGCAATTTTTCAATTCGATGGCGTTGCAACAACAGTTTTGCCTCATCGAGCGTGGTGCCTTCGCGCGCAGTCACCAAACCTTCACTGGTCATGAACTCGCTCACTGGTCGCTTGTAGTCACTCGCTGAGCAAAAGCGCACATCGCGATTGGTCAGAATGCCCACCAGCACACCAGCAGTGTCGGTAATTGGCACACCCGAAATCTTGTAGCGATTCATCAAGTGTTCGGCATCGTCGAGCGTTGCTGTTGCCGGCAGGGTCACTGGGTCACTGATCATTCCTGATTGTGAACGTTTTACTTTCTGAACTTCGGCAGCCTGGTCTTGCACCGACAAATTGCGATGCACAACCCCGATGCCTCCGCATCGAGCCATGGCGATGGCCAACCTGGCCTCGGTCACACGATCCATCGCGGCGGATACGAGCGGCACATTCAGCACGATGTCTCGCGCAAACGTGGTTGCAGTCTCGACTTGGTCGGGCAACACGTCGCTGAACCCTGGTACGAGCACGACGTCATCAAAGGTGAGCCCCTCGAAGCGGTCAAAAAGTTCGTGATTGTGGCTCATGCTGTTGCTCCTTATCGAAAGCGTAGATGCTGATGGGTTT
>JANQZQ010000097.1 GCA_030728545.1 Ilumatobacteraceae bacterium
GGCTTCTTGGCGGCAGCTTTTTTGGTAGCAGGCTTCGGCTCTAGATCTGACGTTGCGGAGGCTTCGGCCTTTGGCTCTGTTTCGGCTTTTGGCTTTGCTTTTGTTTTTGCCGCTGGCTTGGCGGTGCGTTTTGCTTTGGGCTGTGGTGGGTTGGCACGTCGGGCAGCCAGCAACTCAAATGCCCGCTCGGTGCTCATGTGTTCGAGCCGGTCGCCTCGCGTGAGGCTGGCATTGGTTTCACCATCGGTGATGTAGGTGCCGAACTTGCCATCTTTTGCAACGACTGGTCGTGCCGAGATGGGGTCGTTACCAAATTCGCGCAACGGTGGTTTGGCTGGCCCACGGCGGCCGAATTTTCGTGGCTCAGCAAGCAAGGCAAGTGCTTGATCGAGGGTGAACGTGAAAATTTCGTCGTGCGATGCCAATGTGCGACTGTCTTTTTCTTTGGAGATGTACGGCCCGTAACGACCGCTTTGGGCGGTGATGTTTACCCCGTCGGCGGGGTCGGCGCCGATGAGGCGCGGTAACGACAGCAACTTGGTGGCAACTTCCATCGTGACTTCAGCCGGTTTCATTTCTGGAAACAGCGACGCAGTCTTGGGTAGCGGTGCTTTTTTATCGTCGCTGCGATCACCGAGCTGGATGTATGGACCGAAGCGTCCCGACTTCACGTAGACGGGTAGTTCATTCCACATGCCGATTGGTTCATCGTTGCTCGGGGCATCGAGCAATTCAACGGCTTTGGTGACGGTGAGATCTTCAGGCGTGAGATCTTCGGGAACGCCCGCCGTGCGCTCACCTGAGCGCACGTATGGCCCGTATTTGCCCGGCCGTACCTCGATCATTTCACCGCTTACTGGATGTCGGCCAACGATAAAGCCGTTGATCTCGCGGGCATCAATGAAATCTTTGGCGGCTTCGGTTACGGGGAAGATGCCCGGAAGTTCTTTGCCGTTGCCATAATAAAATTCGCGTAGCCACTTGCCACGGTTGCGTTCACCACGAGCGATTTCGTCGAGTTCTTCTTCGACGATGGCAGTGAACTTGTCGTCGATGATGCTGGCAAAGTGTTGCGTGAGCAACCGCACAACGGCAAACGCTGTCCAGCTCGGCACGAGTGCTTGACCCTTTTTCCACACGTAGCCGCGGTCCACGATGACCTTCAAGATGTTTGCGTACGTCGATGGCCGACCGATGCCGAGCTCTTCGAGTTTTTTCACCAACGTTGGTTCGGTGTATCGCGCTGGTGGCGTTGTGGCGTGACCAACAGCCGTGAGTTCGGCTACCGCAACCTTGTCGCCCACCTTGAGCACGGGCAGAATCGCTTCGGCGTCATCATCACTTTTGTCTTCATCAACTTCTTCGTAGACCGCGCGGTATCCAGGAAACGTGATGGTGGTGCCGCTGGCGCTGAACTCGCAGTCGGCTGTGTCGTTGCTGGCACCGCGTGCTTCGGCGCCGAGACGCAGAGTCAGCGTGGTGCCGCTGGCGTCACCCATTTGTGAGCCGAGGGTGCGCTGCCAGATCAGTCGGTACACGTTGAGTTCTGTCGCATTGAGTTCGCTGCGCAGGCTGTCGGGTGATCGCAGCGGCAGCGTTGGGCGAATCGCCTCGTGGGCCTCTTGGGCGTTTTTTACCTTCGATTTGTAGGCGCGCGGCTCGGCCGGCACGAAAGAAGCCCCGTAAATAGTGGTGATTTCGCTGCGTACGGCAGCAATGGCATCGTCGCTTAAGCCCACGTTGTCAGTGCGCATATAAGTAATGAATCCCGATTCGTAGAGACCCTGGGCAATTCGCATCACTTCTCCGGCACTTAGGCGCAGCTTGTTGCCGGCTTCTTGCTGGAGCGAGCTGGTAATAAACGGAGCCTTGGGTGACTTGCGATATGGCTTTTCGTCGATGGAGCGAACGTTAAGGTCATCGCCCGTGAGTGCTGCGGTGAGTTCGTCGGCACGCTCTTTGGTGATGACCGAAACCCCATCGCGCGGCACACCCTTGCTGTCAAAGTCGCGCCCGGATGCCACCCGCATGCCATTGAGCGATGACAACACGGCTTTAAAGGATGGGGCGGTTGCAGTGATTGCAGCCAAGTCCCAATAGTCGGCTACGACGTAGTCCATTCGTTCTTGTTCGCGCTCAACGACCAAACGAATGGCCGGGCTTTGCACACGACCAGCCGAGAGACCGCGGTTTACCTTGCGCCACAAAATTGGTGACAAGGTGTAGCCGAACAGGCGGTCGAGCACACGACGTGCCTCGGCGGCATCTACAAGTTGCTGGTCGACGTCACGGGTGTTGCGCACCGCTTCGTCGATGGCACTGCGAGTGATTTCATGAAACACCATGCGCTTGACCGGAACCTTGGGCTTCAAATACCGCACCAAGTGATACGAGATCGCTTCACCTTCGCGGTCTTCGTCGGTTGCCAGATACAACTCGCTGGCGCCCTTCAGCGCCGCTTTCAATTCGCGCAGAACCTTGCCGCCGCGTTCGGTGATTTCGTAGTTGGGCACGAAGTCGTTTTCGACGTCAACTTGCAGACCAGACTTCGGAAGGTCGGCGATGTGACCGACGGATGCGAGCACCACATAGTCGCTACCCAGCAACTTGGCAATGGTCTTCGCCTTAGCGGGGGACTCAACGATGACAAGTGGTCGTGACATGCAGCAGTATTCCGTTGTAAGACATGGAAGTCGGGCAGTCAAGCACCCGAATTTGATTTTTGCAACTAGGTAGCGTGAAAGTCATAGTGCATAACGCTTTGAGCGAACTCGGATGGAACGAAACATTTCTGCGTGCACTGCCCGAATTGGTCGACCTGAGTGACGACCAACTCATCGGACGAGTGAAGCGACTTGATCGTGGATGGAGCACATTTCTCTGTGTGACGGTCGGAGAAATCGCGGCAACACAAACTCTGCGCGAATGCCGAGTGCGAAATATCGGTGCCGACGTTGCCGTAGGTGACTGGATTCTGGTGACGCCTGATCTTGAGCGCATCGTAAAGGTGCTGCCGCGCCAGTCGCGATTAGTGCGTCGCGCATCGTCAGATGGCACACGAAACGAGGCCCAAACCTTGGCTGCAAATATCAATTTTGTATTCCTTGTACACGGCCT
>JANQZQ010000098.1 GCA_030728545.1 Ilumatobacteraceae bacterium
CCGATGGGAGTGCAGTTCGTTGGTGCGCCGTATCGCGAGGACGTGTTGATTCGTTTGGCGGCCCAACTTGAGGCAGCCGCACCGTGGTCGGCGCGGCGCCCTGCAGTGCATGCGTGAACCCGCCAATTTGGTGGTGGATTCTCGTTGTAGTTGAAGCTGCGACGCTCGTCGTGGTGATTCCACGTTTGTGGCGTGCAGCGCGCGGTGGCCGACGACTGCACAGTGGTGAAGCCACAGCCGTGCGGATCAGCGTGATTATTCCGGCTCGCAACGAAGCAGGTCGACTAGCGCAGTGTCTGGCACCGTTGCGCAACGCACCTGGTGTTTGTGAAATCATCGTCGTGGATGACGAATCCAGCGATAACACCGCGTTGATTGCTCGCGATCACGGTGCCACGGTGGTTGCTGGCAAGCCATTGCCTGAGGGCTGGGTGGGCAAAATCTGGGCACTGCAGCAGGGCATTGCTGCTGCGACTGGTGATGTAGTGGTGACACTCGATGCTGACGCACGACCAAGCGCAGAACTTCCGCAAGCTGCGGTGGGCGCACTCGTGGAGTCGGGCGCCGCACTGGCCACGGTGGCACCGCGGTTTCGCACCACGTCACGCAGCAGTCAGTGGTTGCATGCGGCGATGCTCACGTCGCTTGTTTACCGACACGGTGCTGGTGCTGGGCGTGCGACAAAAGACGCGGTTGCCAATGGCCAGTGCATGGTGTTTAGGCGTACTGACGCCGTCAACAACGGTTGGTGCAAGCGCGTGCGCGGGTCAGTTATCGAAGATGTTGCGTTGGTGCGCATGCTCGTAGCCGAAGGCAAGCAGGTAGAGATGTTCGACGGCACCGCACTGTTGACGGTGCAGATGTTTGACGGTTTCGCTGACACCTGGCGTGGGTGGGGCAGATCACTCTCGCTGACTGGTGTTGACAGCCACCGACGACAAGCCGGAGATGCAGCAATAACTGCAATCAGCGTGGTGGCACCCCTGTGGTTGGTATTTAGTGGGGTGGCGACGCCGCTCACGATGTTGTTGTTTGCGGTGCGTCTGGGCACGTTGGTTGGTGCACGTCGCGCGTATGAGCGCGCTGGTGTGGGCTACTGGTTGTCGCCAGTGGCCGATTTACTCGCTTGGGTCGTCGTCTTGCGTGGCACTGTTGCGCCATCGCGACAGTGGCGTGGCCGCCAATACTGAGTCGATACCGATCGCCATTGCAAAGCGCACACCAATAATTGACATCAAGGCGCCGGTTGCGGCTGCCCACCACACACCGTCGGCGTACCACTGGGCGAAGGGGTACAACACCACACCGATGCGCACACCGTGACTGAAATCGTGAGTGGCGGCCCAAAACAACACAATTAACAACAAGCAAAATGCTGCGGGTAGCGGGCTCAGCACGATTGCTGCACCGGCCCAGGTGAGCACGCTGCGGCCACCTTTGAAACGTGCAAAGAGTGGCCAGCCGTGCCCGATCATGGCAGCACCTGCAGCAAGAAACCACACCTGCCATCGATCAGAAAGTTCCTGGGCGATCACTACCGACAGCACACCTTTCAGCAAGTCGCCAACGAACACGGCGAGCGATTGGTTTCGCGAGAACACGGTACGCGAATTCCAGAAACCGGGGTTCTGGTCGCCTACCTCACGCAGGTTTGGTGCACCTGCACGATGGGCCACGATGTCGGACACGGGTATTGAGCCCAACAGATAGCCGATTGCAATGACGAGTAATGCAACAGACATGCAGACACACTGTAAGGCAGACATGGCTGCGATAGCGACGTTTCACCTGTTGCGTTGGAAGCACGCTGCGGGCATGGTGCCAGCGCTGGTGTTTGATCGTGTTCGTTATCGCCAGACCAAAGGTTTGCAGTTTTTGCGGGTGCTGGGCACAGGAAAAGGTTCAAGCACAGCGCCTGGCACCGAGTTTGGTCGCACGGCATTGTTTTGTCTGTTTAACGATGAGCAATCTGCTGATGCACATATCGCGCGGGTGGGCTCGCGACGCGGCTTGGCCGAATCGTGGCACGTGAAGTTGCGCGGGGCGGGTGGGCACGGGTCGTGGCATGGAGTGCAGATTCCACAGTTGATGCACGATGCCGATACGCAAGTAGCGCCAGGCCCTGTGGCGTTTATAACGCGCGCGAATATTCGGGCTCGTTCGTGGCGGGCATTCAGCCGTGATGCTGCGGTGATCGACAAAGAGTTACATCAAAGCGATGGGTTGCTCGCCGTTGTGGGCGTTGGCGAAGCGCCCATTTTGCGGCTGGGCACGTTCAGCATCTGGCGTGACATTGCAGCAATGAACAATTTTGCCCAGCGTCAGCCAGAACATCATCGGGTGGTGGCGCGCACCCGCACCGAGCGTTGGTACGGCGAAGAAATGTTTGCGCGTTTTACGCCGTACGAGTCGACGGGTTCGTGGGATGGTCAGAATCCGCTGTCGTAATACTGCGTCGCAGCGTGAGTGAAGGAAACAGCATGCCGTATGGTTCACCGTTAGTTCGATGATGTTCCCGGTGTGCTGTATCCAACGAAGTTGACCAGTCGGATTGCACACGCTTCATCCAGCGAATACGACCGTGAATGATGCCGTCGTGAATAATCGTGTACACGATGCCATAGACGGTGACACCAACGAGCACGGGCAGCAACCACGCTGCACCACTGATGTTGAAGCCCAGAGAGACACCACCGATGACCAGCACCGAAAAGGCCAATGGGAAAACATCGTTTGGCTCGGGGGTCTTTTTGGCGAATGCGGCAGCGGCATTGCGGTGGTGGCTGCGATGCAAACCTTGTAGAGCGCCGTGCATCACAAATCGATGTACTAGATAGGTAATTGCCTCCATGCCAAGAAAGCCAACGGCAACGAGAAAGAGATTGGTGAGGCTCAACATGGGTCTATCGCTT
>JANQZQ010000099.1 GCA_030728545.1 Ilumatobacteraceae bacterium
CCGACGACGAAGTTCGCCTCGGTCTAGAGGGCAACTTGTGTCGTTGCACCGGGTACACCAACATTGTTAAGTCCGTACTCGCAGCAGCCAACAAACGAGACGCAACTCAATGATTCCGGCAGCATTCGAATACAAACGAGCAAGCTCAGCCGACGAGGCCATCAGCCTCATCAGCCAATATGGCGATGAAGCAAAGTTTCTGGCCGGCGGGCACAGTTTGATTCCACTCATGAAGTTGCGCCTGGCGCAGCCCACGATGTTGGTGGATATCGGTCGCGTTAAAGACTTGTCATACATTAAAGATGCTGGCGATCACATCGCCATTGGTGCACTTACCCGCCACATGGATGTGGAGAAGTCACCAGTGTTGAGCCAGCACGTGCCGCTCTTGGCGCATGCCGCTGGTTATGTGGGTGACGCACAAGTGCGACATCGCGGCACCATCGGTGGCTCTATCGCCCACGCCGACCCCGCCAGCGATTTGACTGCCACCACCTTGGCGCTTGGTGCCACCTACGTGGTGCAGGGCCCCAACGGCAAGCGCGAGATTGCTGCCAAAGACTTTTACAAGGGTTTCTTGGAAAGTGCACTTGCTGCCGACGAGATGCTGGTCGAAATCAAAGTTCCCAAGATGAATGGTGCCGGTTGGAGCTTTCAGAAGTTCAATCGTCGCGCCGTTGACTGGGCCATCGTTGGTGTTGCTGCATGGCGCAACAATGGTGACAGCGGTGTGGCACTGGTGAACATGGGTTCAACACCTGTGCTCGCCGGCGCTGTGAGCAGCGCGTTGGCCAAAGGTGCGTCGGTGGCAGATGCTGCTGCACACGCTGCTGACGACGCCGAACCACAAGCCGACCTCAACGCCAGCGTGGAATATCGCACGCATCTGGCCAAGGTGTTGGTGCGTCGCGCGCTCGAACAAGCGTCGAAGTAATTACTGCGGGTTACAACAACCCGGCGTAACTTCCGCCATCCACCGGCAGGTGGGCACCAGTAATGAACCGTGCCGGCTCGCTGCACAAAAACGCCACCACTCGCCCGAAGTCGAGCGGGTCGCCAACCACGCCAGCCGGAATGCCAAGTTGTTGCGCGTCGGGTTGTGCGCCGTACAACTGGGTGATGCGATCGGTGGCATGAATGCCTGGTTGCACCGAATTGACCGTGACACCATCGCCCGCAATTTCGCGGGCGAGCGTTTTTAAAAAGCCGGTGACGCCGGCGCGAGCAGTGTTGGAAAGCATCAGATTGGCAATCGGTTGTCGCACTGAAATTGACGTGATTGCCACCACTCTGCCCCATTTGCGTTCGCGCATCGCTGGCACAGCGGCTTCGCACATCGCCACGACCGACAACAAACTTTGCTGTAACGCCGGCAAATAATCGTCGACGGTGAGCGATGCAAAGTTGCCCGGCTTGGGCCCGCCACCGTTGGTGACCAAAATGTCGATGTGCTCCAGTTGTTTGCGGGCTAACTCGACGAACATTGTTGCCCCATCGCTGGTTGACACATCACATTCGATACCAACGGCGTTGGGGCCGAGTGCCGCAACTGCTGCATCTACCCGACTTTGCGTGCGACCGCAGATGGCTACTCGTACCCCGGCTTCGACGAGTGCCCTGGCTGACGCCAAGCCCAACCCCGCAGTGGCAGCGGCCACCGCTGCCGTGCGACCGTTGAGCGATAAATCCATTACGAATTCACGGTAGCGGTTGGCGCTTCGTAGGCTCAAGGGCGTGGCGACTTCGCGTGCATCGCTTGCATCGGTGAGCCATGTGCGCGACGCACTGCAGTCGGCTGGTTATCTGGCCGACGAGGGCTTGGCCACAGCAGTGTTTTTGGCGTTGTCGCTCAAGCGGCCGTTGTTGTTAGAGGGCGAAGCCGGTGTCGGCAAGACCGAATTGGCCAAGGTGCTCGCCACATTGCGCGGCAGCGAACTCATACGTCTGCAGTGTTACGAAGGCATCGACGCCAGCCAAGCGGTCTATGACTGGGATTATTCGCGTCAATTGCTGCACCTGCGCGCCGCCGAAGCCAGCGGCGAAGCAGCAAGCAAAGCCACCGAGAGCCTCGAGAACGAGTTGTACGACGAACGCTTTCTTATTCGTCGTGCGTTGCTGCGGGCAATTGAGCCAAGCACCGGTGCAGCACCCGTGTTGCTCATCGACGAAATTGATCGTGCCGACGACGAGTTCGAGGCCTACTTGCTCGAGGTGTTGTCTGATTTTCAAATCACGGTTCCCGAAGTGGGCACGTTTCGCGCCACCGAAATACCCGTTGTCGTGCTCACATCCAACCGCACACGCGATGTGCACGATGCGTTGAAGCGCCGCTGTTTGTATCACTGGGTCGAGCACCCAGGGTTTGAACGTGAAGTCGAAATCGTTCGCCTGCGTGTGCCGCAGGTGCACGAACGTTTGGCGCGCCAAGTGGCCGCGGCTGTCGAGCGTTTGCGTTCGCTGCAGTTGTACAAACCACCGGGTGTTGCCGAAACCATCGACTGGGCAACGGCCCTCGGCACGCTTGGCGTAACCCAACTTGACGAAGCGGTAGTGCGCGCCACGCTGGGCACGGTGCTTAAGTATCGCGAAGACCACGAGCGCGTTACCGAACACGGCATCGCAGATTTGGTGAAGCACGCTTTCGAACGTGGTGCGTTGCAAGCGTGACCGCCGAGCGCATGGCCGTTGCCTTCGGGCGCGTGCTGCGTGGTGCTGGGTTACCGGTGCCGCTGGATTCGATCGTGACTTTCGTGCAGTGTCTTGATGCCGTCGGCATCACCGACCGCAACCGTGTGTATTGGGCTGGGCGATCCACGCTCGTGCGCCGCCCCGAAGATCGTGAGGCTTTCAATGTGGCATTCGCCGTGTTTTGGGAGCAACTGTCAAGCGACACCAACCA
>JANQZQ010000100.1:0-11632 GCA_030728545.1 Ilumatobacteraceae bacterium
GCCCAACTCAGACCCATCTGGGACCCACTCGGCACCCAACTCGACCCGCCTTGACCCCAGCTCGGCTCCCGAGTGCTGTGCCTCTTGACCTCAGCCGAGGTCACAGGGCCGGGGTCACGGGGCTGGGGTCACGGCGTCGGTATCGTCGCGGGAGTGCAGATGCACCCCCATGCCCTGATTCCCCGCAACGCTGCAGCGGTGTCAGGCCAGTCGCTGGAGCGTGCCACCTTGCGTCGAGTCGGTGAATTCGCCCGCCCCTACGCCACGACCATCGCTATCTTTTTGGCGGCCATCATCGCGTCGGCCGTGGTGGCCTTGGTGCCGCCATTCGTTTTTCGCGCAATTATCGATACAGCGATTCCGGCCGGCAACCGCAGCCAAGTGTGGTGGCTGGCGTTACTGGCCGTTACTGCTGCGTTAGTCGAAGCAGCACTTGCCATCGTGCAACGCTGGGGGTCGGCCCAAATCGGTGAGGGCTTGATCTATGACCTGCGGGTTGCACTCTTTACCAAGGTGCAGCGCATGCCTATTGCATTCTTCACCCGCACCCAAACCGGGTCGCTGATTAGTCGTCTAAATAATGACGTGATTGGGGCCCAAAGTGCAGTCACCTCCACTCTGGGCACCGCAGTGAGCAACTCCGTTGTGTTGGTAACCACCGTCGCAGCGATGCTCACCCTCGAGTGGCGCCTCACGGTGTTGTCACTGGTGGTGCTGCCGGCTTTCATCATTCCGGCGCGCCGGGTTGGCAAGCGACTGCAAGCCATCGCTGCCAAACAGATGGATCTCAACGCCCAAATGAACACCCAGATGCAAGAACGCTTCAACGTGGCAGGCGCGTTGCTGGTCAAACTTTTTGGTCGCCACAAACAAGAAACTGATGCGTTCTCGGGCCGTGCCGCTGGCGTTCGTGACTCGGGGGTCTTGGCTGCAATGTACGGACGCGTATTTTTTGTAGCACTCGGTCTGGTCGGGGCACTGGGTGCCGTAGCGGTCTATGGCATCGGCGCTCAACTCGTGGTCTCTGGCGACATCACTTCTGGCACGCTGGTGGCTCTGGCTGCACTCGTGGCCCGCGTGTACATGCCACTCACCGCACTCAGCAACGCACGCGTTGAGCTGCTCACTTCGTTCGTCAGTTTTGATCGCGTATTTGAGGTGCTGGATGCACCAGTTGCCATCAGCGACCGCGCAGGTGCCTACGACCTGGTTGCCCCGCAGGGCCGGATCGAGTTTGACCACGTCACGTTTCGCTATCCCCCGGCTGCATCAGTGTCGGTGCCTTCACTCGAAGCACCTGGTGCACCAACCGGAGACCCTGACCGCGATGTGTTGCGCGATGTCTCGCTCGCCGTGGCGCCGGGGGAAACCGTCGCCATTGTCGGGCCTTCGGGTTCGGGCAAAACGACGTTGGCGTCGTTGATTCCACGTTTGTACGACGCAACTGCCGGTGTCGTGCGCATCGACGGCCACGACGTACGCGACTTGACCGCAGATTCACTACATGCCGCAATTGGCGTGGTGTCGCAGGACCCCCACTTGTTTCATGAAAGCATCGAGTCCAACCTGCGTTACGCCCGGCCCAGCGCCACCGACGCCGACATCGTTGCTGCGTGTGTTGGTGCGCGAATCCACGACACGATTGCCGCGCTGCCTGACGGGTACCAAACTGTTGTCGGCGAACGTGGCTACCGATTCTCGGGTGGCGAAAAACAGCGTTTGGCAATCGCCCGGTTGCTGCTCAAAAATCCGGTGCTCATGATTTTGGACGAAGCCACCAGCCATCTGGACAATGAAAATGAATCCCTCGTGCAGTCGGCATTGGATGATGCAATGCGTGGTCGCACCGCCGTCGTCATCGCCCATCGCTTGTCAACAATCGTCTCCGCAGACCGCATCTTGGTGGTGGAAGATGGCCGCATTGTCGAACAAGGCAGCCACGCCGAGCTCATGGCGCTCGAGGGTGCCTACGCCCGCCAAGTGCATGCTGGCGAAACCACCACAACACTGCGCTAGCCCAGTTGCGTTGATTGTCGCCGCGGCGACGGTCAGCCCAGCTTTGTCGCTAAAGCAATAGCAGCTCGGTGACCCACGTCGTCGAGTGCATCGCCAACACCGCACGCATCGCGCAAGGTTGCCGGCACCGCCACCGCCAGCAACGACTCGTGTAGTGCAACGTCGATAGCACGAAACAGCGTGCACTGAAATCGGGCGGCATCCTTGGTGCGTCGTTGCGAAATACCGACAACTTTTTTGCCAGCCACGCTGTCTGATTCGCTGCGTAGCACTTCACCGGGGCCAACTGCCGCGAAACACACGCTGCGCTCCAGCGCACTGGCCGCCAGCTTGTTGCGGTGCACCCGCCAGGAATGCATTGCATCCACTTGTTGCAACACTTCGCACCACACTTCACCGACCCACCATGTGGCCCGCTCCACATCGTCGTGCCACAGTGGATGCCCGCGTGGCACCGTCACATCGATCCACACATGATTATGAGGCTGCAAGATCACGATTCCGCCACCGCTACGCCGCCGCACGACGTCGAAACCCTGGTCGTTGGCGCGATCAACGTTCACGATGTCTTGGGCCTGCGTACTGCCGAGCACTACTGCGGCACGGCTGATAGCAAGTACTTCCACACCTGCCAGCGCCGCAATCGGGCGATGGTGCAGTGTTGCAACATCACCATCTATGCGACGCACGTTGCTATCTGCGCGATGCACGTTCGCCGCGTCGCTCATGAAGCGATGGATAGATACTGCTTCCACGCCTCCGGCACTTTTTGCACCGACACGGTGATCCACGCCAGATCACGCGGCAGGTGTGGCGTCTTGGCCAAAATCATTCCCGCTTCTTTGGGTGTGCGGTCGCGTTTATGCAAGTTGCAGGTGCGACACGCTGCTGCCACGTTTTCCCAAGCGTGCTCACCACCCCGCGACTTGGGCATCACATGGTCGATGGAATCAGCCGGCCGACCGCAGTACTGACACTTGTAGCCGTCACGCGCAAACACAGCACGACGCGACAACGCGGTGCGCCGACGAAATGGGGCCCGCACCACGTAATTGAGACGAATCACCAATGGTGCTCGCATCACTAATGTTTCGGCACGCACTTCGGTGCCGTCATCTTCGATGATTTCAGCTTTTTCAGACAGCACCAGACAAATTGCTCGTCGTGCTGAAACCACACTCAACGGCTCGAATGTTGCATTGAGAACGAGCGCGCTTCTCATGTGACTACGCCCTGGGTCTTTTTCTACTTTGATGGCGCCGATAGCCACGACACCACGCCAGGTAGGTCACCATGTCGTTAGCTGTAGGTCGGTGCATGGCATCACCGTACTGCGTCTCCATACGGAAGCGTAAGTACCGCGCGTCAGGTAACGGCAGGAACGGTGCCCGATGCCACCAGCCGTTCGGCGCCAACCGAAAAATTTGACCTACTGCCGTAGACCACAGCT
Source organism: Ilumatobacteraceae bacterium (assembly GCA_030728545.1). GTDB lineage: Bacteria > Actinomycetota > Acidimicrobiia > Acidimicrobiales > Ilumatobacteraceae > F1-60-MAGs027. The sequence continues at coordinate 3,467 of JANQZQ010000100.1, forward strand.
CTGGTCGCCGAGCGACTGCTGCAGCTGCTTTCCACCACGATGACTTCATCGCGCCGCTCAGTTCGGTTTTGGTTCTTTCGGCAGGCCAAGCACCATTTCACCGATGATGTTGCGCTGAATCTGTGACGAGCCTGCGTAAATGGTTCCGGCTCGCGCGTTAAGAAACGTCATTGCCCAACTCATGCTCGAGTTGGCAGCACCTGGGTCGTCGGTTTGAAATGCCGTGCTTGGCTTGCGCCCAACGGGAATCATTGCATCCATCCCCATAATGTCGATTGCCAGTTCGGTTGACTTGGTGTGATACTCGCTCCAGTACAGCTTTGACACCGCGCCATCAGGGCCCGGGTGATGGCCTGCCAAAAACTTGGTCAACGTGCGTCGTCCGAGATACTTCATGATCTGCACCTTCGTATAGCACCATGCCAATCGCTGACGGATGCGCGGATCGTTGATGACACCACGTTCGGTGGCAAGCGCAACGAGACGGTCGAACTCTGCTTCGTATCGAATTGGCCCGGTGGCTGCTGCTTCACCACGTTCGAAACCCAACAGTGCCATCGCAATAGCCCAACCGTTATTAACACCACCAACCACATTGTCTTTCGGCACGCGAACATCGGTGTAGAACACCTCGTTGAACTCGCTCTCGCCCGAGATCATCTTGATCGGACGCACCTCGATGCCGGGTTGACGCATGTCAACGAGCATGAACGAAATGCCCTTGTGCTTGGCCACCGTCGCGTCGGTGCGCGCCAAGGTAAAGATATGAGTGGCGAGGTGCCCGGCTGAGGTCCAGATTTTTTGACCGTTCAGCACCCATTCATCGCCATCCAATTCGGCTTTCAAACCGATGTTGCTCAAGTCGCTTCCAGCGTTCGGCTCGCTATAGCCCTGACACCAGATGTCGTCACCGGCAATGATGCGCGGCAAGTAATAACGCTTTTGTTCTTCGCTTCCGAATAGCAAAAGTGTGTTGCCCAACATCTGGATGCCGAACACATCGTTCATCGCCCCGGTTGGCACCCCGGCGCGGGTGAACTCTTCAGCGACAATCACTTGTTCGAGTGCGGACAATCCACCGCCGCCATAGGCCGTTGGCCAACCCGGTGCCAGATAGCCGCTCTGGGCGAGATGTACTCGCCACTGAGCAATAAAAGTTTCGAGTTCTTGTCCGTCGAGGCCACCGATGCCCTTCCAGCTGGCGGGTAATTTTTCGGCGAGGAAGGCCTGCACCTTTTCGCGGTAGGCCTCGGCTTCAGGGGTATAGGTCGGACGCATAACGCCGACGCTAGTTGAGCACCCCAAGCACGCCAGCACCCAGCCCACTATGCCAATTGGCGGCGGGCGATTGCTGCAGCGCCCACGAGTGGCGCATCGCCACCTAGGCCTGCGGGGAGCAACCTGATGCCGCGGGCAAACTCGATAGCGGCATAGCGATCTGCTTCGGTTTGCGCGGCACGAAAAAATGGTTCGCCAAAACCCAGGGCCACCGAGCCACCGATGACGGCCAAGCGCAAGTCCAACAGCGCAGCCACTGACGCCACTGCTCGACCGACATACATGCCGGTCTGCTCAATGACGTGGGCGGGTGCCTCGGCCGCTGGTTGGCCGGTCATTTCACCAATGGCCGTGCCCGATGCGACGGCTTCAAGACAACCGCGTGCCCCGCACTTGCATAATCGACCATTGGGCACCACGCAGATATGGCCAATATGGCCGGCGTTGCCGCTATCGCCATCAAGCAACCTGCCGTCGGTGATGATGCCCCCACCCACCCCAGTAGACACCACCATGCCGATGACATCACGGCATCCCGCTGCTGCCCCACACCAGGTTTCGCCAAGCACGACGGCTTTGGCGTCGTTGTCGACGAATGTTGCCAGACCGGTGAGTTGAGCCAGCGATGATCGCAACGCAAAGTTGCGCCACGATGGAATACTCAGTGTTGACACCTTGTCGCCGTTGTCAGACATCGGCCCACCCGCACCGACACCGCAAGCAATCAACTGCAGGTGCGCAGCGCCCGCCATTACTCGGCCAACCAACCCCGAAAGGGCATCCCACACTTGCGCTGGGGGTGTTGCGCAGCGTTCTTGGGCGAGCACTCGCCCATCGAGCGACACCACACCGCACGACAACTTGGTTCCGCCAATATCCACGGCCAAATAGGCGCGCTCGGCGGTCATGACGAGATGGTTACTGGTCGCGGCCCATCTTGTCACGCATTTGCTTGGCGTTTTCGCGCGTGGTGCGCAACATGGTGGCGAAGTCACTCAGACCCACCTTGCCTACGGCACGTAGTTCACGTTCGATAACCAGCACACAACCAAGCATGAGCGCAAAGCCAGCGAAGCCCGCCGAAAAATGAATTTGCAAACCGACGAACACCAACGCCAACGACGCCACTGCCCCGAGGGCAGCTAAGCGCACTTTTTTTACTGCGGGTCGGTACAAGCCCGATGGCGATACCGCTTGAGCGAAACGCTCGTCGCTTTCGAGCTGCGCTTCGATCTGGCGAAGAATCTGTTGTTCATTGTCAGACAACGGCACGTTATGCACCTCGTGGGGCTAGGACGGCAAACTTCATGAGAACTAGACCTTAGTAGCGCCGTGTGATGTTGTCACCCCCTGCGTGGGCCCCATGGTGTGCTTTGGGTCTCGTCAGAAACACCCGTGCTTATGGCGCTATCGCCGAACTTTTCTCGAATCTGGTCAATGGCCAGTGACGCCGTGCGCCACTCCGACTCCGCAATTTTTTCGGGTTCGTCAAACAGGCTCAACTGGGTTTCTGGCAGCCCGAAATTTCGCAGGCTCACTCCCGCCAACCGGATGCCTTCGTGAACTTCTACATCCTCGAGCAGATCATCAATGATGGCGATGATTGCCTGGCTCGTGTCGACTGGTGGCTCGACGGTGCGTGAACGCGACATGTTGCGTAAGTCGCCGTAACGAATCTTGAGCGTGACCGTGAGTGCAGCCAACCCCTGCTCACGACAGCGCCGCGCCACGGTGTCTGCCATCTGCAACAAATGGCGCCGCAGTTCAAGCGGGTCGGTCACATCGTCAGCAAAGGTTTCTTCGCTGCCGATGGACTTGGCCTCGCGGTCAGGCTCGACATCGCGGTCATCAACCGCATTACTCAGCTCAAACAAATGCTCGGCCTGGTTGGCACCCACCGCTAACGCGAGCAGGCTCAGTTCGCATGCCGCTATGTCACCGACAGTCTTCATCCCCACACTGTGCAACTTTTCGAGTGTGACCGGCCCGACACCCCAGAGCATTCCCACATCCAGCGGATGCAAAAACTCAAGCTCGGCACCTGGCGCAACTTCGAATACCCCGGGGCCGGGGTCGATTCGTTCGCGCGAGGCCCGTGGCTTGGCAAATTCTGTTGCCAGTTTGGCGATGAACTTGTTCGTAGCGATTCCAACACTGCACGCCAAACCAACCTGTGTGCGCACCGCCTCGCGCACTTGTTGTGCCACGGTGTGGGCATCACCGAAGATTCGCTGCGCGCCCGTGACGTCGAGAAATGCTTCATCAAGCGACAAGCCTTCGACTAGTGGTGTGTATTGGCGAAATTCGTCAAACACTTGGGCGCTGATTTCGCTGTAGAAGTCGTGGTCACCATCCAGAAACACTGCATGGTTACACAACCGATGAGCGTGCGCTGAAGCCATCGCCGAGCGCACACCAAATTGCCGCGCTTCGTATGACGCGGCTGCCACCACGCCGCGTTGAGCCGAGCCACCCACCACGACCGGCTTACCAATCAGCTCGGGCCGCCGCAGCAACTCACACGCCACAAAGAACGCGTTCATATCCACGTGCAAGATCCGCCGTGGGCTGCCGTTTGCTCCTGGCGTGACGGGTGACCGTTGAGGTGTCACCGACATGAGGGCAACGCTAGTAATACCGTATGAGGGCGATGAACGACCGACCGCTTTCTGCTTTGCCATCGCGTGCAGCACGCACCGTTGCCTTTGGTGCAATCGTGGTGTCGGGCTTGGCTGGCGGCACCATCGGTTATGCGCTCGTTGATGTGCAGTGTGACGGCGACTGTGCCACATCTTCGGGTGTGGCGATGTTGATTGGTGCAACAAGTTTTGCTGCAGGCATCGCCGTGGTAGCCGTGCTTGGGTTACGAGCCATGGGCGAATGGCGCGAACGCGGCGACCAGCAAGTGCAATAAGTTGAACGAGCCTTCGATGACTGCCGACCTATTAACCCTGGCGCAAAACCTTGCCCGCCGTGCCGGCACCCAGGCCCGCATCGGGCGCAGTCAAGGGATGCACGTCGTGGGCACCAAACTCACCGACACCGACATGGTGACCAAGTTTGATCGCGAAGCCGAAGCGATGATCATCGCCGGGTTGCGTGCTGCACGACCAGACGACTCGATTGTCGGCGAAGAAGGCGGCGGCCACCGCGGCACAAGTGGAGTCGAGTGGCATGTCGACCCCATCGATGGAACCACGAGCTTTATGTACGGGCTGCCAACCTGGTGCGTTTCCATTGGCGCGCAAGATGCTGACGGTGCACTCGTCGGCGCCGTGTTTCTGCCCGACCTCGACGAAATGTTCGCCGCCCGACGCGGCCACGGTGCCACGCTCAACGATGCCCCACTGCACTGTTCAGGTTTGTCAGACGTCAGCAAGGCACTCGTTGCAACCGGATTCAGTTACACCCCCGCCCAGCGCACGGTGCAGTCGCGCCGCTTGACCGAGTTCATCCACCGCATTCGTGATGTGCGGCGCATGGGGGCTGCCGCAATTGATATCTGCTTCGTGGCTTGTGGGCGCCTCGACGCCTACTTCGAAGAAAATCTGCACTCTTGGGACATCCTTGCTGCTGAACTCATCGCCCGCGAGGCCGGTGCACGCGGTGGCGATTTCAGTGGCGGCCCGCTGCGCCCACCCGAAGTGCTGGTGGCGACCCCCGGCGTGTTTGATGCACTCTCGGCAATGCTGGTGGATGCTGCACGCAAACACCCGCACGCCTGACTAGCCACTACCTTGGTGCGTCGTGGGCACGCGCGTTCTGACTGTCGAAGACGACGAACGAATTCGCGCTTCAGTGCGCTTGGCGCTCGAAGACGAGGGTTGGACAGTTGACGAGGCTGCCACTGGCGAAGATGCAGTCGAGTTGTTCATCGCCAACCCTGCTGATGTGGTGTTGATCGACATCATGTTGCCGGGCATCGATGGTTTCGAGTTGTGTCGACGAATCCGCGCCAAAAGCAGCGTGCCCATTGTGATGGTCACGGCGCGAAGCGACACCCACGACGTAGTAGCTGGGCTCGAAGCCGGCGCCGACGATTACCTCACCAAACCGTTCGCCCCCAAAGAACTCTCCGCGCGCATTCGCGCCCTCCTACGCCGTATCCGCCCAGCAGATCACGTGCATTCGACCCTTATCTTCGGCGATTTGGTAATTATTCCCGAAGAAGGTCGTGTCACGGTGCGCGGCGACGAGGTGCTGGTGACCAAAACCGAGTTTCGGCTGCTCTGCGTGCTTGCCGAAAACCCAAGCGGGGTGTTCAGCCGAGAGCAACTATTAGAAAAGGTCTGGGACTACGACTATTTCGGTGATGGACGTTTAGTTGATGTGCACGTGCGACGCCTGCGCATGAAGATTGAACTCGACCCAGCGAACCCTCGTCACGTGGTCACCGTGCGCGGCCTTGGCTATCGCTTGCAGTCGTGACCAGCCCGATTCATCCATCGCGGCCATCACCTCTTAATTCGCTGCGCGCTTTCGTTCGTCGCCGCAGGCCACGGCGCATGGGGGTTCGCTCGCGAATTCTGGCAACATTCGTGGTCGGCTCGTTGTTGTTGTCAGGTGTGCTGTTTTTTCTTACGTTCACACTCACTCGCTCGAACCTGCGTGAGCGCGAGGGCGAACTAGGTCTGAGCAACGATCTCATCAACGAAACCCTGAACAGTGTGCGGGCATCGTTAATTTTGGCAACCATCATCACGGTGCTCGTTGGGTTGATGCTTGGCATTGTGTCGAGCGAGCGAGTAGTACGACCGCTCGCTGGTGCCGCCAACGCTGCGCGCGCCATCGCCGATGGCCGACTCGATACGCGACTTGAGCCCACCGACGACCCAGATCTCAACGCTCTCACCGAGTCATTCAATGACATGGTGGCTCGTTTACAGGATCGCGTCGAGCGTGACGCGCGGTTTGCATCAGACGTGAGCCACGAGTTACGTTCACCATTGATGACCTTGGCTGCGTCAGTAGAGGTGATGGTGTCGCGGCGCGACGAACTGCCCGAGCGCGGGCAGGCCGCCCTCGACTTGTTGGTTGCCGATGTGGCTCGGTTCAGCAGTCTCGTTGAAGACCTTTTGGAGATCTCGCGCTACGACGCCGGTGCAGTGCGAATTATGCGCGACCAGTTGCGTGTCGCAGAGTTTGTCGAACAAGCCGTACGCGCGAGCACACTCGCCCGCTCGCCAATCCACGTCGATCCACGCTGCGCCACCACCACGTTGAGCGGTGACCGCCGCCGCCTGGCACGCGTCGTAGCCAATCTCATTGACAATGCCCGTTTGCACGGTGGCGGCAGCGCTTCGGTGCATGTTTGCCCGGCTGAAGATTCAAACTCGCACGTGTGGATTGTCGTCGAAGATGCCGGAGAAGGCGTCGTCGACACCGACGCTGATCGAATTTTCGAACGCTTCTCGCGCGGTGTTGGCGCCAGCAAGCGAGGCGCATCCGAGGGTGCTGGGCTCGGGCTCGCACTCGTGCGCGAGCACGTGCGACTGCACGGTGGACGTGTATGGGCAGAGTCGCGCCGTGACGGTGAGTCGGGTGCGCGCTTCATCGTCGAACTGGCCTGTGAGACCACGGCCATATGACAGCCGGCGCAACTTCTGCAGGCGTGGTGCTGGCAATTGATGCAGGCACCACGGGCGTGCGCACCCGTGCGGTGTTCGCCGATGCGCGACCGTCGATCGCCGACTATCGCGAGTTCACCCAGCACTACCCACAACCAGGCTGGGTCGAACACGACGCCGAAGAAATTTGGCAGGCGGTGCGCGCCACTATGCAAGCGGTGTGTGCGCAACTCAACGAGCCGATTGCTGCAATTGGCATCACTAATCAACGCGAAACTGTGGTGGCTTTCAACCGCCGCACGGGTGAGCCGCTCCATCGTGCGATTGTCTGGCAGGACCGCCGCACGGCTGCCCGCTGCGACATGCTCACCGACCAGCTGCCCGTTGTTCGTTCGACAACGGGATTGGTGCTTGATCCATATTTTTCTGGTTCGAAAATGGAGTGGTTGTTACACAACACCGAGATTGGCAGCAACCCCGATTTGGCTTTTGCCACGATTGACGCATTTCTCATCCACCGCCTCACCGGCGGCGCGGCGTTTGCCACGGATGTTTCCAATGCGTCACGCACCATGCTGTTCGACATACGCACCTTGCGCTGGAGCCCAGAGATGTGTGCAATGTTCGGTGTCAACATCGATTCGCTACCGCAGGTTGTGCCGTCTAGCGCACGCATCGGGGTGACTGTTGGCGACGGTGCAATTCCGGCGGGTGTGGCTATTAGTGGTGTTGCCGGCGACCAACAGGCAGCACTTTTTGGTCAAGCGTGCTTTGCGGTGGGCAGCGCCAAGAACACGTATGGCACTGGCAGTTTTGTGCTGCTGAATGTTGGCACCACGTGCCCTGCCCCAACCACTGGCATGCTCACCACCCTTGCCTGGCAACTCGGCAACGAGCCGGCGGTGTACGCACTCGAAGGAGCCATCTTCGTGACCGGTGCAGCAGTGCAATGGTTGCGCGATGGCCTCGACATCATTTCTGCAGCAAGCGAGCTTGGCCCGTTAGCAGAGACCGTTGCCGACACGGGCGGAGTCGTGCTCGTGCCCGCCTTCACTGGGCTGGGTAGCCCCTGGTGGGACCCATATGCGCGTGGTGCAATCTTGGGCATTACACGCGGCACCACACGGGCCCACATCGCTCGCGCCGTGGTGGAGTCGATGGTGTTTCAAACTCGCGACGTGATCGACGCCATGACTCGCGCCTCTGGTGTGGCGATTCGTGATCTGCGAGTCGACGGCGGTGCGGCAGTTATGAATCTGATGTTGCAAATGCAAGCTGACCAACTTGATGTCGACGTGTTGCGGCCAACCGAGTTGGAAAC
>JANQZQ010000100.1:11732-15730 GCA_030728545.1 Ilumatobacteraceae bacterium
AAATGCAAGCTGACCAACTTGATGTCGACGTGTTGCGGCCAACCGAGTTGGAAACCACAGCTATGGGTGCGGCGTACCTTGCCGGGCTAGCCGCGGGCGTATGGGGTTCAACTGATGACATCACAGCGCGATGGGTGCTCGAGCGCCGATTCACGCCGAGCACTGCTAATGGCACTGGTAATGGCACAGCCGTAGACCGCGACACAGCGCATGCGTTGTGGTTGCGTGGAGTTGAGCGGTCACGCAGCTGGGTGAGTTAACGCCCAGTGACTTCGAACATAGCGACCATCAGGCTGCCCAGCCCAACAAAAAGCGAAAGCCCCGTGATGATGATGGTTGAGCGAAGATTGCCAAGGCGTCGCACCTCTTCCTGCAGCGACTCCACACGCTGGCTCAGCGCATCAATCCTGGCGTCCAAGCGCGCACCAAGCGCATCGATCTTGGCATCCAGGCGTGCACCAAGCGCATCGATCTTGGCGTCCAGCCGACGCTCTGTCGCTTCAAGATCGGACTTGCGCACCAAGTCCCCCCATCCACTCGGCGGAAGAAAATCGATCAGCTCATCAGCCACGTCGATACCGATGACTTTTTCCAAAGACCGATGAAGCCGTAGCCGCTTGGCGTCGGGAGAAGGAGTGGATTGTGCCGTTTCGTGGGTTTCCATAACTACATGTGTGCCTGGCTGCCCAATAATCGGTGAACAATTTTGGGGCGGCCATGGAATCGCACCATAGACCGCTCACGAATATTGTCAAGTCATTGGCCCAAGCCAACTTTGCTCGGCCGTAGCGGCCGTAGCGGCCTACAACTTTGGCAAACCGTGGTCGAGGTTGCGCACTGCTTGATGAATGCGCTGCTCGTTTTCAATCAGTGCAAAACGCACGTAACCCTCGCCGCCGGGCCCAAAGCCTGACCCTGGCGAGAGTGCCACATTGCATTCAGTCACGAGATGCGAACAGAACTCCACAGCATTCATTTCGCGATACGGCTCAGGAATCGGCGCCCACACGAACATCGAGCCGCGTGGTGACGGAATTGACCAACCGATGCGATCGAGCCCATCAATGAGCACATCGCGACGCGACTCATACGTCTTGCACACTTCAACAGGAAAGTCGTGTGCTTCGTTCAATGTGACTGTGGCGGCAATCTGAATCGGCTGAAACGATCCGTAGTCAAGATACGACTTCAGTTTCACCAGTGCTTGCACGACCTCGGTATTGCCGACGAGAAATGCACATCGCCAGCCGGCCATCGAATAGCCCTTTGTCATCGAATACAACTCAACGGCACATTCCATTGCACCTTCTGCCTGCAGAATTGATGGTGGCTCGTAGCCGTTGAACCCCATATCGGCGTAGGCAAAATCGTGCACCACGATCATCTCTCGCTCACGACAAAAATCGACGACGCGTTGCATGAACGACAAATCCACGGTGGCGCCAGTCGGGTTATGTGGAAACGAAATCACCAAAACCCGTGGCTTGGGCCAACCAACTTCCCATGCTTTTTGCAGTGAGTCAAAGAATTCATCCTGATACTCAACATCGACATCAGTGGCCGAAAGCAACCGCCTCTGGCTACGCATCGGAATCTGTCGCAGGTCGGCTCCGGCAAACAGCGGCCCAAAGATATGAATTGGATAACTGGGGCTCGGCACAATGGCTGCATCACCGGATTCGAGCAACACCCACATCAGGTGGCTGAAGCCTTCTTTGGAACCGATCGTGTTGGTGATCTGCAATTCAGGATCAAGTGTGACGCCAAACTTGCGCAGATACATGCCAGCGACGGCCTCGCGCAACTTAGGCAAGCCGCGCGACAGCGAGTACCGATGATTTTTTGGGTTGTGGGCCGCTTCAACAAGTTTCTCCACCGCGATATCGGGTGATGGAATATCAGGGTTACCGAAACCGAGGTCGATTACATCATCACCCTCGCGACGCGCCGTAATTTTCAGATTGTTGATGATGGTGAACACATACGGCGGCAAGCTGCTGATGCGTCGAAAATCCATGGCGTAATCCTAAACACCGAACTGCGGTAACAATGCCGCGCCGATCGCCCCGGCGTACTCGCCCAACTGGGCCAGGCGCAAAGCAGGATGAGTGCGCTGCTCAGGTGAGTACAGCGTGTTAGCAAACCACCGCTGCACCATTGGCATCACGATGTCACCAGCACCCGAAACCCCACCACCAATCACGATGACATCCGGATCGCTCAGGTTGGCGAGGTTCGACAGCCCGATTGCCACCCATTGTGCGTACGTCTCAAGCACTGCCATTGCAGCTGCATCACCCGTGCGGGCCCGCGCAATCACATCTTCGCCGGGCTCGCCACCCGCCAACATGCGCAGGCCGCGGCCCGAGGCATACACCTCCCAGCAGCCGCTGCGACCACATGTGCACTGCGGGCCTTGTGGGTGCACCACCATGTGGCCGATCTCGCCGGCGAAACCGTTGACTCCACGCTGCACCACACCGTTCAACACGTGCCCACCACCAATACCGGTGCCGAGCGTGACCATCCACATGTTTCGTGCGCCGCGGCCGGCGCCATAGCGCCACTCTGCCAATGCGGCTGCGTTACCGTCGTTGTCTACATATACGTGTTGCCCAAGTCGCGCAGACAAGTCGGGCCCCACAGCAACATCAACCGAGCCCACGATGTTCGGTGATGCGCGCATCACCCCGTGCAACGTGATGAGCCCAGGTATACCAACGCCAATCGTTGCGACCTCACCTAACTCGCCAGCCACATCGGCGAGAGTGTCGACTAGTGCTGACGCATGCGGCGTCGCATACCGCACTTGAGTGAGGATGTCTTGCTCACCATTGACATCGCGATCAATGTCGATCACCACGCCGAGGCACTTGGTGCCCCCAACGTCGATTCCCGCGACGCGGGTCACGACTCAGCGCGAATTTTCAATTCTTTCAAAGTGTGCAGAATGCGCACTTCGGCACGACGCTTAACGAAACCTGGCAGCGGCACGATGAGCTCAATTTTCAGCGAATAGGTGATGTCGGTGCCATTGCCCTCGGGCACGAATGTGTAGGCCCCGTCAATTACCCGCATGATGTCACCGTCAACGAGCGACCACGAAACACGCTCTGGTGCCTGCGAGTAGTCGTAAGCCAACGTGTAATGAGTACTGCGACCAAGCGCGCTAGCGCGATACTCGACTTTCACCGCACGACCAGTGGCATCGCGCTCAAGCACATTGGCTTCTTTCACGTCACGAGCCCATTCGGGGTAACGCTCGAAATCCACAGCGATATCAAAGCAACGCGCCGGGTTGGCTGCTACGTGTTCGGTTTCGGTTGCCTGGTCAATCACGCTGGCAAGGCTAGTTGACGCTTCCCAACTGACAAGGTCGGGTCAAGATTGCAACATGGACGCAAGCCGAGCGACTAGCACCGAGTAGTCAAACTCGCCTACCGCACGCGCCCGTGCCGCCATGCCCATCGAAGTGCGTGTCGCTGAATCCCCCAGCAGGGTCGACAGCCGTGCAGCAACATCGTCAACATTGCGTGGGTCGCGCACCACATAACCCGTGCTGCCATCCACCACTGCTTCGGCTGCTCCGCCACTGTCGCCAGCAATCTGTGGCACCGCACAAGCAGCGGCTTCAGCAAATACGATGCCAAAGCCTTCTTGTTCCAGCCCACCCCAACGATTGCGACACAGCATCATGAACGCATCGGCACAGCCATACAAGCCAGGGAGGTCAGCATCGCTCACACGACCGAGCAGTCGCACCGGTGCCCGCAGCTCATCAATGATGCTTTGCAGACGATCACGATCGCGACCCGTGCCACCGATCAGCATGGTGATGCCGTCAAGATTGCGGGCCACTTGAGCCACCGCCCGAATTGCAACATCAAAGCCTTTGCGGGGCACCAAACGACTCACCCCCACCACGAGTGGTGCATGTGCCGACACGCCAAACTTTTCACGGGCTGCACGTCGTGCTACATCATCGAGCGGCACAAAGC
>JANQZQ010000101.1 GCA_030728545.1 Ilumatobacteraceae bacterium
CGCGCGATGCCGGTATGGAAGTGGTGTACGGCGGTATCCGCCTGACACCCAAGCAGATTGCCGAGTCAGCACGCGACGAAGACCCCGATGTGGTGGGCTTGTCGATTCTTTCTGGCTCGCACCAGGCCCTGGTACCTGACGTGATTCGTGAATTGAGCGCAATAGGTGTTGATGTGCCCGTGGTGGTTGGCGGAATCATCCCCGACCAGGATCGTGTGTTGCTCATGGCAGCAGGTGTTGCTGCGGTGTACACACCCAAGGACTACGCCATCGCTCAAATCATGTCGGACATTGTCGACATTGTCGAGCGGCATCGCGCTGCACAGAACTAACCCGGCAATAACACCGCACTAACACCGCACTAGTTCAGAACGAGCGCACCGCTCTGGTGTAGTTCGTGTACTACGGCAGCATCGTCGTTGACGGTGCAACAGCAACGAAGCCTGTTGCTGGCGGCATCGTCAACTTGACACCTGCGTCAACGCGGTCAGGATTCGTGATGCCATTGAGCGCCATGAGTGCTTGCATATCAACCTGAAAATTCACAGCAATTCCAAACAGTGTGTCGCCGCGTTGCACCACATAGGTGATTGGCGGTTGATACACCGTGGTGGTGGTACTGGTGGTGGTAACCACGGAGGTGGGTGTGGTTTCTATTCCCGAGTCATTGCGCTGTGCGAAAAATAAGGCGAGTGCCCCACTTACGACGGTTACTGCCAGTAGCCCCCACTGCAGTCGGCCACGAAGAAACATCGCTCTCATGCTAGGAGTGCTAGCCGCACCCGGTTGTAACGCGCCACAATGATGCAGGGAACATTCACCACTACACCGATCATGATGGTGAACAGCATCCACCAGCCACGACTCCACAACATGGTGATGGGAACCATAAGCAACAATGTGAGGTGCACCCGTTCTGCGCGCAACGACTCGGCACCAAATCGTGTCCGGCCGCCATCGGCCATCGTCGGCAAGTGTCGTTTACTGACACCGCCAAACCATGTTCCGGCTTCAGGCAGACGGTCCTTCCAACTACGCACCAGCAGCAGTCGTTCATATCGTTCTTTGGTTTCCCATGGGCGCAACCGAGTGATGGCTCCCATTATCAGAAATGTCTTCCAGTCGCGGCGAGCAAACAACCAACCCACTACAACTCCAGCGGAGCCCCAGGTGGCAAGTAAGACAACGAGCGTGCTCATTGCGCCGCTAGCAAAATGTCGCAACTAGCGACGCGCGTCCATGAACATGCCGCGCAACGCCTGATAGTTCTCGATGCAGTGACCCGCACCAAGCACGACCGCTTCGAGCGGTTGGGGTGACAACTGCACGGGCACCTTGGTTTCGTACTGCAATCGTTCGGGCAAGCCACGCAGCAAGGCACCACCACCGACCAAATAAATGCCCCTGGTCAATAAGTCCTGCGCCAACTCGGGTGGTGTTTCGCCGAGACACTCTTTTACCGAATCGATCATGCGTGTAACGACTTCGTCGAGGGCCTCACGAATTTCGACTGCTGTCAACACCACGGTCTTCGGCAAGCCCGTGACCAAGTCACGGCCTTTCACTTCGGCATCGCGATCTGTTGGCAGTGGCTGAGCACTACCGATTTGTTTTTTGATTTCTTCTGCGGTGCGTTCGCCAATGGCCAAACCATGTTCCTTGCGCACCCAACCCTGAATCGCTTCGTCCATGGTGAAACCGCCAACTCGCTCGGCACGCAGAGTGACGATGCCACCCAGGCTGATCACTGCTGTTTCAGTGGTACCACCGCCGATGTCCACCACCATGTTGCCGACTGCCTCCTCGATGGGCAGGTCAGCACCGATTGCTGCAGCCATTGGTTGTTCCAACAATTGCGCGTCGGCAGCACCAGCGCGACGTGTGGCTTCAGTAACGGCGCGGCGCTCAACTTCGGTGATTGCCGATGGCACACAGATCAACACCTTCGGGCGGGCAAACCGTGAAACACCGGCCCGCTTCAACAGCAGTCGAATCATTTGCTCGGTGGTTTCAAAGTCGGTGATGGCCCCACCTCGCAACGGGCGAACTGCCACGATGAAACTCGGGGTGCGTCCGATCATGTCCCATGCCTCGTGCCCAGTGGCCAACACCTCGTTGGTGCGACGGTTCTTGGCGATCACCGTTGGCTCATTCATGATGATGCCTTCGCCTTGTTTGTAGACGAGTGTGTTGGCGGTACCGAGGTCAATTGCTAAGTCGCGTGCCATGGTCAGCCACCTTGCCGTTGTTCACGAGCAATCTTGATTTGCTCTCGCAAGTGTTCGCGCGAGTCATCCGAAAGTGCAGCAATGTGCCGGCGAAACGCAGCAGCACCATCAACAGGTTTTGCCCGCCTGCCGTCGGTAGCGACCAGATACGCCAGTGTCGCTGCTGACGCAACCGAAATTGCAGCGAACACCAGGCTTGCTACTGATGTCGCGGCGATCACGATTCAACCGTGCTCTGATTGGCCACGGCTGAGGCTGGCACCAAAGGCATCGCGCGAGTACCCCACTCACTGGCTGTGTCACTAGCTGTGTCACTGGCTGTGTCACTACCCGTGCCATTCGATGACGACCACTGTTCTTTTTTCCAAATCGGCACACTTTGTTTTACAGCGTCAATGCAGTAGCGCGCTGCAGCAAAAGCTTCAGGGCGATGTGGTGCCGACACCACAACCACCACTGCCGATTCAGTGAGTTCTAATTCACCGACTCGGTGCACCAACGCCACGCGACCAATTGTCGGAAAGCGACGACGAGCTTCATCCACGACGTCTTGCATTTTGTGAATTGCGACATCACGGTACGCCTCATAGGTGAGCGACGTCACCCCACTGCGGCCGTCGGCATGGTCGCGCACGGTTCCAGAAAAGAGAACAACTGCACCACATTCTGGAGCCACTGCCCATTCATACAAAGCACCAACCGCAAGTGGTGTGTCACTCACCTCTACACGATCTTGCGTCATCGTTGTTCAGCGTAGTTCGCATCGTCATAGGCTCTACCGCGTGGCCGAAGACGAAGCGCCGAACCCGTTCAACAATCCATTGTTCGCCCAGTTTCAACGCGCAATGTCGGCGCAGGGCCCGCTGCAGTGGGATGTTGCTCGGCAAACCGCACTCATGGCGGCAACTGAGGGCGTTACTGAACACAATGTAGACCCGCAGCGCAGAATTGCCGTGGAGAGCCTGGCGAACGTGGCCCGAATGCACGTTGCCGAGTTGACAGGTTTGGCCACCCCGGTAGCGGTACCCCTCGACGTGGTCGGGCGTGCCACGTGGGCAAATCTCACCCTGCAGGCATGGAAGCCATATTTTGATGCACTAGCTCAGGCCATCGGTGGCACAGCAAACAACACAGCAACCGACACAGCAGACACCACAGCAGACAACACCGCCGCGTCTGAAGCTGACGAGAGCGATCCGATGATGGCGATGCTGGCAAACGTGAGCAAACTCATCGCACCATCCATGTTGGGGATGTCGGTTGGCACGCTCGTCGGCCGTCTGGCCACGAATACTTTTGGTCAATTCGATCTACCGCTACCTCGCGACCCACACGATCGTGTGGTCATCGTGATCAGCAACGTCGACAGCTTTGCTGACGAATGGTCGATTCCGCGCGACGACATGACTATGTGGGCCCTCACCCACGAACTCGTTAGTCATGGCGTTTTTGGTGTAGCCCATGTTCGCCAGACTGTGCAGCAACTGGTAAGCCAATTCGCTGGTGGCTTTCGCCCAAACCCAGGTGCACTGTCCGAAAGCATCAGCTCACTCGACATCTCTTCGGGCGATCCGATGAAACTGCTCAACTCCCTGCTCTCTGACCCGACGGTGTTACTCGGTGCCCAGCGATCTGCAGCCCAAGAGCGTGTCGCCCCAATTCTTGATGCGGCAATCGCCGGCATCGTCGGATACATCGACCACTACGTCGACCGCGTCACTGCCCGAATCTTGGGCCAAGCTTCACCGATTGGTGAGGCCGTGCGTCGCCGTCGTGTTGCTCAATCTGGTGATCGGGTTTTCGTCGAACGCCTGCTGGGCGTCGATCTGACCAGCGAACAGGTAGAGCGTGCCCAACAATTCATTGCTGGGGTGCTCGAGCGCGCAGGCGACGAAGGCGTCGCCCTGTTGCTCGCCAAGCACGGCAACTTGCCGACTCCATCAGAAATCGTGGCACCTGGCCTATGGCTGGCGCGGCTGGAAACCAGTAACTAGTTGGACTTTTCGAACTTGTAGCCCAACCCACGAATGGTCAAAATTGACGTAGGGCTACTTGGTGCGACTTCAACTTTGGAACGAAGCCGCTTGATGTGCACGTCAAGTGTCTTGGTGTCGCCGTAGTAATCACTGCCCCAGACGCGATCAATAAGCGTGTCACGCGTCATCACACGACCAGCATTCGCCATGAGCACGTAGAGCAATTCGAACTCTTTCAACGGCAGTTTCGTCAATTGTCCGCGGACAGTCACCAAATGTTGCTCAGTGTTAATCGTTACGTCTCCAACGCTTACTGAGGTACTCGAATCGAATACTTCGCTGCCTGAGCCAGAACTTCGACGCAACGCAGCGCGTACGCGAGCAACGAGTTCACGAATGCGATAGGGCTTCACGATGTAGTCATCTGCCCCCACCTCAAGACCAACAACGGTGTCAATCTCGGTTCCTTTTGCCGACACCATGATGATTGGCACTTGGCTCTTCTTGCGAATCTCGCGGCATACATCGGTTCCCGAAACTTTGGGCAGCATCACATCAAGTAACACAATGTCAGGGTTGAACTTGTCGAAGTTCGACAAGGCCTCGGCACCATCCCGGGCAACTTCGACAGCAAAGCCCTCTCGTTGTAGCCCCACTACGAGCGCATCGATGAAGGCTTCTTCGTCTTCAACGACCATGACTGTTTGTTTTGAACTTGTGTTCATTGGGCAAGACTCCTTGTGTTGGAAACATCTGAAATGTCTGCTTGCTGTTCTGTCGCGTCACCGACGCCAAAATCAGACGGCAAAACCATCGCGAAGGTTGACCCGCGGCCTTCTTCTGATACCAGCGACACGGTGCCACCATGGTTTGACACCACGTGGCGCACTATCGAAAGACCCAAGCCCGAGCCACCAGTGCTGCGTGATCGGGCACGATCTACGCGATAGAAACGTTCGAAGATTCGCTGGTGGTCCTTAGCGCCAATTCCGATTCCTTGATCGATGACGGCAATACTCACGAACTCTGATGTCGCCTGTACTTCAACCAACACTGTTTTGCCATCCCCGCTGTACTTCACAGCGTTGGAAACAAGATTCTCTAGCGCCGATACCAGCTGCATGCGGTCGCCAAGTACTCGGGTTCCTTCCACATTCTTTGCCTCAACCACAACACCGGCCCGCACCGCCTCGTGATGCATTCGCGCAACTACTTCGTTCACCACGTCGGCAACTAAGACTGGCTCCCAATCATCGGCGCCGCCAAACTCGATTCGCGACAGGTCAAGCAGGTCATCCACGATGTGCGACAGCCGATACGACTCGTCGACAATTCGTGACGACAAGCGCTCGATTACCTGAGGGTCCGTCTCGCCAATCATGGTGTCGGCCAATGCCGCAATACCGCCGATTGGGGTTTTTAATTCGTGGCTCAAGTTGGCGACGAAGTCGGTGCGCACCGTGTCGACTCGCGCCTGTTCCGTTACGTCCTCTACGGTTGCCACAATTCGACCATCGGATAAGTGTTTGGTGCGAAGGTCGAACGATCGCGAGGCAGAGCCAGATGTTTCAAATCGACGATGCTGCGCCTCTGAGTTCATCGTTGTTTTAATGAGCGCAACAACGGCTTCCTCAACCAACACGTCGACGTGCCGCACACCACTAATTGCCTTCGCTGCTGCATTTTTATACAAAATGGTGGCGTCAGCTTCGGCAATTACGACTCCGCTTGGTAGCGCATCAAAGGCCAAGGACAACAACTCGTTTGACCGCAACATCACGATGGGTGCCTCCCCATCAGCCGACAGCGCTGCATGCAATCGACGCCGAGCAACCGACAGTCCGAGTGCACAACCAACGAGAAAGGTGATGATGGCGAGGGTGTAGCTCATCGCGTTACCCGGGGTTATCCCTGTGTCATGGGGAATTCACCGGTGGCGTCACGCTGACGCTGGCGTTCAATGGCACGCAGTTCGGGTTTCCAACCAGTCAAAGCAAACTGCACTCGTTCGCCAACGTTCACTGCATGATCACCGATACGTTCATAAAAGCGCGCAACAATCGCCAACTGCACGGCAAGTTGCAGGTCCATCCGCTCGCGGGCGTGGGTTTCAAAAATTGCCTGAATGAACTGGCGATGCAAGGCGTCGAGGAATGAATCCATATCCTCGATTGCTGCTGCCGTGGCGACATCGTTCTCGGCAAAAGAATTGATGGCCGATTGGTACAGCTGCTCGGCTTGCTCGCTCATCTTGGAGATAAGCCCGCGCAAGACTGGGTCGATTTCTTTGCCATAGATGCGGCGGGCTGCCTTGCAAATATTGACTGCCAAATCTGCCGAGCGCTCAAGATCGCTCGTAATTTTCAGAATCGACACCAACTGACGAAGTTCGCCAGCCACTGGGGCCTGTAACGCAAGAATCTCAAAGGTGCGACCCTCAATCTCGTGGGCGCGTGCATCAATTTCGTCGTCTGACTGAACCAAATAGTCAGCTCCTTCAAGGTCACCGCCCAGCAACACATTCGTGGCCCGCGGCACGACCTCGATCACCGAGGCCCCCAGTCGCACGACCATGGCGCGCAACTCCTCTAATTCAGAGTGATATGACTTTCGTGTCTCTTCCATGGGCTCTACGGTAGGCACGCTACGCCCCCGAGGCCGCCCCGTTGAGGCAGATTAATGAACGGGTATTTACCAACGGCTGAATACTGCGTAAACAGGCTTATCTCGACTGAGTTGCCACAACCCATTCAAAAAGTTGACGTTGCGCATCACTCGGTGTGTGGTGCTCACCGACCTGGGTCCACGAGTTGTCGGCACCTAGGCGATAGTGCACATTGGCATCGTCCAACAAAAAGCCGAGTGCCGTATCCAGCCAGGCCCGGTGTTTGGGGTGCGTGAGTCGCACCAAGGTTTCGACACGGCCCGCCAGATTTCGAATCATTAGGTCGGCCGAACCGATGAGGTGCAACGGTTCACTGCCGTCATAACCGTGAGCAAACCGATAGATGCGTGAATGCTCGAGGTAACGCCCCAACACGGAACGCACGGTGATGTTTTCAGACATGCCAGGCACACCCGCCCGAACACAACAAATTCCTCGCACCACGAGGTCGATTTTGACGCCCGCCGAACTGGCGGCATAGAGCGCTTCGATGACCTGCGGGTCTTGTACTGCATTCAGTTTCAATGTGATACGACCGTCGGCACCAAACGTTGCTTCGTTTTCGATTAGTCGAATGATCTCGGTCTTGAGCTGGTGAGGCGCAACGAGCAGATGCTCGTACTTGGGCTCGCGACCATAACCCGTCAGGTAGTTAAAGAGTTGTGTCGCATCGCGACCGACAGCTTCTTCACAGGTGAAAAAGCCGATGTCTTCGTAGGAACGGGCAGTGACTGAGTTGTAGTTGCCAGTCGCCAAGTGCACGTACCGGCGAATCACCCCGGCTTCTTCGCGCACTATCAGGATGCATTTGGCATGGGTCTTTAACCCCACCAGCCCATAGTTCACGTGCACGCCGGCCAATTCAAGTTCGCGTGCCCAGCTCACGTTGCGGGCTTCGTCAAAGCGCGCCTTCAGTTCCATCACCACGGCAACCTGCTTGCCTGCCTCGGCGGCGCGAATCAAATGCCGCGCAATTTGGCTGTCGCCCGAGGTGCGATAGAGCGTCATTTTGATAGACAACACTTTCGGGTCGCGTGCTGCTTGTTCGACAAACGTCTCCGTTGAAGATGCAAACGATTCATAAGGGTGATGCACCAACAATTGACGAGATCGAATCACGTCAAACATTGACTTTCCCGCCTCTTGCGCCGCGGCCAGACGACCTGCCGTTACTGGTGTCCACGGTTTAAAGCGAAGCTTGGGTTTATCCAAATTTGCTAACTGCATCAGGGTTGAAAACTCAATGAAATGATCGTGACGAATCACGTCAATGGGGTCTAGTTCAAGCTCAGTGCACATCATGCTGAGGTCGGCCTTGCTGATGTTGGATTGCACCTCAAGCCGCACTGCACGACCAAAACGGCGCCGGCGAAGCTCCATCTCGACTGCTGCGAGCAGATCTTCGGCATCCTCGTCATCTAGCGATAAGTCAGCGTTACGGGTCACCCGAAACCGTGAGGTACTCACGATTTCCATACCAGGGAACAGGCGATCGAGGTGCGCTTCGATGAGGTCTTCCAGCAGGATGAAATCGTCCGAGTCGGGTACCGGAACACAGCGTGGGAAATTACGCGGCACTTTCACTCGCGCAAATCGTTGCTCACCAGTATCTGTATCGCGGACGGTAACAGCCAAATTCAAGGCCAAGTTGGAGATATACGGAAACGGATGCGACGGATCGACTGCCAAAGGCGTCAGGATTGGAAAGATGCGACTTTCGTAGTCGGCCGTCAGCGCCTCGCGCGCCTTCTTGCCGAGTTTGGTCCAGCGCACGATGCGCACACCGTTAGCCGCCAACGTAGGCAGCAAATCGGTAGTCAACAGCCGTTCCTGCTGCGTTGCAAATTTCTGTACACGTCCGGCAATCTCGCGTAGCTGTTGCAGTGGGGTCCTGCCGTCGATACTCGGCTCAGAAACCTCAGCAGCAATCTGGTCGTGCAGCGCCGCCACTCGTACCTGATAAAACTCGTCCAAGTTCGAGGAACTAATGGCCAAGAATTTCACCCGTTCGAGCAGAGGCAACTGGGCACCCGTCGCCAGCGACAACACCCGGTCGTTGAAGTCAAGCCAACTCAACTCTCGATTGATGAACCGTGCGTCGATAAAAGCACCGTAACCTGCGTCATCGTCTGCAGGCTCCTGGCCCTGATGATTTCGCTGTTTGGTCATTGACGATTTACTCGATGTTCACCGCGCCGCCGCAGCACACGGGCAACTACATCAATTAGTTATTGACTTCTTCGGGGAACCACTCCACGCTCACACCTTCGTTCTCAGCGTCTTTGTTTACGCGCTCGCGATTACGGCGAAACTGGCTGTCTTTCATCGGCACATACAACAGGCGCATGTAGGCACGACGGGCGAACTCGTCAATCAGGTCGGGGTCACCGTAGTCACCGACGATTTCCCAGTGTGGATAGATCGGGCCGGTATAGGTGATGCGGATATGGGCTCGTGGTGGTTCTTTGGTTACGTCAGACATCGGGGCTCCTCTGGGCTTCAGAGGCTATCGTCGGAACGAATGAGCGACCTCGTGGCGGCGTTGGATATCGGCACCAACAGCTTCCACCTCGTAGTCGCCAAGCCCGTGCCTGGTGGCTTTGAAGTCGTAACACGTGAAAAAGATGTGGTGCGCCTCGGCCACGGTGGCGGCGATATGAAAGAGCTATCCGACGACGCTATTGACCGCGGGGTAAAGAGCCTGACCCGCATGGCAAAGATTGCAAAGTCATACGATGCCAAACTTCGTGCCGTTGCGACGAGTGCCGTACGTGAGGCCAAAAACCGTTCTGAATTCATCAAGCGAGTACGCAAGGAAACCGGAACTGACATTGAGGTGATCTCGGGCGTCGAAGAGGCACGACTCATCCACCTCGGTGTGCTGAATGCAATCGGCATCCATGATCGCCCGATGTTCGTCTGTGATATCGGTGGCGGTTCTACCGAGGTTGTGGTCGGAATCGACGACGAGGTGATGTTTGCACGAAGTTTCAAGTTGGGTGCAGTTCGGCTTACTGATCGATTCTTCTCGAGCACCACACTGCACCCGAGCGCCATCCCAAGTTGTAGATCGTTCATTCGTTCGTCATTGTCAGTAGTAGCACCCGAAGTGCTCGAGCTTGGTTTTGAAATCGTCGCGACATCCTCGGGAACTGCTGAAACAATTGCCCGGCTCATTTTGAGCAACCGCGCTATTACTGAGCCAAAGACGTTGAATCGATTCGAGTTCACGAGCGATGAAGTTCGGTCTGTAGTCACGCAGTTGCAGGCGGAACCAACCATCGAGGACCGGGCACGACGATTCGGTCTCGAACCCAATCGGGCCGACATCATTTTGGCTGGGGCACTCATCATGGAGGGGTTGGTAGATGTTTTTGAATTGAAGTCACTGATGTTCTCTGACTATGCCTTGCGTGAAGGCTTGCTACTTGACACGCTCCGCCGTGAAGGCCTCATCGAAGTCGACAAAGATCACGACGCGGCACGGCGCAGTGTGCAACAACTTGCCGATCGGTGTGACGATCGCCCCGAACATTCACAACATGTAGCCGAGCTCGCTGTCAGATTGTTTGACGATCTTGAAGAAGCACTGAAGTTTCAACCTGACTGGCGGCGATACCTAGAGTTTGCTGCCATCTTGGCCAACGTCGGCGTGGTGGTGGCACATGCCAAACACCACTTGCATGCGTACTACCTCATTCGTAACTCCGAACTCATGGGGCTCACTGATCGAGAGGTGGAAATAATTGCGCAGGTAGCCCGCTACCACCGCAAGGGTGCACCAAAGAGCGAACACGCCGAATTTGCGGCTCTTTCCACTGCTGACCAGCGCATCGTACGCAGCTTGGCAGGGCTGCTTCGCGTAGCAATTGGGCTGGATCGCACCTACGACGCGCGCGTGAAGTCGGTGTCGACGAAACTCACTGCCGACGAACTGATTATTGCTCTCAAGCCACGAGGCAAGAAGGCCGACGTATCACTCAATATTTATGCCGCTAACGAACGTAAGGGCCTACTGTCTGAGGTCTTGCAACGCAAAGTGAAATTCATCGACGCAACGAGCGTCTAACAGGGCTTAGGCCTGCGGAGCGGCGTTGCCTTCAGGCTTGTCGTCTTTGCTCACTTCGGCATTGCCTTCCGACAAACCCTTTTTCAGTTCGCCTTGAGCGCGGCCGAGGTTACGAGCGATCTTTGGCAAACGTGAGCCACCGAACAAGACGACTGCAAGAGCGATAATGATCCAAATTTCTGGTCCACCGGGCATGGGCGCACCCTACCAGCCGTGCTATCGCACAGCCAGGGCTCGTTTAGGCAGTGGCCGTACTGCGGTTGGCCTGGGCACGCTGACGACGCAAGCGACGGCGCTCGCGCTCAGACAACCCACCCCAGATACCGAACTTTTCGCCGTTGGCAAGGGCGTAATCCAGACACTGTTGACGCACTTCGCAGCCACGACACACTTCTTTGGCCTCACGAGTCGACGCACCGCGCTCAGGAAAAAACAGGTCGGGGTCAACTCCTAAGCAGTTTGCTTGGTCTTGCCATGCGCGGTCGTCACCCTCCGACGCTTCGATTCGTTGACTCACGGACCCCTTCTTCCTAGCCATGCCTAAATAACAGCGTTGTCATTATGGCAGATAAGGGGGTGTCTGCGCAAGTCGGAGCCCTCTTCGGTCGACTTGTTCGGTCAACTTGCCCGACGACGACCACTTGATCGCAAGAGTCGCTTATGTTCCAAAAAGTCGACGAGCACATATTCGCCCAACGTTTCTGGTGTGGTAAAAAATGCCCGACCTTTGTTGATCTCGGTGAGTTGCTCGATGAAACTGCGCAAAGCACCAGTGGCGTCGAGCATGAACGTGTTGATACGAATGTCGTCGCGAGTGCAACGCATCACCTCGCGCAGCGTGGCCTCGATCGTGGCATAGGCCGGCGGATAGTTGAAGAACACCTCACCATCAGGGCGGATATGAGCAGTGGGTTCCCCGTCAGTGATCATGATGATCTGCTTGGTGCCGCTCTGGCGAGCCAACATCCGACGGGCCAAGGCAAACCCGTGCTGCATATTGGTGCCATAAACGAAGTCCCATGACACCTCTGGCAGCTGCTCAGGGCGCAGTTCCCGGGCCGTTTCGCTGAACCCCACCAGACCCAAATAATCACGGGGAAATTGCGAGCTAATCAAGGAGTGCAGTGCGGTCGCAACTTTTTTGGCAGGCAAAAAGTTGTCGCGCATCGGCATGGAAAGCGACAGGTCGACCATCAGCACCGTCGACGACCGCGTGACCTGTTCGGTTTGGTCAATTTCAAAGTCATCTGGCGACAAACGAAGCGGCAGCCCGCCACCTTGTCGTCGCAACGTGTTGCGCAACGTTTGCTGGAGGTCCAAGTTGAACGGGTCGCCATACTCGTACGCCTTGGTCTCGTGGGCGCGCTCATGACCAGTGCCAATTCGTTCAATACGGTGCTGGCCAAGAGCATCGCGTTCGAGTTTGCCAAACAAGTCGCGCAACGCCTGTTTGCCGATACTGCGCAACCCACGGGGGGTCAGCTCGAGTCGGCCTTCTTTTTGATCAATCAATCCGGCGTCGCGCAGCGTTTCGGTGAGCCGCGCTAACCGCTCCAGCGACTCTGCAGACACATCCCCCAGCAACTGACGAACCTTGTCCAAGTCGACTTCTTGCAGGGCGGCAGGCGACGTGGCATTCGCCAGAAACCGCTCAAGGTCGTCGAGGTCGCTCAGCTCTTGCATGCTTTGCATTGCCTCAGCAAACGGCATCGGCTGGTCGCCACCAAATTGTTGAGCGTCTCCCCAACCCATCTCCGGGAACATCTGCTGCAGGTTGGCAGCAAGCTGCGCCATGTGTTGGCCCAACTCATTGTCACCGAGCATCTGGGCAGAAAGTTCTTGCAGCTCGGCACGCTGCTCGGGCGTCATCGAATTGAGAATGGCTTGCGCGGCTGCCATGCGTTTGGCGATGAGCGCAAGTAGTTCGTCAAGAGTCGTTGGGTTCTCTGGGAAAAAATCACCGAACTTCTTCATGAAGTCGTCGAATTGTGGATCCTCGCCTCGTTGCCGGCGCTCAATCATCTCGTTGAGCGCTTTCATCATTTCGTTCATCTGCGCCAAACCTTCAGGGGTCATGTTTTCCATGGCGCTAGAGATTTGTTCAAATTGTCGTTGGGCCAACTGCTCTTGCAGACGTGCAGCAAGTTGCTCGAAGCGTTGTTGGGCCTCGGGCGATTGAAAGTCGTAGTGCGACAGCGCCTCAATTTTTCGGGCTAAGTCATCAGGCAGCAGATCGAGTCGCAAGCGACGCTCACTCGCGGACTCCCGCGCCACTTCAGCGCGACGCGTATCGCCAGAGTCGTTGGCGGCCCGCTCGGCCGAGTCGACGGCGAGTCGCTCTTCATCCACGATGTCGGTAAGTTCACGCGCCACGTCATCAAACTCGTGGCCTAGATTGCCTCGCTCGCGTATTTCTTGACGCTTGGCACGCAGGCGCTCCAGGGTCTCGCGCAGGCCCTCCACATTGCGACCGTTGCGGTCTTGCATGCCCTGTTGCATGAGGCGGCGCAGCGCGGCATTGGCATCGCCGTGGTGGATGAGCTCGTCAGATATTTCGGCCATTAATGCATCGGCGTCGAGGTCAAAGCCGCGTTGCGTGCCGTCCCAGCGCGAGTACTGAAAACGAAGAGCCATGAGCGAACCGTAGCATTGAGGGCACGATGCGTTACCCACGCACGATCATATTCGTCGACCTTTCTGGCTTCACGTCGTTTATTCAGCGCACGGATGACGAGCAGGCCAAAGCGATGCTCAAAGACTTCCGTGAGGTCTCCCGTGACCTTGCGTCCGAGGTCGGTGTGCGAATCGACAAGTTTCTTGGGGATGGCTTTATGGCGATTGCCGTTGACCAAAATGCGGGAGTGATTTTTTCGCTCGAATTGCAGCGTCGCTTTGCCGAGCGTCTTGGTGAATTGCGCCTGCGTATTGGCATCACCTCGGGCGACATCATCTTGTTTGAGGGTGAGGACTACATCGGCGATGCTCCGAATATGGCATCGCGGTTGTGCGACGAAGCAGCTAACTACGGCATTCTTTTGCCCACCGAACAAGCAGTGCACCTGCCCGAAGGGATCACCGCCGAGCCAATCGGTTATTTCGCGCTCCGCGGGTTCGACCAACCCGTGCATGCTTCGCGATTGGTGGGTATCGCACCAACTACCTATCGCAATGACACCGACGAACACTGGACTCGCACGCCGTTCGCCGTGTAAGGCGATTTTCTATAAAGACCGCGTCACACAGTGGTGGTGCGCGAACGATAGGTGGCTCGTGCGCCGGCTGAATCTTTGTTCAATCGCTTGGCAAGGTGCAGGCCTTCCAACACGAATTCCACGGCACTCGCCACAGATGCCGGCGACTCGTTGCCATCCAACAACGACAGTGCGAGCTGTTGTAGCTCGGGCACCTGCTGGGCAAAGCCAAACAATTCACTAGACGACACGTCTTCGCCCGTGCTCACCACCGTGCCAGATTCGAATGCGGTGATGAGTTCTTTGGTCTTGTCCCCTGAAACCCGGCGCTTGTACACCTGCAGCACGGCACCGCGCAGAATTTGTTCGAAGACTGCTCCCTCGCGGCCGTCGTCAACGCTCTCTATTTCGATCTTGCCAGCGGTTGAGGCAACGAGCGCCTCTAGATCACTTACGCGCGGCGCCACCATGGTTTCACCGGCTCGCAGGCCCCGTCGCACGGCATTGGCAGCCAGCAGTTCGTGGTTGCTTACCGACACTCGCACGCTCACACCGCTGCGCTGGCTCACGTTGGCATTTGCGCGAGCCAAGTGACTTATCTGGGCGACGATCTCTTCCATGAATGCGGGATAATGCACCTGCACGTCGCCGATTGTGGCTGGGCGTGCCTCTTGGCGAACAATCTGCATCTCAGTGGCCACATCAAGTGGATAGTGGGTGCGAATTTGGCTACCAAAGCGGTCTTTTAGCGGTGTGATGATGCGACCACGATTGGTGTAGTCCTCCGGGTTGGCGGATGCAACCAGCAACACATCGAGCGGTAGACGAATCTTGTAGCCACGCACCTGCACGTCGCGTTCTTCGAGCACATTAAGCAGGCCTACCTGAATTCGTTCGGAGAGGTCAGGCAATTCGTTGATGGCAAAAATGCCACGGTTAGTGCGCGGAACCAACCCGTAATGCAAAGTGAGTTCGTCGCTCAAATATCGGCCCTCAGCAACTTTGATTGGGTCGACTTCGCCAATCAGATCAGCAATCGATGTGTCAGGCGTGGCAAGTTTTTCACCGTACCGATCGTCACGATGCACCCAGGCAATTGGTGTGGCGTCACCCTGCTCGGCAATCACGTCGCGAGCGTGACGCGAAACTGGTGCATACGGGTCGTCATTGATTTCACTTCCAGCAACTATCGGCATCCACTCGTCGAGCAGACCAGTAAGTGAGCGAATGATTCGTGTTTTGCCTTGGCCGCGCTCACCTAGAAAAACAATGTCGTGGCCGGCAAGCAGTGCATTTTGCAACTGTGGCATGACCGTGTCGTCGTAGCCAAGAATGCTGGCCGTAAGCGGCTCGTTGGCACGAATGCGCTGCACGGCATTGCTGCGGATTTCTTCTTTGACTGAGCGCGAGACCCAGCCTGAAGCTTTCAGTTGGCCAAGTGTGGTGATTGGTGGTTTCATTGCCTCTCACCGTAGACCCTGCGACATCAGCCATCGGAGTCGTGCCAAAAATACACGCCAGATTGGCTACTTGGTCTTTGCTACTTAGTCTTGGTCTTGTCGCTCGCAGAGCGCAAGGCGGCCTTTGTTTT